>CAMVUM010000004.1 GCA_947170725.1 uncultured Prevotella sp.
CAACGGAAGTATTAGCACCTAACTTTATAGAATTTCTTAATCAGATATTGCAAAAACCCAAACCTGTTCTTCAAGAATTAAAAGGCTGGGAGAAAAAAATGTATAAAATGGAATAACGCTACTAACAAGAAAAGATAACCCCTGAACGGTGTTCCTTTCCTCACCATTACCAATAAATGAATAAAATGACACAAGACATATACAATAGTATTCGAGAAATATTGCTGTGTGATGAAGATATAGATTTTTGTTGCAAACTTTTATTGAAAATAACATTTAACTGTGATGACTGGAAATGGATTCAGAACGTTTGCATTGATATAATCAACAGCAATAGAGAAAAGAATATATGTGGATTAGCAGTTACGTGTATCGGACATTTGGCTCGAATACACGGAAAAATAGAAAAAGAGAGAATCTTTGAAGTGTTTAATCAACAAAAAGATAATCCTTTCATCAATGACAGAATCGGAGATGCCATTGATGATATAGATATGTTTGTGCATGAATAATTGGTAACACACGGATAAATCTCCCCAAAGGTCGATTATCCGCCGAACATTACCAGCTATTAAAATAAAAAGTATGTATCGAACATGGAGAAATAATGCTGGTAACAAGTGGCTTAACCTCCCCGAAAAAATAGGTTAGCCACCTGACATTAATCGCTTAAAAGAAAAAGAACGAATATGAAAAAGGACATTACTTACTTTGGAGAAGTGGAAATCAACTCTCCTCAAGAAACAACAGAATGAAAAGTCACAATCGACAATCTCCAAATAGAATTAGACCTGAATTTCTATAATGGCGTGCCGAAATATGACTGGGTAGCTGAATATGAGAACTATATCAAAGACCTAAAATTCTTTTGAGGATTTTCTTCGTACCATAATTGCCTGCTATCAAGAGAAAATCTATTCTATTTCTTTATTGATTATTGGAACAGGGATTTTTGTCGTTTATAAAGCAAGAATGTCTGACATACATACATTTATCGGTGACTGTGATGGACTTGACGAATATTACCTGGTTACAGAGGATTTTATGGAACTGTATAGTATAACAGACCATGATGATCTGTTTTATATTGACGTGAGAAAAAATAAAATGAGAGTTGATAACAAAGCGTGATGACGCTTAATAGCGTTCCCGGCTTGGCCATTATCTATGACGAATGCTCAAAAAGAAGGTTGTTCAGTCATCTTCACGGTTGACTTCATCAAGAGAAAATCTATTTTTTAGATGATGACGGTTATCTTGATATGGACTTTGATAAGGAACAACTTATCGGTCAAAAGTACATAAAAGCCGTATCTTCTACCATGCCGGACCGCTAAAGACTCTGTTTCTGTTCATGTCCGGACCGTTTGGAACCGCTTTTTATGCTGAAAAAAATTAATAACGTCCCTCGTAGCAATATTCAAAGCCCTCCGACCGTTATACAATAAAGCGGCGGGGCACTTGTATCCCTCACGCAACCATTTGTAAAACCGACAAAAGAACCCGCAATCATGAATATTCCGTCTTTAGCCGAGCTTACCGGCATCGTCAAGGAAGCCTCCGGGCTGATGATGACCGACAGTTTTGATATTTCCCAGAAAGAAGGCTATTCAAACATAGTCACCTCATCGGACGTTGCCGTGCAGGATTTCCTTTGCGAACGGCTGGTTTCATTGCTCCCTGGCAGCGGCTTCCTCTGCGAAGAGGAAGATATCCACGACACGTCCCACGCTCTGACATGGATTATCGACCCCATAGACGGAACGGCCAACTACAGCCGCGGCATTGCCCAGTGCGCCATCAGTGTGGCGCTGAAATACGACCGTGACATTGTGCTTGGCGTTGTCTATCTGCCGCGCACAGGCGAACTCTTCACCGCAGAACGTGGCTGCGGAGCGTTTCTCAACGGCCGGCGCATAAGCGTGTCCGCCCGTCCGTTCGCCGACGCTGTGATGTGTACGGCCCTACCGGTATATCATAAGGAACATGCCGGCGTCTGCTCATCTGTCATCCTCGACACGTTCATGGAGTGTAACGACATACGCCGTTTCGGCGCAGCCGCTCCCGAACTTTGTTATCTGGCCCTTGGACGCTGTGAGCTTTATTTCGAATACTTGCTCAGTCCGTGGGACTTTGCCGCTGCGTCGCTTATCCTCACCGAGGCTGGCGGGATTCTGACAGACCTTTCCGGCCTGCCGCTCACGTGCACGAAGCCGTCGGGAGTGATAGCCGGCAACAGCCGTGAAAATCATGGAAAATTGCTGGAGATCGTGAAACGGTATATCGGCTGAAGCCGCTTCACATATCTATACATCGTCATACGTCACTCTCTAATATCGGTATAAGCTGATAATGATGACTTTCTTATATGGATTTGAAATATCCTCATTTCTTGTTTCTTCCACCGTATCTCCGTCATATTCAGAACGGGAAGAGGAGCGGCAGCAGGAAAGTCATGACCACGCCCATTATGATTTGGAGCGGCAGACCAACCTTGACATAGTCGCTGAACGTGTATTCGCCAGCGTGCATGACGAGCGCGTTGGGCGGTGTGGAGAAGGGGGAGGCGAAGCACATGCTGGCTCCCAGCGTCACGGCAAATAGAAGCGGGTAGGGGCTTACACCGATTTCGACGGCCGACGACATAGCTATGGGAGCCATGAGGACGGCTGTGGCGGTGTTGCTGATGAACATCGTGAGCAGCGAGGTGGTGAAATAGAGCCCGGCCAGGAGTACCGTGGGACCGACGCTGCCAAGCGACGCCACGAGCGAGTGGGAAATCATGGCCGACGTTCCGGTCTTCTCCAGTGCTACGGACATGGGCATCATGGCTGCAATCAAGACTATGCTCTCCCAGTTGATGGTCTTATAGGCTGCCTCGACATTGCGGAAGCAGCCGCTCAGAACCATCAGCAGGCCGGCAGCCATTACAGCTGTGACGGGAGCTATGGGTATGAAGTCAAACACCATCATGGCGATCATGGCCAGCATGATGACAGCGGCCAACGGTGCGCGGTAGTTCAGCGTAACCTGCTGGGCCTGTTGCTCTGGCTGTCCCAGCACAACCCAGTCGCTTTCCTGTTCGTCAAGCCGCGAGATATTGGTCCACTTTCCCTGTACGAGCAGGACGTCGCCCGACTGGAGTTTCTCCTCCGGCAGCCCTGTCATGATGTAGTTTCCAGAACGCTTGATGCCGAGAACGTTGATGTCATAGCGTTCGCGGAAGCCTGAATTGCGTAGTGTCGTGCCGAGGAGGCGCGATGTTGGTATGAGGACAATCTCGGCAATGCCGATGTCATAGAAGTCGATGTTGTTGTTGTCGAGCCGCTTCAGGCCGTTGTTCTTGGCGAACTTGTCCATTACGGCGGTGTCGCCGGTGAGATAGACAATGTCTCCGGCCGAGAGAATACTGTCCGGGCCGGCAAGACTTTGGCGCACATTGCGTATCAGTCCGCTGCGGTCGGTGCTCTCGCTGCGTATCTCTATGATGGAAAGTCCGTACTGTCCGCGGAGGTTTAGTTCCGCCACGGTCTTGTTCTTTATGGCCGACTGTTCCTTGATCTGATACCGACGCAGACCATTGACGAGCTGATATTCCTCCACCAGCTCGTCGAGTGTCTTGCTTCCGCCCGTCCTACCACCGCCGCTTCCTTTCTTTTTGTAGAGGAACATTCGTGTGAGCGGAAGCATGACGACTATTCCCACGGCTATACATATAAGACCCACAGGCAGGAACGAAAAGAATTTCAGCGGGGCATAGCCGGCCGTTGTCAGAGCGTCCTGTATGACGAGGTTGGGCGGTGTACCGATAAGCGTCAACATTCCGCCCATGCTGCTGGCAAAGGCCAGAGGCATGAGGAGACGTCCGGGGC
This sequence comes from uncultured Prevotella sp., assembly GCA_947170725.1. Taxonomy (GTDB): domain Bacteria; phylum Bacteroidota; class Bacteroidia; order Bacteroidales; family Bacteroidaceae; genus Prevotella. The sequence continues at coordinate 3,873 of CAMVUM010000004.1, forward strand.
GCATGTTGGCCTGCGTTGCCATGCTCACAACGATGGGCATCATCAGTGCAACCGTTCCCGTGTTGCTGATGAAGGCTCCTATCACGGCCGTTACGATGATGACGAGCAGGGATATGCGTGTCTCGCTTCCGGCTGCCAGTTTCATTATCCGTTGGCTGGCCGCCTTGGCCAGTCCGGTCTGTAGTATGGCTCCTCCCACTACGAAGAGGCCCACCATCATAATCACTACCGTAGACGAGAAGCCGGAAAGAGCCTCCTCTGGCGTGAGTATGCCGAGCAGGATCATGGCTGTCAGGGCGCAAAGGGCAACGATGTCTGCACGGATGCGTCCGCTGATGAAAAGTATTACGGTTATGACGAGGATGATGATTGTAGCTGTCATATATTAGATGCTTATAGTTTTTCTGTTTGGTAAGCGGACACAATCAATCTATATAACGTAAACTCAAAGACGCGAAAAAGCGAAGTGTCATTGCAATCGAACAGACATCACAAGCAGCGGTTTGACGCCTTTTTTATTTGCGTTTACGTCATACGGATAGATTGTGCCGTTATGATTGATGATATTTACGTTGCTGCGGACACAGTCAGCGCTCTATCATGTTGCGTCCTTCCTGTGTCAGGTATGGCCAGACTTTGTCGTACGGTATGGTGAACGACGGCAGTCCGGCAGCGTACGGCGCAATCTCGTATTGCTGATAGACGAACTTGACACCGTCTTTTGTCAGATACGGGTCATACTGCGGCAGCGGCAGGAAGTCTAATCCGCTTTCCGTTATCAGCATTTCCGCCAGTTCGTCGTCGGTCGTTACATCTTCGCCGTTTTCCTTGAAGTATGTCCGTAGTCTTTCCTTTATCATGTTGCGGAACTCGTCGGTGTTGACGTTGCACATCATTTCGACACAGAAACGCCGTCCGTCCGACTTGCGGAATGTCGTTCCTATATTTGTTCCCATGCCGTGGGCACCGCCCATATAGCTGTAGCTTGAGGCCGTGAATGTCACAGTGCGGTCTGTTTCATAAATCTTTCTAATGTCCATGCTGAATGAATACGGAGGTCTGCTATTGTCGCCGACATCGTCATATTCTTCTTTCAGCTTCCCCTCGATGGTGTTTCCATAGTATGCCAGAAGCGAATCGCTTTTCTGCAGGTCGCCATAATACGTGCCACCGAGGTTTTCGTTCACGTATTCTGCGATAGCGTTGACCATCACCGGATCGCCGGCAGTGGGGTAGTCGACCACAATTTTGACCTCGCTCTCCTTTGTATTCTGTTCAAATTTGACCGAGTCTGTTTTCAGTCCTTTAGACTCTGTTCCTCCTCCGGAACCGCATCCCATCATGGCAATGGCCATGATTGAGGCGAATAGAAATGTCTTTTTCATAATTCCATTTGTTTTAAATGTGTGTAAATCTGATGTGTCATCGTGCCTCTTAAGGTTACGTTCCGCCGTCGCCATGAAGTGATGCAGGCTGTCTTTCCAGGCAATATAGGCGATGTTACTTTCCAAATATGACTCATATTACTTATAAAATGACCCATATTACTTTTCCGGTTCTGCACCATTGAACTCATGCCGTGTCCGGCCGGATTCTGTCAGACCGGCGTTTGGAAAACAAAGAGGGCGGCTCAGTGTTGTCATTGGGCCGCCCTCGGATTGTTGTTTGTCAGTAAGTGTATATCTTATTCACCCTTGATGGCTGCTACGCCGGGCAGAATCTTACCCTCGATAGCCTCAAGCAGGGCGCCTCCACCGGTAGAGATGTAGCTCACTTTGTCGGCCATGCCGAATTTGTTGATGCAAGCTACGGAGTCGCCACCGCCTATGAGTGAGAAAGCTCCGTTTGCTGTTGCCTTTGCGATGGCTTCGGCAATTACCTTTGAACCACCGGCGAAGTTGTCGAATTCGAATACACCGGCCGGGCCGTTCCATAGGATTGTCTTTGCGTCCTCGATGGCTGCGGCAAATTTCTGACGTGTTTCGGGACCTGCATCCAGACCTTCCCAGCCTTCAGGAATGTCGTTAACCTGACAAACCTTTGTATTGCAGTCGTTCTTGAAGTCGTCACCGGCGATGCAGTCTGTTCCGAGCACAAGATTTACACCGTTTTCCTTAGCCTTCTTGATGATATCGAGAGCCAGGTCGAGCTTGTCATTCTCGCAGATTGAGTTGCCGACGTTTCCGCCCAAAGCCTTTGCGAATGTGTATGTCATACCACCGCAGAGGATGAGGTTGTCAACCTTTCCAAGCAAATTCTCGATGATACCGATCTTTGTAGACACCTTTGAACCACCCATGATAGCTGTAAACGGACGTTTGATATTGCTCAATACGTTGTCAACGGCCTGCACTTCTTTCTCCATCAGATAGCCCAGCATCTTGTTGTCTGCATCGAAGTAGTCGGCAATGACAGCAGTAGAGGCGTGCTTGCGGTGAGCCGTACCGAAGGCGTCCATCACGTAGCAGTCGGCATAGCTTGCCAATTTTTTTGCAAAGTCCTTCTGGCGGCCTTTCATTTCCTTCTTTGCCTCATCATATTCGGGAGTGCCTTTCTCTACACCGACAGGTTTGCCTTCCTCCTCTGCGTAGTAGCGCAGGTTTTCGAGCAGCAGGGCTTCGCCCGGTTTCAGAGCAGCGGCGGCCTCGTCGGCATTTGCGCAGTCATCGGCAAATTTCACCTCAACACCAAGAGCTGCTGAAACGTTCTTCACAATCTGAGAAAGTGAGAGTTCGGGCTTTTTCTTTCCTTTGGGTTTGCCCATGTGGCTCATCATGATGAGAGCACCGCCATCGTTGAGCACTTTCTTGAGTGTAGGGAGAGCGCCGCGGATACGTGTCTCGTCGGTTACGTTACCATTTTCGTCCAAGGGTACGTTGAAATCCACGCGCACGATTGCCTTCTTACCGGCAAAGTTGAATTGTTCGATAGTCATAATTGCTATATATTTTTAAGTTTATGTGATATCTCGAATATTTTAATATTAGCGAACGCAAAGTTAGCAAATTAAATCAATAAAGACGGTACCATGGTGACGTTTTTATATATTTTTTGCGGCATTATTATGGAAATGCAATATAGACTTTGCAATATTCGGAAATTCTGACGCCTTTGTTTGGTCTTTACCGTTAAAATGATTAATTTTGCGTGAACTAAAACATACATATATTTTAGAATGAAAGATTCTGTAATAATAGTCAGTGGAGGTATGGACAGTACAACCATGCTGTATGAGTATCGTGACCGCATAGCAATAGCTCTGTCGTTTGACTACGGCAGCAACCACAATGCCCGGGAGATTCCTTTTGCCCGTCTTCACAGCGAGCGGCTCGGCATACGCCACATTGTCATTAATCTCGACTTCATGCACCAATACTTCAAGAGTTCGTTGCTTTCCGGTGCCGATGCCATCCCCGAGGGCCATTACGCCGACGAGAACATGAAGTCTACTGTTGTTCCGTTCCGCAATGGCATCATGCTTTCCATTGCTACAGGCATAGCCGAAAGTAATGGTCTTAAGTATGTCATGATGGCTAATCATGGTGGCGACCATACCATCTATCCTGATTGTCGTCCTGAGTTTGTATCGGCGTTCAGTGCGGCAACGGCCGCCGGAACTTACGATGGCGTGACGGTAGAGGCTCCTTATACCGGTATAACCAAAACCGACATAGCCCGTCGCGGCCATGCTTTGGGCATAGACTACAGCGAAACTTGGTCGTGCTATAAGGGCGATGAGCATCATTGCGGCCGTTGCGGCACTTGTGTCGAGCGACGTGAGGCGCTTGCCGATGCTGGGATAAACGACACAACGGTCTACAATCTTTAGAAACAAACAACCTGTGAGCAGTCCGGCCGTTATGCCATCCTGCCCACAGGCGTCCAAATGGACTCGACGTGGAATGTCGGGCGGTGTGAAAGTGCATATTGTGTCATCGTATAGAGCCGGTATTTCTTGCTCTACGCCGCCCTTCATTCTTTAGTCTTTACGTGTCGGTCATGTGTCAGCAAACGTCACCCTCCATAGGGTCTCCGGTCGGACGACTCTTTGTGTGGCATTTCTTCTCGTCCTGACACTTCTTGTCATCCTTGCATTGCTTCTCGTCCTGACACTTCTTGTCATCCTTGCATTGCTTTTCATCCTGACACTTCTTGTCATCCTTGCATTGCTTCTCGTCCTGACACTTCTTGTCGTCCTTGCATTGCTTCTCGTCCTGACACTTCTTGTCGTCCTTGCATTGCTTTTCGTCCTGACACTTCTTGTCATCCTTGCATTGCTTTTCGTCCTGACACTTCTTGTCGTCCTTACACATTGTTTCTGTTTTCTTCTCGTTGCATTCTCCCTTTGAGGCCGTTTTTGTGCAACACTTCTCTTTCTTTTCCATAGTAGTACTTTATTTGAATGGTTAAACATATCGGTCTCCATGTTATCCCTTTATAGATATTGTGCGGGAGACCTTTCGCACCCTATCCAGAGTTGTCTTTCTAATTTCGCTTGTCTGCGATTGTGATGCAAATGTAGTGAGAAAGAATTTCAGTTCCAAATAAAATACGGTTTGTTCAGTTCTATTAAGTCCTGTTATGCAAACTAATCTTTATATTCCGCAGATTCTCATAATATTCTTTTAAAATCAGGTCGTATATCCCTTATTCATTACTGTTGACGGTAAGAAGCACCTTTCATCCTCATCCGAATAGCTCTCGCAAGGCTTCTTCTACTTTGCGTACGGGGTGCAGTTCTATCTTAAACTTCTTTGTGTTAAGCCCAGACATATTATATTTGGGGATTATAATATGGCTGAAACCGAGTTTTTCAGCCTCTGCAATGCGCTGTTCAATACGGTTGACGGGTCTCACTTCGCCGCTCAGTCCAACCTCTCCGGCCATACACCATCCGGTTTCGATGGCAGTGTCGACATTGCTCGACAGCACGGCTGCTATCACGCTGAGGTCCATAGCAAGGTCCGTTACGCGCAGTCCGCCGGCGATATTGATGAAGACGTCCTTTTGCATCAGTTTGAATCCAACACGCTTTTCAAGCACGGCCAGCAGCATGTTCAGGCGTCGTTGGTCAAATCCCGTTGCCGAACGTTGCGGCGTTCCGTAGGCTGCCGACGACACGAGAGCCTGCGTCTCGACGAGGAACGGGCGTACGCCCTCGATGGCGGAGCTGATGGCAATGCCCGACAGTCCCTCGTGGTCTTGCGTGAGGAGCAGTTCCGACGGGTTGCTAACCTGCCGCAATCCCGTCTGTTGCATCTCGTAGATGCCCAGTTCCGATGTGCTTCCGAAGCGGTTTTTGATGCTGCGCAGTATGCGGTACATGTAGTGCTGGTCGCCTTCAAACTGTATCACCGTGTCCACGATGTGTTCCAGAATCTTCGGACCGGCCAATGTCCCTTCCTTATTTATATGTCCTATGAGTATCACCGGCACGCCGCTTGTCTTCGCAAAGCGCAGCAGGGCCGATGCACACTCGCGCACTTGTGTCACGCTGCCCGGACTTGTCTCAACCTCTTCTGTAGCAATCGTCTGTATGGAGTCTATGATGACGAGCTCTGGTTTGACGTCGCGTATGTGTGCGAAGATATTTTCGAGCGATGTCTCGCATAGAATCTGACATGTCTCGTTCGGCTCATGGGCAATGCGCTCGGAGCGCATCTTTAGCTGGTGGGCGCTTTCCTCACCGCTTACATACAGTATGCGGCGGTCTTTCAGCCGCAGTATGGTCTGTAGTGTGAGCGTACTCTTGCCTATGCCCGGCTCTCCACCGAGCAACACAATAGACCCCGGAACGAGCCCGCCGCCAAGCACGCGGTTCAGCTCGTCGTCGTTCATGTCCATGCGCGGTTCGTCGTGTGCGCTTATTTCGCGGAGAAACAGCGGCCTGTTTTTGCCCTTGTCCATCGCCGAACGCACTGATACGGCCGCCTGACGTGCTGCCTGAGTGCCCGTGTCTGCCGCTATACGTATCTCTTTGAACGTGTTCCACTGTCCGCAACTTGGGCATTTGCCTATCCATTTTGCCGATTCCTGGCCGCAGTTGCTGCATACGTATGCTATTTTGTCTTTTGCCATAATAGTATTTTTCTTTTATCGTTTGTTTGGGTGATTTGCATTATTCTCAAACCATTGAAAGATATGAGATTTTTCTCTATTCCGATTCTTATATAGTCTTTACATATAATATTACTAATGAATATATCTAATTTTTTAATTGCTCAAAATTAATCTGTAAGACGGGGTGTCCAGCATTTAGGAAAAGAACTTCCCGTAATAATGGTCTTTATTGATTTGGCAGTTTGAAATTTTCTCGAGTGATTATGTCCGATGTTAGCACATACTTGATTTTGGCATAACGGTCTTCGTAAAACTTCTTGTTTACTATCTCGGTCATGGCTTGCTGATAAAATTACAAAACTTCGATGTCTGATACAAAATTAGCAATTTTATTCGAAATAGCGTTCATCAGCAAGCGAATAAATCATCCTGCAATAAAATATCACCGGCATGGATGTGGAACATCTTCTTTTCCAATCATAGGATTTCTAAAGATTTAAAGGAGTGCTTTTTAACGCAAAAATGCAGAAACGCGAAGCTCTTATTTTAAATTCTGGTTGCATTAAAATAAAAGCCTTGCATTTCTGCAGTAAAGTGCTCTTGTCCTTCCCCGGTTGTTAATTAACGGTTTAACGCCCCGTAAGGTTTAGCTTTGCAAACATGTCTTCAAACATCAGATATGTGTCCAACCGGTCAAAGACTTTGACAGTGCCCCTTTTCGCGCTTTTGAAGTTGAATTCTCCTTTGTCGTTGACTGTGGGACGTGGCTGATAAGAATAGTCGGAGGAGCAGGCATCACGTTCCCATTTGCTCTGCAAAGCGGATACAAGAACCAGTGGGCTGTCTCCCAAGACATAACATTCGGCAGGCTTATCCAATCCTATGTGTGAGTCAAGCACAGACAGCAAATGTGTTGTCACAGGGTTCTTTTCCGTTGTGCGTGCATGCAGGACGGAACGGGAGATCAGGCATTGTCTGTATGTGTTGCGCGGAATTTGCCATAACCTGATGTCGGATTGGTTGAATATGACTTGTGCTGCTTTGGTGTCTATAGTCGTGTTGTATTCGAGTTTTGCTCCCGGTGGAGGCGTGTGTCCGGGATATTCGGCACCGCCAATCCACACGAGGATGATGCGTTGGGCTATGTCTTTGTTGAGCATCCATGCCGAAGCAATCTCTGTTAGTCCGCCCCCACAGAGCACATATAGCGGATTTCGCGAAGAACATTCCATTGCTTCTTTTATGATAACATCAGTAGCAGCTGTGCGTATTGGGGTTATCGTGTCGCGGAGAGCCGTATTGCTTCCTTCCGCAACTTTATATTTTCCTTCTTTTCCCATAAGCGAAAGGAGGGTGTTGACGTTTTCCACTGCTGTTGTCGCCGATGGTTTGCCTTTGGCTGTCCAGTTTTCACCTTGGTGAAGATGGGACCCAATGATGGCTTTTATATCAACAGAAGGTGACTCCGCGAGTTGGGCGAGGGCAAAAAGACCATCCGGATCACCGGCAAAGTCGTTGTCCAATATAACCTTTATGTGTCCCTGCCCCAGTGTCGTGTTGGCATAAAAGAAAACAGTGATTATTATCAATAATGCTTTTTTCATAATTCTCAATTCTTTATTCATTGTTTAATGCTTTTATTGACAGTGACAGTTATGATATTCACATTGCTTATTAATTTCAGTCAGTGACATTCTGCGTTGCTGTCTTATAGCTTTGCTTCAGTTTGGCCGTTGATACTTTAACTGTGACCTTTCCCTGCTGCCTTGTGCTGCGCAAGATAACCTGCATGCGGCCGCCCTTCATCGGCTTTGTTGTCACACCTTGGAAGAGGGTGGGAGTGTAGTGGTCGCCGTTGTCCATGGCTACGAATGAGGCCGGGCCGGTGACGTCGACGGTCATCTCTTCGTCGAATGTCGGGACTACGCGGCCACGGCTGTCCACAGCCGTGATGTTCAGGAACATGAGGTCCATGCCGTCGGCCGTCCACGTGGAGGTCTCGGGAGAAACAACGAGTGACACGGGGCGTGTGGCGGTTTCTATGCGGTGGCGTGCCGTCTCGCGTCCTTCGGCGTCGCGGGCGATGGCTTCGATGGAGCCGCCGCTCGCGTATGGCACGTTTTTCCACAGGATTGTGTTGCGCTGTGACTTGTCCTTGGCGGTAGTGTCGTTTGTTTGTGTGCCGAGGCTCTTGCCGTTGACAATGAGTTCGACGGACCTCGCGTTGGTGTACGTCACGACATCCTGCGTTGTTCCTGCCGCGAAATTCCAGTGGTCGAGAATGTCGGGACGTCCGACGATGACGTCGTTCCAGCTGACGCTCTCGCCGCCCTTGCGGTCAATCACGCCGATGCGCACCAGCGGTTCGTCGGCCTTGAAGGCGGAGCGTATGAGATAAGCCTGCGGGTAGGGGCGCATGGTGTGGTTGAAGAAAGAATAGTTCCAGCCTTTCTTTGGCCATGAGTTCGACTCGCCCCAATATTCCACGGCGCCCCAGTAGGCCATGCCGACGCTGCTCTTGTGGTCCATGTTGTAGTAGGCCTCGAGCATGTTTGACGTCTCGGCTTCGCTTTGGAAGATGATCAGATGGGGTGCATGTTTCTTGTAATCGGCATATCGGGCCGACTGATAGTTGAACGAGGCAATTTCCGTGGCACAGCTCAGTTCCGGCGGCGTGAGATAGCTGTTGAACTCGCTGTGCTTCCGGGTGATGGCTCCGGCGCGGGCCGGAAACATGGCCACCGTTGTCGGACGTGTGTCGTCAAAGCGTTTCACCAGTTCGTCGAATATCCTGTATGTGGTCACGCCCCAGTCGTTCAGTCCGGCAAAGCCCGTCCAATCCTCGCGTATCTGCAACTCGTTGCCCAGACTCCATAGTATGACGCTCGGCCGGTTCCGGTCTCGCTTAATCCATTCGGGGATGAGCCGATACCACAGATTGGTGAACGGCTGGCGACCGCCCCAGTAGTCACTGTCGCTCCACTTGTCTATCAGTTCGTCGACAATAATCATTCCCACACGGTCGGCAATCCTCGCGAAGCTGTCACTGTATGGATTGTGCGAACAGCGGATTGTGTTATAGCCGAACTCTTTCAGCCGTAGCATCATCCGTTCTATGGCCCGGTCGTGTGCGGCTACGCCGAGGGCGCCAAGGTCGTGGTGGCCTGAGTTTCCTTTAAGGAACAGTTTTTCGCCGTTGAGGCGAAAGCCGAATTCGGGTGAGAATTCCAGTTTGCGTATGCCGAAGGTTTCTTTCAGGCTGTCTACGGGTGTGTTTCCTGCATAGACAACAACCTCGGCACTATATAGATAAGGTGTGTCCGGCGACCACAACGACGGCTTGACGATGCTGATTTCGGGCAGGGCGACCTCCGTGATGCTCTGGCGTGTGTTTTTGGGCATACCGCTTTCAGCCGAGCCGATTTCTTTTCCGGCAGCATCGCGCAGACGCGTCCGGATTGTCACGTTGTTCTTCTGCCAGCCTTCAACCTCCACCTGAACTCTCACCGTAGCTTTGTCGCGTCCGACATCAGGTGTTGTGATGAACACGCCGTGACGGGCAATGTGCGTCGGGTTGGTCACTTTCAGATGGACGTCGCGGAAGAGTCCTCCTCCGGTGTACCAGCGTGAACCTTTCTTAGGGCCTGTCGATGCGTAGACGGCCACTACATTTTCGGTGTCGTAGCGTAGATGGCGGCTGAGGTCGGCCTCAAGACCTATGTAGCCGTAGTCGGTCGACGCCACCTTGTGGCCGTTGATGTAGACATCGCCCAAATAGATGATACCTCCGAAATCGAGCGAAACCTGCATGCCCTTCCAAAGTGAGTCGGCCCGGAAAGTCTTCCTATACCACCCATCGCACATCGGCTTGAAGCCGCGCGCACCTCCGCCGTCCTTTGTCCAAGGTTGCTCGAACTGAAAGTCATGTGGCAGGTCGAGCGTGCGCCACGAGCTGTCGTCGAGAGCGGGTGAGGCGAAATCCGTATTTTTGTTCTCTTTCGTGACAAGACAGAACTTCCATCCGAAGTTGAACAGCGTGCGCTGTTGCGTGACAAACTCGGCAAGCGGGCGGTTGCCTTTTCGGGTCTCGTCTTTCACGTTCTGATATTGTGCCGCTGCTGGAATGCCGGCTCCGGCATAAAGAGCCATGACGAACGCCGTGGCGTATGGCAGCAGATGTGTTTTGATGTGGTGTAGCATTGCGTGTTATTTTAGGTTGTTTATCTGCAAAGATAGTGTATAAAATCATGTCAGAACAGGTGTTTTTGTACGGAAACCGGTGTTTTTGTACGGAATCGGGATATTTTGTTGCGTTGTTGTGGGCTGGCGGTCACGGCTGTTCGGAAAATAGCCTCATGCTTATATGTTGATGGTGTTGCAAAACCATGAGATTGTATTGACGTACTTTTGGCACGTTGACATAATCTGTTGGTATTGCGATAGACGTCGCAAAACGATGTCCATACTTGTGTAGACCACATTGTTCTGCAACACCCTTCACGATGTGATGTCCCTACATGCTCCTTCATTATTCGGAGGGTCTTTACTGCTACACGGAATCAAGTAGGATAGCGCTCCTACTTTGAGGATAACAATGTTCCCTTTGCTTTACAAAATTCCCTCCGCCGCAAATCCTGTTTTAGACCGTTTTCGGGTGTTTTCAGCCCGGTTTTGGGCGGAAAAGACAGCAAAAACATCACCCGGAAACCGCCGTAACGACCTCGGGAGGGCCTTACGGCATTTCTGGAATGAAGTTTTTGCGTTTTTCTGATGGCTGAAAATAGCACCAAATTCTTGCCGTAAGACCCTCCCGGGGTTACGGCGGGGCTGCTTTCGGAGTGCAACGGGGCCGCCGTTGCAATGCCGTAAGGGCCTCCCGAGGATGCAACGAGGCCCTTACGGCAAGACATTTTCGGCGTTTTCTGAAAACTGTGGTGACGCTGTTATTTCCAACTGGTTGAGCATAAAGAGGTTAGGAATTGCGTGAATATAAAGCGGATAAATATCCGCAAAACTACGCCCCCATATTTCTCGAATTTGCGGCCGCATCCGGAGAAAAACGAAAAGTCCCCCGTATTTTCGCCGTCAAATTCAGAATAAAGCTGACACAGGGCTGCTGGCATATCAAAAAAAGCGTATTAATATTTGTCGGATATACATAATTATTATATATTTGCAGAAAGAATATATAACGTTTAACTACTCACCCATATACTATGGCTAACGGAAAACAAATCGTAGAGTGCGTGCCCAATTTCAGCGAAGGGAGCGACATGGGAATAATAAAGCAGATAACTGACGAGATTGAGAGCGTCAAGGGGGTCCGGCTGCTCGACGTCGACCCCGGCGAAGCAACCAACCGTACGGTTGTCACGTTCGTAGGCGAGCCATCGGCCGTTGTTGAGGCCGCATTCAGAAGCGTGGCCCGCGCTGCCCAACTCATTGACATGCGCCGTCATCACGGTGCCCATCCCCGCATGGGAGCGACCGATGTCCTGCCGCTCATTCCAGTGGCGGGCATTACTCTCGAGGAGTGTGCGGAACTGGCCCGTACGCTGGCCCGCCGCATTGCCGACGAGCTGGGCGTGCCGTGCTACTGTTACGAAGCCGCCGCGTTCACTCCCGAGAGAAAAAATCTGGCTGTGTGCCGCGATGGAGAATATGAGGCTTTGGCCGAAAAGCTAACCACAGAGGGACGCCAGCCGGACTTCGGAGCGCGCCCAATAGACGAGGCCGTGGAGCGGACGGGCATGACGGCCGTTGGAGCAAGGGACTTCCTGATAGCCGTCAACTATAATCTGAACACGACTTCGACGCGCCGCGCCAACGCCATCGCTTTCGACGTCCGTGAGAAAGGACGCCCTGTGCGCGAGGGCAACCCGATAGTGGGAAAGATTGTGCGCGGCGATGATGGTGAGCCGCTGATGCGGCCGGGCACGCTGAAGTGTACCAAGGCCATCGGATGGTATATCGACGAATATGGCATAGCACAGGTGTCGATGAACATGACCGACCTCAGCGTCACACCGCTCCATGTCGCTTTCGACGAGGTGTGCCGTTGCGCACAAAACCGCGGCATACGCGTCACTGGCACGGAGATTGTCGGGCTCATACCAAAGAAAACCCTCATTGATGCCGGCCGCTATTTTCTCGAAAAGCAGCAGCGCTCGACCGGTATTCCCGAGGAGGACATAATCCGAATTGCCGTCAAGAGCATGGGGCTCGACGACCTGAAGCCTTTCAATCCTCGGGAGAAGATAATCGAATATCTTCTTGAAGACGCCGGACAGGCGGACGCCCGCCGGCTCGTCGACATGACGGTGAAGGGATTTGCCGAGGAGACCTCGCGCGAAAGCCCGGCGCCCGGCGGCGGAACGATTTCGGCATATATGGGTGCTCTCGGTGCCGCACTCGCCGCGATGGTGGCCAATCTCTCCGGTCATAAGGCCGGATGGGACGACCGTTGGCGTGAGTTTGCCGCATGGGCCGACCGGGGGCAGATGCTTATGACCGAACTGCTCCACCTCGTTGACGAGGACACCGAGGCTTTCAACCGCATCATGGCTGCCCTTGGTCTGCCGAAGAAGACGGACGACGACCGCAAGGCGCGTGCCGCAGCTCTTGAAGACGCAACCCTCTATGCCGCACAGGTTCCGTTGCGCACGATGAAGGCCTCCATGCAGGTCTTTGAAATATGCCGCGCTATGGTCACCTCGGGCAATCCCAACAGCGTTTCCGATGCCGGCGTGGGTGCGCTTGCCGCCCGTGCCGCAGTGCTCGGGGCGGGACTGAACGTGAAAATCAATGCCGCCGGACTGAAGGACCGCGCCGCCGCCGATGCCCTCACGGCTGAGGCTACCGCCCTCATGGCCGAAGCCGACAGGACGGAGCGTGAGATAATGAAGATGACGGAGGAGGTTATAAAGTAAGGAGTTACCGCTCCCATTGTTCCCATTGCCCCATCGTTCCCATCCCTCTAATCCTTCCCACACCATCATTTGACAAAAAACCTCAACGATATGACCCAAGAAGAATTCATAGCCGACATCCGTGTCGGTATCCCCGACACCCTGCCCGAAGCGCAGGCGTATGACCCGGAGATAAACCATGCCCCCAAGCGCAAGGATATACTGACTCCGGAAGAGAAGCGGCTTGCGTTGCGCAATGCCCTGCGTTATTTCCCGAAGCATCTGCATGCCCAACTGGCACCTGAGTTTGCCGACGAGCTGCGCCGCTACGGACGTATATATATGTACCGCTACCGCCCACGCTACGAGATGTATGCCCGTCCGATTGACGAATATCCCCATCGCTCGGAACAGGCGGCCGCAATCATGATGATGATACAGAACAATCTCGACAAAGCCGTCGCCCAGCATCCGCACGAACTGATAACCTACGGCGGCAATGGAGCGGTGTTCCAGAACTGGGCTCAGTATCGTCTGACGATGAAGTATCTGAGCGAGATGACAGACGAGCAGACGCTCGTGATGTATTCCGGCCATCCTCTCGGACTCTTCCCGTCGCACAAAGGGGCACCGCGGGTGGTCGTCACCAACGGCATGGTCATTCCCAACTATTCCAAACCCGACGACTGGGAGCGGATGAACGCCCTCGGCGTGAGCCAGTACGGACAGATGACGGCCGGCTCTTATATGTATATCGGACCGCAGGGAATCGTACACGGAACAACAATCACCGTGCTCAATGCCGCACGCAAGCGGCTCACCGAGGAACGGAAGGACATCCATGGCATGCTCTTCGTGACGTCCGGACTGGGCGGAATGTCGGGCGCGCAACCCAAGGCGGGCAATATTGCCGGCGTAGTCAGCGTCACGGCGGAAATCAATCCCAAGGCGGCTCAGAAGCGATATGACCAGGGTTGGGTGGACGAGATGCACACCGACCTTGACGAACTCATTCCCGCCGTGCGCAGGGCCGTCGGCGAGAAGCGCTCCGTCTCGATGGCCTATGTCGGCAATGTGGTCGATCTTTGGGAGCGGCTGGCCGCCGAGGACATACGCGTAGACCTCGGCAGCGACCAGACTTCGCTGCACAATCCGTATGCCGGAGGCTACTATCCCGTGGGCATGACGCTCGAAGAGTCGAAACAGATGATGGCCGAACGGCCTGACGAGTTCCGCGAGCGTGTGTTTGAGTCCCTCCGCCGTCAGGTGGCGGCCATCAACAAGCTCACCGCCCGCGGCATGTATTTCTTCGACTACGGCAATGCGTTCCTCCTGATGGCGAGCCGTGCTGGTGCCGACATCATGCGTGACGCCAACCGTTTCCGCTATCCGTCCTACGTTCAGGACATCATGGGGCCGATGTTCTTCGACTACGGCTTCGGTCCGTTCCGCTGGGTTTGTTCTTCAGGGAAGCCTGAAGACCTCGCCGAGACAGACCGTCTGGCCGCCGAAGTGCTTGAAGACATGCTACGGACGGCGCCCGACGACATCCGCGGACAGCTGGCCGACAATCTCCATTGGATTCGTGAGGCAGGCCGGAATAATCTCGTTGTGGGTTCGCAGGCACGCATCCTGTATGCTGACGCCGAGGGCCGCGCACGCATTGCGCTGGCGTTCAACGACGCCATACGCCGCGGCCGGATAAGCCGTCCCGTCGTTCTCGGCCGCGACCATCATGACGTTTCGGGCACGGACTCACCCTTCCGCGAGACTTCCAACATCTACGACGGTTCTCAGTTCTGTGCCGACATGGCCGTTCAGAACGTCATCGGTGATGCTTTCCGCGGTGCTACGTGGGTCAGTCTGCACAATGGCGGCGGTGTTGGCTGGGGCGAAGTGATCAACGGAGGCTTCGGTATGGTCATCGACGGCAGCGAAGATGCCGATCGCCGCATCCGCGAAATGCTCTTCTGGGACGTCAACAACGGCATTGCCCGTCGCTCATGGGCGCGCAACAGCGGCTCTATGGACGCTATCCGCCGCGAGATGGAACGCAGGCCGGAGCTTCAGGTGACGATGCCGAACATGGTGGAGGAGAACGTAATTGATGAAATTGAGTTTTAGAAGTTTGCGTTTTTGGAGTTGGAGGTGTTTAAGGAGTTACCGATTTCTAAGGTCGCTCAGGAGTTGAAGACGTCTGCTTTATGTGTATGAAAGAAGGAGTCGGTCAACAAGACTTTTGTCGGCACTCCTGAGCGGACGCAGTCCGAGATGACTCATTAAACTCCTCTAACTCCCCAAAATATGAAAAAGAATATGATTCACAAGATATCTGCCGACCATCTTACGATAGAAAGAATCGGTGAAATAATATACGGAGGACTCAAGATTGAGCTTAGCGATGATGCCGTAAAGCGTATAGAGCGTTGTCGCGAATACCTTGACGAGAAAATACGCACGAGCAACCAACCCGTCTACGGTGTGACAACAGGCTTCGGGTCGCTCTGCAATGTGTCCATTGGCAAGGACCAGCTTGCTCAGTTGCAGATCAATCTGATAAAGTCGCATGCCTGCGGAACGGGAGAACGTGTGCCAAACGACATCGTCAAGATAATGATGTTGCTGAAGATACAGTCGCTCAGCTACGGATATTCGGGCTGCAAGGTCAATACCGTAGAGCAACTCGTGAGGTTCTTCAACGACGATGTCTATCCGGTTGTCTACCGTCAGGGTTCGCTCGGAGCCTCCGGCGACCTCGTGCCGCTGGCTCATCTCAGTTTGCCGCTCGTCGGACTTGGCGAGGTTGAGTATCAGGGAAAGGTTATGTCTGGTGCCGAACTGCTCCGTAAGAAGCGTTGGAAACCAATCGAACTGGATTCCAAAGAGGGCTTGGCACTGCTCAACGGTACGCAGAACATGAGCTCGTTTGCTGTCTGGGCGTTGCTTCAGGCACAGCGGTTGAGCGATTGGGCCGATACGATTGCGGCCGTTTCCCTCGATGCCTACGACGGACTGATAGAGCCGTTCACCCACGCCGTCCATGCCGTCCGTCCACATCAGGGTCAGATAGAGACGGCTGCCCGTATGCGCGAACTGCTCGAAGGAAGTGAGATTATAAGCCGTTCGAAGGCTCATGTGCAGGACCCGTATTCCTTCCGTTGCGTCCCGCAGGTCCATGGAGCTGTGAAAGACACAATCCGTTATGTGCGTTCGGTGATTGACACGGAGATTAATTCGGCAACCGACAACCCTACCGTATGCCCCGATGACGACCTGATCATCTCCGCCGGAAACTTCCACGGCGAACCGATTGCCCTTCCGATAGACTTCCTTTCCATCGCCCTCAGCGAGCTGGCCAATATCTCCGAGCGACGGATCTACCGTCTCGTTTCCGGAACGCGCGGCCTGCCGAGCTTCCTTGTGGCTACGCCGGGCGTAAACAGCGGCTTCATGATAACCCAATATACGGCCGCGTCGGTGGTCAGTCTCAACAAATCGCTGGCCATGCCGTCTTCCACCGACAGCATCCCGTCATGCCAGGACCAGGAAGATCATGTCAGCATGGGAGCCAATGCCGCCATCAAACTCTATAAAGTGGTGCTTAACACCGAGCGCGTCCTGGCCATCGAACTGTTCAACGCCATGCAGGCGCTCGACTTCAGGCTGCCGCTCAAGTCGTCGCCGAAGATTATGGAGATATATGATGATTACCGTAAGGTGGTGCCGTTCATTCTCAACGACGAACTGATGTATCCGCACATAGAAAGCTCAATCAACTTCATCCGCACAGCAGTGCGTTGCTGAAGGACTTCAACAGATAACACATTGTATTCAGATGACAGCATTGTTGGTTAAGAACATATCCCGTCTTGCAGGCATAGAGCGTCACGGACGCTTGCGGCTTGCGGGGCGGGATATGTCAGTTATTGAAAGTATTGAAGACGCCTTCCTTTATGTTGAGGGCGGAGTGATAGCCGGCTTCGGTCCGATGGGCGACCTCGAATCACGCGGCTACAACCTCGCGTCACGTGGTTGCAGCCGTGTTTCATTGGACAACGGCCGCGATGTCGATGTCGTGGTGGTCGATGCCGGTGGCGGAATGGTGTTGCCGTCGTTTTGCGACAGCCACACCCATATCGTATATGCCGGCAGCCGTGAGCATGAGTTTGTCGACAAGATACGCGGACTGAGCTATGCCGAGATTGCACGGCGTGGTGGCGGCATTCTCAATTCGGCTGACCGTCTTCACGAAATGACCGAAGAGGAACTCTATGCACAGGCCATGGAGCGTGTTCGAGAAATAATATCAAAGGGTACGGGAGCTGTCGAGATAAAGAGCGGCTATGGTCTTAACACCGCCGACGAGCTGAAAATGCTGCGCGTCATACGCCGCATCCGTGACACTGCGCCGCTCCGCGTGGTGTCGACGTTCCTCGGAGCGCATGCCGTCGGCCGCGAATATGTCGGCCGTCAGGGCGAATATGTCGACCTCGTGGTCAACGAAATGATTCCCGCCGTGGGCCGGGAGCAGCTTGCCGACTACATTGATGTTTTCTGTGACGAAGGCTTCTTCACGCCGGAAGAAACGGCGCGCATTCTCGAAGCCGGTGCCCGCTGGGGCCTGCGGCCTAAAATCCACGGCCAGGAACTGGCCGATTCAGGCGGCGTGCGTGTCGCTGTGGAGCACAATGCGCTCTCTGTGGATCATCTGGAGAGCATGACCGACGCCGACATCGAGCTGCTGAGAGATTCCTCCACCATTCCTACCGCACTGCCCGGGACGTCATTTTTCCTCAATATGCCGTTCGCTCCGGGCCGGCGTATAATAGACAGCGGACTGCCGTTGGCCATCGCGAGCGACTACAATCCGGGCTCGACGCCGTCTGGCGACATGAAATTTGCCGTTTCGCTGGCCTGCATCAAGATGCGTCTGCTGCCCGAAGAGGCGCTCAACGCCGCCACAATCAACTCTGCTTGTGCCATGGGATTGAGCCGCGACTACGGTTCGATAGGCGTCGGGAAGGTGGCCAATTTCTACATTACGCGCCCCATTCCGTCGCTCGACTTCATTCCATATGCCTATACCACGCCAGTCATCAGCCGCATATTCCTGCGCGGTGAGGAGTGGAAAGGATGATATAGAAGAGCCTGGCCGGCTCAGAAGAACTCGCTTAGCGGCCTCGGGCGGTTGTGGTCGTCAAGATAGAGGCGCGGCGCGGGAACGTAATCGGGTGACGCCACGGACAGAGTGTCGTTGCGGTGGGGAGTTGAAATGCCGGCGATGTGGAGCATCGTGTGGAATACCGACACACTCGTGGCAACAGGCCGGCGGCTGTTTCTGTCGAGCGACTGCGTCACCCGAGGATGGCGTGCGGCATATTCTTCAGATGTCCAGACCAGCAGCGGCACTTCGAGCTGATGGTATGTCGGTCTTGGGGAGGCGTGGAGGAACGCATTCCCGTCGTCGAAAATATCCTCGCCGTGGTCCGACGTGTAAATCATGGCAGCCGGACAACCGCATCGTTTAAGCATCGTGATGAGGTCGGCGAGCAGCCTGTCGGTCTGCCTGATGGTGTTGTCGTAGGCGTTGACGAGGCTCTCGCGGTTCTCCCGCCGTGCGCTCATGTCCCTGTCGGGACGGAAGTGTGAGCCGTCGGCGGTATAACGCTCGTTGTAGGTGAAGTGGGAACCGTAGGTGTGGAGAACAATCAGGAGTTTGCCGTGGCCGCCGTCAAGCTCCTTTCTCACGTATCCGAGCAGCTCGCGGTCCATCACGTTGCGTCCATCGGGAACGCTGTCCTTGATAAATATGCACTTGTCGGCTTCTTCTCCGAAGAAATCAATGAACGAATGATTGCGCTTCTGATTTGACAGAAACGCCGTATGGAAGCCCGCTTCACGGAAAGCGGCGGCAATTCCCTTGCGATAGTATATGCTGTCATAGTCCGTAGCGGATACAGGCGACAGCAGCATGGGGACACTCTTGTGGGTTGTGTTTGACTGCGAAAGGACGTCGCTGAACACCGTCAGACCGTCCATGACGGCCAGCCGCGGCGTCGTCTCACGGTTGTAACCGTAGATTCCGAACTGGCTTGCTCGTGCCGTCTCGCCGACGACGAGCACATAGACCTCGCGTCCGTCGCCGTCGTGAGCCGTCTTTGCATTGAAACAGAAACCGGCCGACGTCTCCGCATAATGATCCGTGGCGTATGCCCGTTCTGCGGCCAAGGCGAGATTGTAGCAGGCGTTGACAGGAAAGATGTCGTTCTTAAGGCTGAACGATGGTACTGCCGCAGCACATACGGTCGTCACAGCGCATGCTGTTGCAAAGGCTCCGACGGCCATCCGCCGATGACGGCGGACGAAACCGCAATTCTGTTGCAGTCCGCGTTTCACGGCAACCGTGGCCGCCACGAGCAGCGGGATATAGAGAACGACAACGGTGGCGATGGCCGTCAGAAGATTGCCGAGCAGTTCGAACGCCTCACCGGCGTTGGTGGTGAGTATATTTAGGAACATATCTACCGATATCGGGCCGCAACCGAAAAGATAGAGCAGCACAATCTGAAATGCGGAAAGGAAGATGAAGAAGAACAGAAGCCATATTGTCCGGCCTGTGTTGCGGCTCAGCGAGAGCATGAGCCAATAGGCCGTTATGGGTAACAGGACGCCGCAAAGCCGTGACGCTATTGGAAGATAGGTCTCGGTGAAGAGCAATGCCACGCATGGAACGGCCAGTACGGCCAGCGCAGCGTAGAACAGGGTGGGGAGGAATGAGCCTGATTTTATTGTCATAATCTTGTTGTGGAAGGACATTTCCGGGGTTGTTGGATATGAATTGGAAGGCTATGGGAAGATGAAAGGATTGTATTTTTTATTGCCGTACAATGCTTTCATTCCATCGGACAGGGCGCGATGTCAGTAGACAAGGCGGACGTTGTCCACCCATAGCGTGTTGCCCGGCGAACCGATGTATGCTCCGCCGTGGCTCGATGAGAACTGTAGGAGCAGATGTGTCGGCGTCTCGTTGACTGCGGCCCATCCAGTCTCGACAACCGGAACGCTCTTGCCCTTGCTGTTGCGGGCGTAGTCGGTGGAGCGCAGCCCCATTGTGGCGGCGTCATAGTGATGGTTCTTTCTTATGTCGCCGTAGAGAATCTCGTATGTCACGTTGTCCTTCCAGCCGGCGGTTGTCTTTCCATATTTCACAACCATAGTGCCCACGCGCCGTGCCGTGATGTTTCCCTTGGCGTCTTCCGAGCGCTTTTGGAGCAGTAGGATGGCAATGGCGTAGTCGCGTCCCGGCACGGTTGACTTGCTGCTGAAGCCCGTCATCTTTATCCGGCTCTCCCCGTCTGCCGCCTTCATCCTGTAATCGAATCGCAGGGCCTTTGGCCGGCGGGTGAACGGGATTCCCCAGTTGAGGGCCTTCGGGCCGTCCTTCGTTCCCGTGATAGGCTCTTTCATGTCACCGAGAAATATCGAGCCGGCTGCCAGAACACTGATATTGACAAGTCCCAACACCTTCACGCTCTCGACGTGGGTGGTCATCTTGACACAGTGGCCGCCGTTGTGTCTGTCCCGATAGACACAGTTGTTCGTTTTGACGATGCCGGCCACCTTTGCCATCACGTTCGACGTACCCCACGGCGAGCCTCCGGCGTTGACATAGGGCGTGTTGCCGTCTATGGTTTTTGTCGGTCCGATTTCATAGAGTGTCTTGTCGTTGCCGCCGATGATGGCCGACTCGTGGATGTGGCGTGTCACCCAATGCTCCATGTCACCGTATTTTATCAGCTCCTCCCGCTCACCGGCGGTTTGAGCCTTCATGCCGATACAGCATAAGAGTAGCGTACAGATAGTCAGAAAATGTTTTTTCATAGGCATATCTTTTTAGTTTATATATAAATCCGGACGATAAGTCCTGACGTCTTACGGTGCTGTCAGTCAGGCGAACTGCCGTCATATACTTTGCAAAGATATTGTTTTTTCCGATAGGGAGGGCAGTGGAAAGGTATGAAATGTTGGTTTGATTTACTTATTTTAGTACAACAGAGTAGTTTGCATCATGTCTTTTCCTTTATTTAGCATTTAAGGTGGTAGAAAAGAACTCTTGTGGGGGGAGGTGCATGGAATATGAAGTAAATGCAAAGACCGCAAAGACACAATGTTTATGTTCGGGTATTTTTCTCTTGCTATAAAACTTTGCGTTTTTGCGGCCTTTGCGTTTTTATTATATGAAATCAGTGTGTTGCAGTCAGAAGCGGCACATCAGTTCAATGACAATCTTGTCCCTTTCAGAGACGTTTGGCGTAGCGCCGCTGCCATAGAAGTATTTTTCATAGTTCAGGCGGATGTCCGTTTTCGGTGATTTTCCGCCAAGATGGAATGTCGCTCCGGCCGTAATCCTGTGTCGTTGCGGGTCGTCTATGGTGAGACGGCCGTTGCTGTCGGGCTTTCCGTCGCTGTGGTCGTCCATGTAGTCATAGCGTCCGAGCAGCGAGACTGCTTCGAAAACCTTGCGCAACGGCAACCGTTTGACCACGAAAGCGTCGACGGCATTGACAGCCTTGAAAGCTCCGCCGGAATAGTCCTTGTGCAGATATTCTCCCTCGATATGCCATCCGTGTGCATGCCAATATGCCCCGCCGTTCCACATCATTATGCCCGTTTCGGCCGGACGTGTGTGCTGGCAGCTGAGAACGACGCCCACCTGGCCGCAAATCAGAGCCTCCGCTTTCAGCGAATAGTTGTAGCTTTTGGTCCAATAGTGCTTCTGCTCCGTCAGTCCGGAGCCGTTGAAGATACCGCCTTCGAGCGTCAGGGACGAGGGAGCGGCGCTGGTCTCATATCTTTTATAGGTTTTATCTTGTTCATTTCCATTAGTATATTGTCCGTTTCTGTCGGTATGTGGTTTGTTTCTACAATTTGTTTCATTGTCCCCGAACACGAACGTATATCCCGCCGTGGCACCGACATCGCGCACGTTGCCCACCTGTTTGGCTATGAACGAACGGTTGGCGAAATACTGCTGATGGGGCGAACGGTGGGCGTCGATGGTGAACGGAACGCGCATCTGTCCGGCAGTCAGGCGGAGGTTTTCCGTCGGTAGCAGTCTCAGGTAGGCGTCGAGCATCCTTATCCGACCTTCGTCGGAGAGGTCAATCTCGGCCTTGTAGGCCACCGTGGGCATCACCTTGCCGGAAACCGATATGCGGCAGTTGCGCACCTCAAAACGTCCCACACCTTCCTCCGGCTGGTATTCATATTTCGCCCTGACCGTTCCGTTGATGTTCAGCTTGTCCGTCACGGTCAGTTTCTGGCCGTTGGATGACTGCGCATCGGTCGTTGTCGGTTGCGCTTGAACTGTTGTTGGCAAAGTTTGGGTTGTTGTTGTCAACGCTTGGGCGACCGTTGGTTGTGTCTGGGCTACCGCGAAGCAGAAAACAACTGTCGTGATAAGAGACTTCATATATGTTATTAATGTATTAACTCAACCATTTTATTGATTTTGCAAAGTTAGCGATGTTATGTTTCAAAAATGTTTCATTCGTGTTAATTGAAGAATAAATCGGATGTGCGAGAACATAAAATAAGCTAAGAAATTTGAATTTTTGGATATTTTGACGAGTGCATTATGAAATGGTAAGAGTTTTTGGCGTATAGTAGGCATGGAAACGTCATGATATGGCGTTTCCGCAAGTTTATTCACTTGAATGTTTTCAGATAAAACTGTCGCGTGGAGTGTTCAAAATAGCAAATAATCCAAACGCAAAAACGCCGAAACGCAAATCCTTATTAAGGAATGATGGATAGCACAACCGTAGTACTTTGTGTTTTGGCCTTTTTGCGTTTGAATTATATAAATTGATAGTGTCCGCTTACTTATAACTTCTTTCTGAAGTTTATGGCGGTTTCATGTCATGCCGCATCTCAGCGCTTGTCCGGCGTTGAGGCTTCGACGGCACAGCCGAGGCCGCCCATCTGGTTGGCAGCGCGGACGGCCCAGCGGTCGGATGGTGTGCTGTCCTTCAGGCGGAAAGACGTCTTGGTGGTGAAGCCGATTACCTTTCCGTTGCGGCAGATGGCGTAGAGCAGGGCGTCTGGAGAGCCTTTCCATGTCAGTTTTTTCTTGTTGATGCGGACGTCGGTGGGCGCTGTCGCCTCGCGGGCGAGTTCCTCCGGATGCCAGTCGCCCATGACGTTGGCGAGAGTATATTCAGCCGCTTCGCTGTCGGTGAGAGCCGGATGGTTGGGATGCTCGTTGCCCTTCTTGTCAACATACATGGCGCGGCGTCCGCTGAGGTCAAGCATTTCGCCGGTAGTGAGGTGCGTCCTGTATTCGGTGAATAGTGCCGGCCATCCACCACTCATGTCAGCCCATCCGTTGTAGCCGCGTTTGTCGCGCGTGATGGGGCTGCGGTCAACCTTCGTGTCAATCCATACGGCGCGCGGAGTGCCCTTGCCCCACGGGCGGCCGAGATAGTAGGTGACGTCTGGCGTTTCGCTTTTGATGTGGCATGAGAGCATTACGTAGCCGTAGCGGCGCGCCACTGAGGGTACGGCGAGATAGCCGCCGCGGCCGCATTGCTGGAATGTCACTCCGTTATATACAACGTCGCCCTTGCCGCAGATATAGTCCGTGCGTCCGCGGATTATGCCGCCGTCGAAATAGAAACGGCCGTTTTGATTGTTGCTCACGTAAGTGTCCTGATATGCCCAGATGCAGATGTTTCTGGCGACGGTGAGGTCGGAGCGGTCGTGGAGCACGATGTTGCGGCCCGTGTTGTCCCCCATTCCGCTGCGCATGGTCAGGTCTTGAAGGTAGGTGCTGTGGCTCTGACGCTCAATGATGAGCACGTCGCCGCGGCCGATGCCCTCCAGTGGATTGGCCAGGCCGAAGCCGTTGTCCCATGTCGGTTCGGGGACGGTGTTGGTGAGGACGGTCTGGTCGCGGTCTTCACCGACGATCGATGTGCGCGGTGCCTTCAGATAGGAGCGCGGATCGCCGTATTCCTTGCCGTCACCACCTGTCGTCGTGCCTTCGGTGGCTATGGTGTAGTCGCCCTTCATGACGAAGATGCGGTAGCGTCGGGTAGTGTCTTTGCGGCCGTTGGCGGATTCGAGCGCCTGGCGGAATGTGCCGTCGCGCGGCACAACGAAGTCGTAGAGCCGCTTCTCTTGTGCGCTGGCGGTCAGGCCGAGCACTGCGGCGAAAAACAATAGGATAGGTTTCTTCATGTCTTTTGATTTTTGTTTCAGCAGTTTTTCGGTTCGTCCTCAGTGCGTTATGATTGCGCGAAAGAACGATATGGAAGACAAAAGTACGAAAAAACAGCGGAAAGGAAGAAGGAAAAGGGGAGATAAGTAATCGAATCTTATCAATTTAAGTGCAAGACACGGATATTTTCAACGCACAGGCCTCAAAGAAGTGAAGTTTTATGGCACGAGAAAAATATCCGAACATAAATTTTGCGTCTTTGCGGCCTGTGCGTTGAAAATATATCCATCTATCTCTCTATCCATGCGTTTTGCCGTTCCTTTACGGCGAGCGACTCGTTGAGCAGCCGGATGAATTCAAGCATTGATTTCTTGTGGTACGTGTCCTTTAGTGTATGGACGCAGCCGCTCATCTCGTTGTCCGGAATGTCGAGCGGGATGGCTTTTACGCCTGTCTCGTTGTGGATTGTGGCCTCGGCGAGCACGGAGACGAACTTGCTTTGGCGTATGAGTTTCAGGAGGATGTTGACCTCGTTCAGTTCGATACGTATGCGGAACTTGTTGTATGGAGTGATGACATGTTCGAAGGCGTTGCGTGCCTGAAGACCCTTTGACGGCAGGGCGAGGTCATAGTTCTCCAGCTCCGCGAAGGTCACGCGATCGTGGCTGGCCAGCGGATGGCTTGTGCTGACGATGGCCGAGAGACAGTTTTGGAAGATGATGTGAGACTCGACTCCGTCGATGTGGCGCGTTGGGCGGAAGGCGAGTGCAAAGTCAATCTCGCGTTCGCGGAGCAGTTCCATTAGCTCGGTTGTGGGCTTGTAGAAGATGTTCAGCTTGATTTTGGGATACATCCGCATGAAGGTAATGAGCGTCTCGGTCAGTATCGGGCTGAACGAATAGGTCACGCCAATGTTGAGCGTGCCGGCCTCAAGGTTGTTGAGGTCGCTGATTCGTGTCTTGCAGAGTTCCGCCTCACGTAGCGTCTTTTGGGCGTAGGGCATGAGTTCGCGGCCGGCTTCGGTCATGGCTACGTTATGGCTGCTCCTCACGAGCAGCGTGGTGCCCAGCTCGTTTTCGAGTTGTTTCACCTGCTGTGACAACGTGCTCTGGGTTATGCACAGCACTTTGGCCGCCTCAGAGAAGTTGAGCGTTTCGGCCACTTTTACGAAATATCTTAGTTGGCGCAATTCCATCTTTATGAGTAGGTGTTGCTGTTCAGGTTTGTTACTTGACTGCAAAGATAGCCATTTGGCGGCTATCTCGTTGCCTGAAAGGCTATTTTTTTGAATATGAAGATGGGTAGTGTCGCACCCGTCACCATGCAGAGAACTATTCCGGTGGCGGTGAGGGAATTGTGGACGAAGAGATAGAAGTATGTTCCGAACGCTTCTTCACCCTCCTGAAGCATGCATGCCGCCAGCGACCCGAACGCCCGATAGGCATAAATGCCGGGTATCATCGGCAGCAGCGCCGGAAAGAGATAGGTCTCGGCCGGTGTTTTGGCCATCGGTGCCATGAAGACGGCAAGCGTACCGATGAGCAGCGAGGCCGGGAAGGTGGCCACGACGATGTGGATGTGGGCTATGTCGCCGTTGATGAGCATGTATCTGAGCGAGTGGCCGATGGCCGCAATAAGGGCACAGTAGATGTAGGCCCGTCGCGGCGGATTGCTTATTGCCGCAAAACCGATGGCGGCAATCGCCGCGAACAATGCGTCTTGAATAGAATTGCTACACATTTATATATATATTGTTTATATTTCTCAGTTTCCAGATCTTAATTATTCAGAACATCCCCACGTCCATCAGCAGCATTGCGCAGCACAGTCCGGTTGATAGACAGGCCGTCAGCACGAGGGCGTCGGCAAAGCGGCAGATGGCGCAGATGTAGTGGCGGCAGAGCATGTCGCTGAACGAATTGAGGAACGGTATGCCCGGCACGAGATAGAGCACGCTCGTTCCGAGGGCCACCGACGGGGTAGTGCCGATGGCGAACAGACGCCCTGTAGCACCGAGAACGGCCGAGACAAACGCGCAAGCGATGAACACAATCCGCAGGTCGAGACCGCGGGAGAGAAGCTGCTGCTTGATGTAATAGCCGGCCATGGTTGCCGCGGCGACTATGGCCATGGCTGCGGCATCACCGCCGAAGAGTCGGCAGAACGAAGCGTTGGCGAGGGCGACGAGCAGGAGCACCGTCCACCGGTTCTGGCTGTCATTGGATATGATGCGGTCGAAACGGCTGACGGCCTCGTTGAAGCTGATTTTACCGTCGGCCACCTCCCAGCTCAGCTCGCTCAGCCGGCTGTTCATGTTGAAACTGGTGGAGCAGTGGCGCATCGACGCAATCGACGTGACGGTTTCGGCCGCGCCTTTCTCCCAGACCGAGATGTGGACGTGGCGGGGCATGATCGTCATGTCGGTTTCCTTGCCGTAGGCCCGGGCCATGCGCGACACGTTCTTTTCAAGTCTTATGCACGTGGCACCGCATCCGAGAAGCCACGAGCAATAGCGTGACAGGAAGAGGCACAGTTCCTGCGATGTAGGCCGGCGGTTGTCACTCTTCGTCGTCATAGTCGTCACAGTTGACCGGGTCTCCCGGAACGAAAAACTCTTCACGCTCGCTTCCTATCTCCACCAAAGGATGGCGGTTCCGGCGTCCGATGCCTGAGGCAATGACGAAGCGCACCATGACAATCACGGTTATCATGCCCACGACGCAACTCCATGTAATCAACGGATAGTTCATTTTCTGATGTTTTTAAATTTGCGCTGCAAAGGAACGGAATTTTATAAATACATGGGGCCGTCGGTTAGTGAATGTTTCGATAGCAGCTATAAGTCCGGCCGCACGATACGGCGGAAATGTGATTTAAGTGGTGTGGGAATTTCTCCGTATAATCGTTTTTTTGTCATTTTGCAGTTACATTACCGGCAAATATCCGTCACTTGGTAACGATATTACCGATAAATATTCGTAATTTTGCAATTACATTAACAGCAATTATGAACCGAATGAATACTATCCGACTCTTTCTTGCCGTCGCCGCATTGTTCATGGCGGCTGTTCCGGCATCGGCGCAAAAGCGTGCCAATCATGAGTTCTACAAGGATTTTCCCGTCTACGCCGACATGCTTCAGGCGCAGCTGACCTATCCCATGGCGTGGGGCAACAGCAAGACTCGCAACTTCGCGAAGTGGAAGCGCCAGGCCCGGGAGAAAGTGCAGGAGTGCATGATGACACCGCCGCCGGCGCCCGAGAGCTATGATATGACGGTGTTGGGCGAAGAGCGGCGCGACGGCTACGTGGCACGCAAGATAGAGTTCAATCTTTCAGCTTTCTACCGCGTGAGGGCCTACGTGCTCATCCCCGACGGCGATGGCCCGTTTCCGGCCATCAACCTGCTTCACGACCACGGCGCACATCTTTTTATAGGCAAGGAGAAGATGATACGGCCGTTCGGTGAAGATTCCACGGTGATAAAGGATGCCGACGAGTGGCAGCCGAAAGTCTACGGCGGACAGTATATGGGAGACTATTTGGCGCGTCAGGGCTATCTGGTCTTCTCCACCGACGCCCCGATGTGGGGCGAGCGCGGGCGTGCCGAGGGCGTGGACCGCAACAAGTATGACATTATCGCCGGCAATATGATGATGTACGGCCGCGACCTCAGTGCTTTCATGACCTACGACGACATTGCCTCTACAGAGTTTCTCGCCACGCTGCCCGAAGTGGACAAAGAGCGCATCGGCTGCGCCGGCTGCTCAATGGGGGCCTACCGTGCGTGGATGCTCTCGGCGCTGTCCGACAGGATAAAGGTAGGTGCGGCCGTGTGCTGGATGGTTACGACCGACGTTCAGATGACGTGGAAGTACGGACGGAAGGAAAACGGAGGCTTCGCCAACTGCATACCTGCGTTGCGTCAGTATCTCGACTATCCCCACATTGCGAGTCTGGCCTGTCCCAAGCCTATGCTTTTCATCAACGGCCGTACCGACAAACTCTTCCCCATGCCGGGCGTAGAGAAGGCTTTCTCTATCATGCGAGGCGTGTGGGACAGCCAGAAAGCCGGCAACAGTCTTGTCACCGAGATATGGGAAATGGGACATGAGTGCGGTCCGAAGGCGCAGGAACGCGTGGCCGGGTTCTTTAAAGAAAACCTTTGAGGAGATTTCAAATTCCTTCAAAGAAAGTCTCTTGGAATAATATATGTACAATTCTCTAAAGGAAAGTCTCTTGGAATAAACTGTACGGACTTCATATACGACAACCAATGATATTAATTGCAGATAGCGGAAGCACAAAGACAGACTGGTGCGTTGTCGACGACGGCAACGTCATCAGTCGTGTCAGTACACAAGGCATCAATCCTTTCCATCAGGACGAACAGACAATATCGGGAATACTCCGTGACGAACTCCTGACGGCAGATGATAGCGTTAGAAACGGTACAGGTATAAGCCAAGTGTATTTCTACGGCAGCGGGTGTCGCGAGGAATATGTGCCTATGATGACTGCCGCGCTCGCCGGAGCGTTTCCTCATGCAACCCGCGTTGAGGCCTACAGCGACCTGCTCGGTGCGGCACGTGCCGTCTGCGGGGCGGGGGAGGGCGTGGCCTGCATCCTCGGTACCGGCGCAAACTCATGTCTTTACGACGGACGACGCATCGTGATGAACACCCCGCCGCTGGGCTACATCCTCGGCGACGAGGGAAGCGGTGCCGTGCTTGGCCGCCTCTTTTTCAACGCAATGTATAAAGGCCATCTGTCCACTGCCGTATTGTCGGACTTTGAACGTGAGACAGGTCTCACCATGGCCGATGTCATCCGCCGTGTCTATCGCGAGCCGCTGGCCAACCGTTTTCTCGCATCGTTCGCTCCGTTCATCCACCGTCATCTCTCCCTGCCCGCCGTCCGTGAGATCGTTGTCGACAACTTCCGTCAGTTCTTCCGCCGCAACGTCGTGCAGTACGGCCGCCCCGAACTTCCCGTCGGTGCCGTGGGCAGCATAGCCTGCCACTTCTCCGCCGAACTCTCCGAAGCCGCCCGCGCCGAGGGTTTCACGATGGGCCGCGTGATAAAAAGTCCGATGGAGGGGCTTTGGGAGTATCATGCGCGTGATTGAAATAATCATTAGAATATAGAATTATTCCTTTATTCCAGCAATATTATTATATGCTATAAAAACGACAAAGGTACGGAATGAATAATTTGTTATTGTCATTCATTCCGCACCTTTATTGTTTTCAGGCACTACGTTATACCGAATTCTATTTAATTTCTTCAGTTCAACATCCTGTGTAGCAAGCCATTGCTTGTAAGATTCAGAAAACTCCATTATCGCTTGCATTGAATTGCCCATCATGCTTTGAATGTCAATAGAATATGAGGGCAGGGCGTTGGGTTTCTTGCTGAATTCAATATCCTGATCAGTGATAGTGCCGCAGGCACTGTTGGCTGCAATCACAACATAGTATTTCTTCGTGTAATCCATCAAGCCTGTAGTCACCGTAATTGTCGTTACTCTGTGCGTTTGTACACATGCATAAAGTGAAAAGCGCAACAATTGTCATTGTGCAGCATTTCAAAACAAATCT
This sequence comes from uncultured Prevotella sp., assembly GCA_947170725.1. Taxonomy (GTDB): domain Bacteria; phylum Bacteroidota; class Bacteroidia; order Bacteroidales; family Bacteroidaceae; genus Prevotella. The sequence continues at coordinate 33,661 of CAMVUM010000004.1, forward strand.
GATACGTTTCATTGTTCTTGTAATTTTAATTTAAGTTTATCACTACATAAGGTATATAATTTAGAACGAAATATAGTTGGATGAATATAAAAAAGTTCGGGACATTAAAATAAATCTTTAGGACGAAGTTTGGTTTTGGGGTATTTAAATCCATTTCCACCAAAAAAAATGGTGACAAAATGGTTGGAAAGGACAAATCCGTACGCGTTTCCATATTATTTTTGCTTTTAATAATATTCTTTGCGATTATTTTATTACCTTTGCATCGCTTTTTAAGGCGTACAAATTTGTAATATTATAATATTTTTATGTATTTTATCTTGTTACTTACCGTTCTTGTAACGGCTATTGTACTGGTAGCAGCGGCCTATGTAATCGCGAAACTCATCGGCCCGCGCTCATATAACAAGGTAAAAGGTGAGCCATTCGAGTGCGGTATCCCGACTCGTGGTTCGTCTTGGTTACCTATGTCTGTGGGCTACTACTTGTTCGCTATTCTATTCCTCATGTTCGATGTGGAGACAGTTTTTCTGTATCCCTGGGCTGTGGTAGTTAAGGAGTTCGGTGCTATGGCGCTGCTTAGCATCGGTTTCTTCCTGTTAGTACTTGTATTTGGCCTGGCGTATGCCTGGCGGAAAGGAGCATTGGAATGGAAGTGAGAAAGCCGCATATCAAGAGTATTCCTTACGCAGAGTTTAAGGATAACGAGTCATTGGAGAAAATTGTCAATGAACTTCACGAAGGTGGTGTAGATGTGTTTGTAGGTTCGCTCGACCAGGCCATCAACTGGGGACGCAGCAACTCGCTGTGGTCTCTGACGTTTGCGACGAGCTGCTGCGGTATCGAGTTTATGGCCGTGGGATGTGCCCGCTATGACTTCGCCCGTTTCGGATTTGAGGTTACGCGCAACTCTCCCCGTCAGGCCGACCTCATCATGTGTGCCGGTACGATTACGCACAAGATGGCTCCGGTCCTGAAGCGTCTGTATGACGAGATGGCCGAGCCGAAGTATGTTGTGGCCGTGGGCGGTTGCGCCATTTCCGGCGGCCCGTTCAAGGGTAGTTACCACGTGGTGAAGGGCATTGAGGAGATAGTGCCGGTAGATGTGTTCGTGCCTGGCTGTCCTCCGCGTCCGGAGGCCATCCTCTACGGTATGATGCAGTTGCAGCGTAAGGTGAAGATTGAGAAATTCTTCGGAGGTCGCAACCATAAGGAGAAGAAGCCTCTGGTGGTGACTGATGTTCCGGAAGACTTTAAAAAATAATATAAGGAAGACGAAACGATGAAATTAGAAAACAGACAATTCGAATTGAACGTGTTTGCCGCAGAGATGGCAAAACTGAAGAACGAAAAGCATTTCGACTTCCTTGTGACTATCGTTGGTGAGGACTTCGGCGAGGAAGGACTGGGATGTATCTACATCCTTGAAAACACGAAGACACATGAGCGTATGAGCGTGAAGGCTGTCAACGCCGATCGCAACGAACCGTACATACCTACGGTGATGCACCTGTGGAAGAGTGCCGAGATCCTGGAACGCGAGGTCTACGACTTCTTCGGCATAAAGTTCCTAGGCCATAAGGACATGCGCCGCATATTCCTGCGCTCGGACTTTGAAGGCTATCCTTTCCGCAAGGACTACGACATGAGCGCCGGGAACAACAAGTATGTGCTGACTGACGATCCCGAGCCCGACTATACTTTCGAGTACAGTCTCAACAAGGACGGAAAGCTCGTTGCAACGAAGCGCCCGCTGTTCGGCGACGACGACTATGTCATCAACATAGGTCCGCAGCACCCTGCCACCCACGGTGTGCTCCGTCTGCAGACCGTGCTTGACGGCGAGACAATCAAGAAGATATATCCCCATTGCGGATATATCCACCGCGGTATAGAGAAGATGTGCGAGAGCTACACCTATCCGCAGACGCTGGCCCTGACCGACCGTATGGACTATCTGAGCGCCATGATGAACCGTCACGCCCTCTGCTCTGTCATTGAGGAGGCCATGGGTGTGGAGCTGACTGACCGCATCAAGTATATCCGCACTATTATGGACGAGCTGCAGCGTCTGGACAGCCATCTGCTGTTCTACGGATGCTGCGCGCAGGACCTCGGAGCGCTGACAGCATTTATATATGGTATGCGTGACCGCGAGCAGGTGCTCAACGTCATGGAGGAGACCACCGGAGGACGTCTGATTCAGAACTACTACCGTATCGGCGGATGTCAGGAAGACATCGACCCCAACTTCGTTCAGAACGTGAAGAAGTTGTGTGCATATATGAAGCCGATGTTCCAGGAGTATCGCGATATCTTCACCGGCAACGTCATCCTTCAGAACCGTTTCAAGAACGTCGGCAAACTCTCTATGGAGAATGCCATCAGCTACGGATGTACCGGAGGTACGGGCCGTGCAGCAGGATGGCACAACGACGTTCGCAAGAACCATCCATACGATATGTACGGCAAGGTTGAATTCGACGAGATTACCTATCAGAACGGCGACTGCTTCGACCGTTATATGGTACGTATGGACGAGATGGAGCAGAGCATCCGCATCATCGAGCAACTCATCGACAACATCCCCGCTGGCGACTTCTATGTCAAGCAGAAGCCTATCATCCGCGTCCCGGAAGGACAGTGGTATACGTCGTGTGAGGGAAGCCGCGGTGAAATCGGTGTATATCTCGATTCCAAGGGCGACAAGAGTCCTTACCGCCTGAAGTTCCGTCCGATGGGTCTGCCGCTGGTATCGGCCATGGACGAGATGCTGCGCGGCGAGAAGATAGCCGACCTTATAGCTGTGGGCGCTACATTAGATTACGTAATTCCTGATATTGACAGATAATTAAGTTATGTTTGATTTTAGTATAGTAACAACTTGGTTCGACAGCCTCCTGCGCGAGACTCTCGGTTTGGGAGACTTCCTGTCGATACTCATTGAGTGCGTAATCGTGGGTGTGTTCATCCTTGCGGCATACGCCATGCTGGCCATCGTGCTCATTTTCATGGAGCGCAAGGTGTGTGCCTACTTCCAGTGTCGTCTCGGTCCGATGCGTGTCGGTCCATGGGGCGTGTTCCAGGTTTTTGCCGATGTGCTGAAGATGCTCCAGAAGGAGATTTTCTTCGTTGACAAGGCTGACAAGCTGCTTTATCTCGTAGCTCCGTTCCTTGTGCTTATCGCTTCTGTCGGAACATTCTCGTTCATGCCTTGGAACAAGGGTGCGGGCATTCTTGACTTTAATGTCGGTATATTCCTGCTCACGGCAATCTCCGGTATCGGTGTTGTCGGCGTGTTCCTCGCCGGATGGGGTTCAAACAACAAGTATAGTGTCGTGTCGGCCATGCGTGGCGCCGTTCAGATGATTTCTTACGAGATGTCGCTCTGCCTCTGCCTTATCACAGCCGTCGTGCTCACTGGAACGATGCAGATCAGCGGAATCGTTGAGGCACAGGGCGGACCGTTCGGATGGCTTGTTTTCCAGGGACATGTCCCTGCAATCATCGCCTTCCTTGTGTTCCTTGTGGCCGGTAACGCTGAGGCCAACCGTGGCCCGTTCGACCTTCCTGAGGCCGAGAGCGAGCTGACTGCCGGTTATCACACGGAGTATTCGGGTATGGGCTTCGGCTTCTTCTATTTGGCCGAGTACCTCAATATGTTCGTCATCGCCGGTGTCGCCACAACGGTGTTCCTCGGCGGATGGATGCCTATCCATGTCGGAATCGAAGGTTTCGACGCCGTGATGGACTATATCCCCGGAATCGTCTGGTTCCTCGGCAAGGCGTTTGCCCTTGTCTGGGTATTGCTCTGGATACGCTGGTCGTTCCCGCGTCTGCGCATTGACCAGATACTGAAACTTGAGTGGAAATATCTCATGCCGTTGTCACTGCTGAACCTTGTGCTCATGACTGTCATCGTAGCACTTGGATGGTATATCAAGTAATCACGGCGGAATATAAAATTCATTAGACAAATGGAAAATAACAATTCATATTTCGGAGGAGCAGTGAAAGGCGTAAAGTCGCTGCTCACCGGTCTTGGAGTCACCATGAAGGAATACTTCATCCCGAAGGTGACCGAACAGTATCCGGAAAACCGTAAGACAACGCTGCACGTGTCTGAGCGCCATCGCGGACGTCTTGTCATGCCGCACGATGCCGAGGGCAATCACAAGTGCATCGCTTGCACGCTGTGCGAGAAGGCATGCCCCAACGGAACAATCAAGATTACGTCGGAGATGCGTGAGACTGAGGACGGCAAGAAAAAGAAGTTCCTGACCGACTATCAGTATGACCTCGGTGACTGTATGTTCTGCCAGCTCTGTGTCAACGTTTGCCCTCAGGACGCCATCAAGTTTACAAACGATTTCGAGAATTCAACTTTTGAACGCGGTTCGCTGATGCTCCACCTCGACAAGGAAGTGAAGTATGAGCCGTCGCTGCCCAATATCATTGACGGTGGCTCGCCTATCGAAATCGGTAAGTGGAACACTAAAAAATAATAGGAGGACGATAGTTTTTATGGCTAATTTAGTAATGTTTATAATCCTTGCCGTTGTCATCCTCGGCTCTGCCGTTATGTGCGTGACAACGACCCGTATCATGCGGGCAGCCACTTTCATGCTGTTCGTTCTCTTCGGAGTGGCCGGACTCTACTTCCTGCTTGACTATACTTATCTTGGAGCGGCCCAGATCAGCGTCTATGCCGGTGGCGTTACGATGATCTATGTATTTGCCATCCAGCTTGTTGGCAAGCGCACATTGCAAGGTATTGTCGAGCGTGTCAAGCGCAGTCGTGCCATTTGCGGCGCTTGTGTGTCACTTCTCGGTTTTGCCGTTGTGGCACTCATATTGATCAAGAATGACTTCATCACCAAAGCCTGCTGTGCAACAGACGGCGTAGAGGTGCCTATGAGTGTTATCGGCCAGGCTCTGCTCGGCAGCGAGAAATATCAGTATGTACTCCCGTTCGAGTTCATCTCTGTGTTCCTGCTCGCATGTATCATCGGAGGTATTGTAGTATCAAGAAAAGAAGAGGAGAAATAATTTATGGTACCAGTAGAATGTTATTTCGTGCTTAGCGCACTGTTGTTCTTCATCGGCGTGTTCGGTTTCGTCACCCGCCGCAACCTGATAGCCATGCTCATCTCCATCGAGCTTGTGCTCAATGCCGTTGATCTCAATTTCGCTGCATTCAACCGTCTGTTGTTCCCTGGAGAGTTCGAGGGCTTTTTCATGACCTTGTTCTCCATCGGAGTGAGCGCGGCGGAAAGTGCGGTGGCTATCGCGATTATTATCAATGTTTACCGTAACTTCAACAGCGACCAGGTGAACAGTATTGAAAACATGAAATTTTAATGTGAGTTATGGATTATAGTTTTGTATTTCTAATACTTCTTCTGCCGCTGCTCTCTTTCCTTGTATTGGGACTGACCGGCATGAAGATGCCGCATAAGACAGCCGGACTCATCGGTACCACATCATTGGGTATTGTGACCGTTTTGTCTTATTATACCGCTTTCTGTTATTTTACGGCAGAGCGTGGGACTGACGGAGCGTTTGCGACATTGGTTCCCTACAACTTCACATGGTTGCCGCTCGGAGCTCTCAACTTCGACCTCGGTATCATGCTCGATCCCATCTCCGTGATGATGCTTATCGTGATAAGCACAGTCAGCCTGATGGTACATATCTATTCATTCGGCTATATGCACGGCGAAAAAGGTTTCCAGCGCTACTATGCTTATCTGAGCCTTTTCACGATGTCTATGCTCGGACTTGTTGTTGCCACGAACATCTTCCAGATGTATCTGTTCTGGGAGCTTGTGGGTGTGAGCTCATATCTGCTCATCGGTTTCTACTATCCGCTTCAGGCCGCTGTATCTGCTTCAAAGAAGGCGTTCATCGTCACACGCTTTGCTGATATGTTCTTCCTTATCGGTATCCTTATCTTCGGTTACTATACAGGTTCGTTCAGCTTCTCGTTTGCCGGTGATGTAGTTATGGGCGACGGAACGGCTCCGTTTATCCCCGTTGACGTCATGAAGGCTGTTGCCGCAGGCGGATTCATCCTGCCCACGGCTCTCGTGCTGATGTTCATAGGTGGTGCCGGTAAGAGCGCCATGTTCCCGTTGCATATCTGGCTGCCCGACGCCATGGAAGGCCCGACACCTGTCAGTGCCCTTATCCATGCCGCAACGATGGTTGTTGCCGGTGTGTTCCAGATTGCACGTCTGTTCCCTCTGTGGGTTGAGTATGCTCCCGGCCAGATGAGTATTGTTGTCTGGGTCGGCGTGTTCACCGCTTTCTATGCCGCTGCCGTTGCCTGTGCGCAGAGCGACATCAAGCGCGTGCTCGCTTTCTCCACTATTTCCCAGATTGCCTTCATGATGGTTGCGCTTGGCGTCTGTCTGCCCGGCCATCACGGTGAGGTTCTCGACAATCACGCACAGCTCGGCTATATGGCATCCATGTTCCACCTGTTCACACACGCCATGTTCAAGGCTTGTCTGTTCCTCGGTGCCGGATGTATCATCCATGCCGTTCATTCTAACGAGATGTCAACTATGGGCGGGCTCCGCAAGTATATGCCCATCACGCATATCACATTCCTCATCTCTTGTCTTGCCATTGCCGGTATTCCGTTCTTCTCCGGTTTCAGCTCCAAGGACGAGATTATCACCGCATGCTTTGCCTACAGTCCTGTTGTCGGTTGGATCATGACCGGTGTGGCCGCCATGACCGCCTTCTACATGTTCCGTCTTTACTACGGGATATTCTGGGGAACGGAGAACAAGGAACTTCATGCCCATCACACACCCCACGAGGCTCCGCTCAACATGACTTTGCCACTCATCGTGCTTTGTGTGATTACCGTAGGTGTCGGTGTTTACACGACAATAGCCGGTTTCGCAGGGTGGGGTGGCAGCTTCGGCAGTTTCGTTACGGCATCCGGCGCAGAGTATAATATCCACTTCGATGTTCAGGTGGCTGCGACGAGCACCGTCATCGCCATCATCAGCATTGCTCTTGCCACCTATATATATAAAGGTGAGAAGCAGCCTGTCGCCGACAAGCTCTACAGCATGTTCCCAAAACTCCATCGTGCCGCCTACAAGCGCTTCTATATGGACGAGGTCTACATGTTCGTTACGCATAAGATTATCTTCCGCTGTGTCAGCACACCTATCGCATGGTTCGACCGTCATGTAATCGACGGAACGTTCGACTTCCTTGCCTGGGGAGCCAACGAGGCCGGAGAGACCATCCGTCCGTGGCAGAGTGGCGACGTGCGCAAGTATGCCGTATGGTTCATTACGGGCACTGTAGCCTTAACATTAGTATTACTTTGCATATAATCAGAAAAGATGAATATATTAAGTCTATTCGTAGTAATCCCCGTCCTGATGTTGCTTGGCCTTTGGGCTGCCCGCAATCTTAATTGGGTACGGTATGTGATGGTGGCCGGTTCGACAGCCCTGCTGGCCCTGTCAATATGGCTGGTGTTCGCATTCCTTGATATGCGTGCCACTATGCCTGCCGAGGAATATCCCATGCTGTTCACAGACAGCATACCTTGGTTTGAGCCTTTGAACATAGCCTATTCTGTTGGCGTCGACGGAATTTCCGTTGTCATGCTGCTTCTTTCGAGTATTATCGTGTTCACCGGAACATTTGCCTCATGGCAGCTCAAGCCGATGACAAAGGAGTATTTCCTGTGGTTCACGTTGCTTTCAACCGGTGTTTACGGATTCTTCATCTGCACCGATATGTTCACCATGTTCATGTTCTATGAGGTTGCTCTTATCCCGATGTACCTCCTTATCGGAGTGTGGGGAAGTGGCAACAAGGAATATGCAGCCATGAAGCTGACGCTGATGCTCATGGGAGGTTCAGCCCTTCTCATCATCGGTATTCTCGGCATCTACTATTTCAGCGGTGCAACAACGATGAACGTTCAGGAAATAGCCGCTATGCACAACATCCCCGTTGATGTACAGAAGATATTCTTCCCGTTCATTTTCATCGGTTTCGGTGTACTTGGTGCTCTGTTCCCGTTCCACACATGGTCTCCCGACGGTCATGCTTCGGCTCCTACGGCCGTTTCCATGCTCCATGCCGGTGTGCTTATGAAGCTCGGTGGTTACGGATGTTTCCGTGTGGCAATGTTCCTGCTGCCTGATGCAGCCCAGGAGTTAGCGTGGGTGTTCCTCATCCTCACAACCATCTCCGTGGTTTACGGAGCCCTTTCGGCTTGTGTTCAGACAGACTTGAAGTATATCAACGCATATTCTTCAGTGTCTCACTGCGGACTTGTGCTCTTCGCTCTGCTTATGATGACTAAGACAGCCTGTACCGGAGCTATTCTCCAGATGCTTTCCCACGGACTTATGACGGCCCTCTTCTTCGCCCTTATCGGTATGATTTACGGTCGCACACACACACGTGACATCCGCAAGTTGGGCGGTCTGATGAAGATAATGCCTTTCCTCAGCGTGGGTTATGTCATTGCCGGTCTTGCCAACCTCGGTCTGCCGGGTTTCTCCGGTTTCATCGCCGAGATGACCATCTTCGTGGGTTCGTTCGAGAACGCCGACATGTTCCACCGTGTGGCTACGATCATCGCTTGTACGTCAATCGTTGTTACGGCTGTGTACATCTTGCGCACGGTAGGTAAGATACTTTTCGGCAATGTTGCCGACCCGCACTATCTTGAGCTTACTGATGCCACTTGGGACGAGCGCTTCTCTGTATGCTGCCTCATCTTCTGCGTGGCCGGTCTCGGTTCGTTCCCGTTTTGGGCAAGCAATATCATTACAGATGGCGTGGCACCGATTCTCAGCGTAATTAACATCTAAAAAATTATCAGGAAAAATGGATTACAGTCAATTTTTTAATATGCTGCCGGAGGCCACACTGATGGCTATCCTGGTAATAGTATTCATTGCTGATTTCGCACTGCATGGCAACGACAAAAAGCACACTGTGCTATATGGACTCACCGGACTGCTCATGCTCGCCCAGATTGCTCCTTGCGCTCTCGCTGAGCCTACATCCGCTTTCGGAGGTCTCTATGTCACGGGCAATGCTGTCAACGTGATGAAGCTCATTCTCACCGCCGGCACGCTCATTGTGCTTATAATGGCCCAGCCGTGGCTCAATCGCGATGATGTGAAGAACAAGGCCGGAGAATTCTATATGCTCGTCATTTCGACTCTGCTCGGTATGTACATGATGATGTCTTCAGGCCACTTCCTCATGTTCTTCCTCGGTCTTGAGATGGCATCCGTGCCCATGGCATGTCTCGTGGCTTTCGACAAGATGAAGAAGAACTCTGCCGAGGGTGCCGCCAAGTTCATTCTTACGGCAACATTCTCAAGTGGTGTGATGCTCTACGGCATATCGTTCGTCTACGGAGCCGTGGGAACACTCTATTTCGATGACGTCGCTGAACATATATCAACTTCTCCCCTCACCATCATGGGACTTGTGTTCTTCTTCAGCGGACTTGGCTTCAAGATTTCTCTCGTGCCGTTCCACTTCTGGACTGCTGACACATATCAGGGAGCTCCTACAGCCGTTACCGGCTATCTCAGTGTAATCTCAAAGGGAGCCGCAACGCTTACCCTCATGATGATACTCTGCAAGGTATTCGCTCCGATGATAGACTATTGGGAGTATCTGCTCTCTATCGTCATCGTGCTCACCATCACCATCGGTAACCTGTTTGCCATACGTCAGAACGAGCTCAAGCGCTTCATGGCCTTCAGTTCAATCTCTCAGGCCGGTTATATCATGCTTGCAGCCATCGGCGCCAGCACAACCGGTGTAGCCGCACTGACATACTACGTGCTTGTCTATGTAGTGGCCAACCTGAGCGTCTTCACTGTAATCAGCGTTGTAGAGCAGAACAATAACGGTATGACACGTATGAGCAGCTACAACGGACTCTACAAAACCAACCCCAAGCTCGCTTTCCTTATGACGTTAGCTCTGTTCTCCCTCGCCGGTATTCCTCCGTTTGCAGGTATGTTCAGCAAGTTCTTCGTCTTCATGGCAGCGGCAGAGCAGGGTTCGTTCATGGCATATTTCGTTGTGTTCATAGCCTTGATAAACACGGTAGTCAGTCTTTACTACTATCTGTTGATAGTTAAGGCCATGTACATCAACAATGAGGATGCTCCGCTGCCTACGTTCCGTAGCGACTGCAATACCCGTTTGGCCCTTGCCCTCTGTACGGCCGGCATCGTGGCTTTCGGTGTGTTCAGCTGCGTATATGAGTGGATTGCAGCCGCAGCCAACTGATAAATCATTTCTGAAATAAACAACGATACAGCGGGTCATACGGAAATTTCCTTGCGGGAAGCCGTATGCCCCGCTTTTCTTATATCTGAGAAAGGCACGTGAGGCGTTCAAATCTGTTCCACACCAACCCACTTGTTCCTGTTGCCCTCAGTCTTGTTTTGGGCATATGCGTGGGTAACAGTCTTCTTTTTCATGTAACGACGTCATGTTGGTTTGCCGTCATCTATATACTGCTTGTCGTATGCTATTTCATCTTTAGGCGTCCGCTGCTTCAGAGTATGTTGCTTAATGTTTCAGTCTTTTGTCTTGGTTGCATGCTTATAAGCAGGGCAGAAGATACATGTCCGGTTGTTTATCCGGAAGAAGAAACCGACTATGAAGCTGTGGTCGCGAGCGAACCGGAAGAGCGTGGGCGTGTGCTGCGTTTCGACATGATAATAACATCCGGTCCATACATTGGCCGTACAGTAAAAGCATCTTTACTTAAAGATACAGTAGCGTGTCGCTATTTAGGCATAATGGTTGGTGATGGCCTGAAAGTTCGTTCCTTGTTGCGTCCGCCGTCAAATAACCATGGTTCGGATTTTGACTATGTCACATATCTGAAAACAAATGGCATATCCGGTCAGACATTCATTTATTACCGTAATTGGGAAAAAGCCTATGTTGACGTCAGCAGCGTGTCTACAGTCAGGCGTGCACGCATAGTCTTTCTCCGTTATCGTCACAAACTGTTGGCTCAATATCGTAGTTTGGGACTTGACGGTCAGGAACTTGCAGTCGTTTCAGCCATGACTCTTGCCCATCGGGCAGAACTTTCTCCGGAGTTGCGCAATGTTTATTCTCTTTCCGGAGTGTCCCATATTCTTGCACTGTCAGGAATGCACCTCAGTGTGATATATTTCCTTCTTTCAATCATTTTTTCCGGTGGCCGTTTTGGGTTATTACGCGAACTACTGATCATTATACTCATTTGGGCATACGTTTTTATCGTTGGAATGCCGATATCCGTTGTACGTTCTGCCATTATGATAAGTGCATTTTCTTTTGCTGCAATTATTGGGCATGACCGTGCCTCTCTGAACATCCTATCACTTGCGGCTTTAATCATACTCATTGTCAATCCGTTCAGTATTTATGACGTCGGCTTTCAACTGTCGTTCCTTTCAGTGGCTTCAATCCTCGTTCTTTATAAGCCGGTTGTCGGTATCATACCTGTAAGGTTCCGTTTGAACCATCGCTTTTTCTCCTGGTTTTGGAGCCTCACGGTCATGTCATTTACCGCCCAGCTTGTCACCGCCCCGCTTGTGGCCTATTATTTCGGGACGGTCTCATTTGTTTTCTTTTTGTCAAACATCGTGGCCATTCCTGCCGTCACCGTCATACTTTATCTGGCTTTGTCGGCGTTAGTTCTTTGTTTTATACCAGCTGTCCAGCACTTGATTGTCTCACTGCTCATAAAAGTTGTTGTTTGTCTCAATGCCTATCTCTTTTGGCTATCCTCCATGCCCGGTTCCTCTCTTTCCGGCATACATATTAATATATTCCAGCTTATAGGCATCTACGTGATAATACTCTCATTGGTGATATTGTGCAAGATATTCTATCGCCGCTATTTCTATACCGTTCTTTCAATGTAGCCGTACATATCCGCCCGAACGAGTATCTTCTGTCATCTCATCAGCCTGCGTGTCCGCTTCAGCCACAGGTCTGCCATGCGGCGATGGCCAGCAGGGGTCGGATGGATGCCGTCCCAAATCCAGTGGGAAACATCGGACTTGCCGATGCACAACCGTGAGAAAAGGGCATTGTAGTCAACGAGCGTGGCGCCATAGTCCTCGGCAATCTGCCTGATGCGGTTGCTCATGACACTGACGAGACTGTCACGCAGGTGATAGTTGTCAGCCTTGCCAACCCATCCGGCCTTGGCCACAAACGGTGTTCCGAGGACTATGCGCAACTGGTTGTTGGCCGCCAGCGAGCGGTCAAGCAGTGCGCGGTAGCGGCGCTCCCAGCCGTCCATGTCGAAATTTCCTTCAGGCTGTTCCAAGTAGTAGTGGATGTCGTTAGTCCCTTCGAGCAGCGACAGAACGTCGGGGGCGTTTGCTATGGCATCGTCCTGCCACCTCGCCTCCAGCCGGCTGATGTCATCACCGCTTATGCCGCGGTTGAGAAAGCTGTATGCCCGTTCCGGATGATGGCTTTCCAGTTCGGCCGCACACATCATCATGTAGCTATGGCCGTAGAGATGGTTCCAGTCGTCGAGGTCTCTGTCTTTCGTTGCGGCCATGCTTCCGCCGCTGCGGCCCCATCCGCCGTCGGTGACGGAATCGCCGATAAAGAGCACCCGAAGACTCTGGGCGCGGGCGGGATTATTGAAAAGGATTGCCACTGTCAGCAGGATTACTGTCAGAACACGGTTTGTTGTCGGTTTTCTCATTGTTATCTGGAGTTTTGTTTGTGATATTCAGAAATGGATTTGTGTGCATGAATGTCTGTGACTTACGGATTGTCTATTCTGAATGCGCTCCGTCTCACAGCGAATAGGACATAGAGGTCTGGACGAATGGAGCCGCCTTCCGGTGACAATGGAAATATTCTTTCGTGCCGGTGACGCCGTTCACGCGGCATGACATTTTTATTGCCGCACCGGCCTGAACGTCGAGATAAAGATTCTGAATCATCCTTCGGCGGTACTTCAACATCGGGCGGAAAGCTGTTGATGTGAACCTGCAATAATTCGGCAACCGCTTGTCTTCGGGTGTGAAATAGAACGATTTCACATCAATATCGGCACCCAGACTGAAAATGTCATTTCGCGAAGGAGTATAGTCGAGGCCCATCATTCCGCCATAGAAATTGACAGTCCAACGGTCGTTAAACCTGTGATGATACATAAATACGAGGAAAGCCGGAATCTTAGATGTTGAGTTGAGCATGACCAAAGGACCGAGTCCGAAACGTGTTGTCCTGGTGGCGCGCAGCATATACAGTCCCATGACAATTCCCGATATGCGCTGAAACCTGCCGGCTCCGAATTCGCTGTTGAGCATACCCATTGCCACAATTGGTTTGCCGCCGATTCTGTTCTTGTATGTATATGTCATTCCTACTTGTCCCATAGCATGGAGCCCGTTGAGAGCAATATCTGATGGAATGTAGTCTTTGGTCAGTTCGTCGGCTTCAAAGTCAATTTCCGTTGATGTATATCTGGCATTTGCCGTGAGAGTGGAATGGTTGTCGCTTAGCAGTTCATACGAAACCCTTGCTGCAAATCCATTCTCTATATTGCCCCACCCATGCTCGTAAGATGTACTGATGTTTGTTTTCACCAATCCATATCCTTCGCGATTGACATTGCTTTCGGATTGTGCTTTGATGTGGACCGGCAGCAATATGATGGAAAATATAAGAGGACGGATATTCATGAATGTCATTATTGTTCGTTCTTTTTATTTTGCAAAGGTATTAATTTTTTTAGATTCTCTTGCCTCTTCGGGGAATATTTATGGCCTATCATAAAGCCATGAGAACAATTAAGAACCATTTGCAGCATGAATTTCAAAACGATATTCATTGGCTAAAGAGGGTTTATCAAAATATTAACATACTTTTGTTATATGTGTATTTTGATATCCCTCTCTGTTTGGCCTTAAAACTATCTGGATATGTGTTTCACGCCATTTGTTATGATGAGACTTCTGAGTCCAGAGACTGCCGACAGCGTCTCTGTATGCGACATGGGAACGCGTTGTCCTGACAGTTTGTATACAGCTGTATTGGTTAGCTGCCGGCCGGCATTGACGTTGCCAATACCCGATGTCCACGGCAGTATCGTTGCACCGCGAATATTTTTTGCTGTATCAAGAAAGTCATCAAGTCCTACGGTTACATCAGTAACATCAAAGACAAACGTCTGGTCTTCTGCAGCAATGAGCTGCCATTGACTGTTTTTGTCGTCGCGCGTATATGATGAAAGTTCCGTATGGTTGGCGCCGCCGTATGCATTGAGATAGTTATAGATATTGGTCGCCAGCGGATCGCCCATTATCGTATATGTGTCGGCTGTGGTGGTGCTGCTTTCAACCTTGCCCAGTTTGTAGGCGTCAGTGTCCGACGCGGTCCAAAACGATTGACCGTTGCCGGCCTTTGCCACAACAAAAGTCTTTGACGACGGGTTGTAGAGATATGTTCGGTCGTTGTCTCCGTCGACAATTAGAGTGAATATCCCCGTTTCGTCAGTGCCAATGTTCCGTCGGCGGTTACACAAGCATACATGTTGCCTGTCGTGATGTCGGCGGCTTTGAGATAATAATTTCGGCATGAGACATTGGCTACTCCTGGATTTGCGTCAATGAATGCGGTTATGGCTGCTTGCAGAGCATCAGTTGCAATATCTATTTCCGGCTCATAATAGCTTGACAAGTATGGTTTTGCCTTGACAAGAGCAATGTTCATAGCCTCTCTGCCGTTTACATAACATTCGTTATTGTAGAGTTGAAGCGCCTCGTTGTACTTTGCCGACAGCCTTGCCTGAGAGGCATTGACATCTGTGAGGAGAAGTTTATGTGTATCATTTCGTGTCTGGCCGTCGTAGATGTCTACCACAAGTAAAGATTGTCCGGCTGGTATGGCTTGTGTGGCAGCGTCATGAAAAGCATATATAGTATTGCCGTCTATGCTTGCCGTTGTCAGCGACGGGCGATGGGGATTGTCGCTACGATAGTCAGGGTCGACAACAAGCTGTGCATCGGAGCATGTCACTATGATGCGTCCGTCCTTGCTGCTGATATCGAGAAACTGGCTCACGTCAGCATATCGGTTGTTGTTGTGTATGGTGTGCCGTCTGCCGTCGGTGGTGTATTCCTTTATCATCTTATCCGTGACCAACCATAGGTTTCCTTTGGCATCGCATGTCATGGCATTCACAGGATCACCGGAATCTATGCCGGCGTCCGGCACTACTACGAGTTTGCACAACTGGCTATCAAATCTGAAAAGATAGTGACATTTGCCTCCGCCCTTATTATATGAAACAGGAAGAAAGCAATGATGACGCTGCGTACAAATTGTCCTGCGATATGTAGTGCGGACATGTGCATCGGGTTGTTTCGCGTTCTATGTTATTCCAGCTCCGCCTTCAGGAATTTCGGGGTATATCCCTTTGTGCTCTCGGCCACTTCCTCGGGCGTTCCCACCGACAGAACCTCGCCGCCGCCGCGTCCGCCTTCGGGTCCGATGTCGATGATGTGGTCGGCCAGTTTGATTACGTCGAGGTTGTGCTCGATAATCACTACCGTGTTTCCGCGGTCGACGAGGCGGCCTATCACTTCCATCAGTATGCGGATATCCTCGAAGTGCAGTCCTGTTGTAGGCTCATCAAGGATGTAGAGCGTGCGGCCGGTGTCCTTCTTGCTCAGCTCCGTAGCCAGCTTGACTCGTTGGCTCTCGCCGCCCGAGAGCGTGGTGGAGGGCTGTCCCAGCTTGATGTAGCCGAGGCCGACGTCCTGAATGGTCTTTATCTTGCGCAAGATGTCTGGCACGTTCTCAAAAAACTCCACGGCTTGATTAATCGTCATGTCGAGCACGTCGGCAATGCTCTTACCCTTGTAGCGCACCTCAAGTGTCTCGCGGTTGTAGCGCTTGCCGTGGCACACCTCGCATGGCACCATCACGTCGGGCAGGAAGTTCATCTCTATTGTCTTATATCCGTTTCCTCCGCAGGCCTCACATCGCCCGCCTTTCACGTTGAACGAGAAGCGTCCGGGCTTGTAGCCGCGTATCTTCGCCTCGGGCAGATTGACGAAGAGCGAGCGTATGTCGCTGAACACGCCCGTATATGTGGCTGGATTTGATCGCGGCGTGCGTCCGAGCGGACTTTGGTCAACGTTGACGACCTTGTCTATATGCTCCAGTCCCTCGATGGCGTCGTAGGCCATCGGCTTCTTCAGCGAACGGTAGAAGTGCTGCGAGAGGATGGGCTGGAGCGTCTCGTTGACGAGCGTCGACTTGCCAGAGCCGCTCACTCCGGTCACCACAATCAGCTTGCCGAGAGGAAACTCCACGTCCACGTGCTTCAGATTGTTGCCTGCCGCGCCGCGAATCCACAGGCTCTTGCCGCTACCCGGGCGCCGTGTCGGCGGTACGGCGATTTTCATCCGTCCGGTGATGTAGGAGATAGTGGAACCGAGGCCCCCGTCTGCCAGCACAAGGGGTGATGACAGGTGTGGATTCGAGGAAGTAGGAGTGAGAATGGATGCGGGAGAAATCCTTTCTGCATTATCCGCATTGTGATTTTCTTCCGTCTCTTTCAAACTGTCTTCCTCCGTCCCTTTCAGTCCGCAGGAGTTCCCTTCTTGTGGGGATGTGATGGAGACCGGCGGCGCTCCCTGATACACCACCTCGCCGCCTTTGCGTCCTGCCTTGGGGCCGATGTCGATGAGCCAGTCGGAGGCAAGCATCATATCCTTGTCGTGTTCGACGACGATGACGGTATTGCCGATGTCGCGCAACTCCTTCAACGAGCGTATCAGGCGTTCGTTGTCGCGCTGGTGGAGACCGATGCTCGGCTCGTCGAGGATGTAGAGAACGTTGACGAGCTGCGAACCGATTTGTGTCGCAAGACGTATGCGCTGGCTCTCACCGCCCGACAGAGTGGCCGACTGACGGTTGAGCGACAGGTAGTCAAGACCCACTTCGAGCAGGAAGTCCACGCGTGTGCGTATCTCTTTCAGTATCTCTTCGGCTATCTGACGCTGCTGGTTGTCGAGGTGTTCCTCCACGTGGTCAAGCCAGTCGCGCAGCTCGGCGATGTCCATGTCCGCCAGTTCGGCGATATTCTTGTCCCACACGCGGTATGAAAGAGCTTCGCGGTTGAGCCGCTGTCCGTGGCACTCGGGACACTGGCATACGGCCATGAACTGGTCGGCCCATTTCTGAACCGTTGCAGAATCGTCGCTGTCGATGACCGTGCGGAGATATTTCACCACGCCGTCGAACGCAACGAAATAGTCGCTCGACGTCTTCACAAGGTCCTTGTCTATGCGCACGTTCTCCAGCGAACCGTAGAGAATCTCGCTCATAGCCTCGTCCGGAATGTCGTTGACGGGCGTCTTCAGGTCGCAGTCATACTTCTTCAATATGGCGTCAATCTGCCAGAACACCATCTGGTTCTTATACTTTCCCAGCGGCACAATCGCCCCGGCATGTATGCTCAGCAGCCTGTCGGGGATGACCTTGTTGAGGTCAATCTCGTTGATCTGTCCAAGGCCCTTGCAGTGGGGGCAGGCGCCCTGCGGCGAGTTGAACGAAAAGTTGTTTGGAGCCGGGTCGCTGTAGGAGATGCCTGTTGTAGGGCACATCAACCGTTTTGAGAAATATTTGGCTTCGCCCGTTTCCTTGTCCAGTATCATTATCAGCCCGTCGCCCTGCTTCATGGCCGTGGTCACGGTCTTGCGCAGTCGCTCGTCGTCTTTGTTGCGGGGCTGCACCTGCATCTTGTCAATGACAACCTCGATGTCGTGGTTCTTGTAGCGGTCGGTCTTCATGCCGCGGCTGATCTCTTTCACCTCACCGTCGACGCGCACATACAGATACCCCTTCTTGCGCATGCTTTCGAACAGCTCGCGGTAGTGACCCTTGCGGCTGCGCACGAGCGGGGCAAGTATGAAAATCTTGCGGCCGGCATAGTCGTCGGTTATCATCTCGAGCACGCGCTCCTCGGTATATTTCACCATTTCCTCGCCAGTGGCGTAGCTGTAGGCGCGGCCTGCGCGGGCAAAGAGCAGACGCATGAAGTCGTATATCTCGGTTGTCGTGCCCACGGTCGAACGCGGATTCTTGTTGGTTGTTTTTTGCTCGATGCTTATCACCGGGCTGAGTCCCGTAATCTTGTCCACATCGGGGCGCTCCATGCCGCCGAGGAAATTGCGGGCATAGGCCGAAAATGTCTCGATGTAGCGTCGCTGTCCTTCGGCGAAGATAGTGTCGAAAGCCAGTGACGACTTTCCGGAACCGGACAGACCGGTGATGACCGTCAGGCTGTTCCGCGGTATTTCCACGTCTATATTCTTAAGGTTGTGCACTCGCGCACCCCATACGTTTATCTTTTCGTCTTCTCTTTGCATCGTTTTTTCTTAATGTATCCTGAACATCAGATTCTTCGGGAGAACGTTTTCTTGTTTCAGAAACTTTCTCCTTCCTCGGTATAGTCTCTTAGCACGTTAACGTCGCGCTTGATGTTATATTCACGTCCGTCGGCTCCCTTGGCCTTGACCAGCACATAATAGACGCCTGCCTTCACCGGCGAGCCATGGTAAGTGCCGTCCCATCCGCCGTTGATGTCGCTCCACTCATAGAGCTTCTGGCCCCATCGGTTGAAGATGTAAGCCTTGAACTCCACGATGCTCTTGTGGGTGTCCTTGGCCTTGTAGATGTCGTTCACGCCGTCGCCGTTCGGTGAGAAAGCATTGGGCATCTCCAGAATGCTCGTACTGATACTGATACGGATGGTCGAAATCAGTTCCGGCTCTTCGTCGCCGCCATAGCTGACGTAGAGCGAAACGTTTGTCGTTCCGGACTCCATGAACTCAAATACCGTCTCTTCCTCATATCTCACGATGTAGGCGTCACGGCTTCCGTCCTTGACAAACCGCCATTCGTACGACGGTATTATGCCACTGTCGATGTTTGACGGATTGGCCCGGAACGTCACCCTCAGCGGGGCCTGGGCGTCGTCGATGGCCTCGGTTTCCTCGCGCTGCTCTCCGTCTACTGTATAGTAGGCCGTGGGCGTGAAGTTCGCCAGCATCGCTACGGGCATCATCATGACCATCACGACGGCCATTATTAGTTTTGTTCTTATGACATTCATGTTCATTCAATTATATATGTAACGTGCAAAGTTACACAGAAATTTCCGATTTCAGCATCGCTGAGGCAATAAATATGGAATAGGCAGGAAAGTGAAAATCAGTAGCAGGGAAAGTCTGTGCGGTTTGTTATCTGTCAGTTAAAGTAGTCATACTGATTGGAGAAGAAATTCTCAATCTGATTTATATGGTTTTTATGGCAAGTCGCAAAGTGTTAAAAACTCGGAATTAAGAGGACAAATGCTTTCAAATCCTTGCGATATTCTGAAATTATTTTCCCGTGGTCCGAAATTCTCGAGTTTTGCGCGTGCATCTTTTATGGCCTGAGCTACAGTGTTTTACTGTGAAATCAGCGAAAGTGTGCAATGGAATCTGTCGAAAATTCCTGCCGTAAGGGCCTTACGACCTTCCCGCGGGGCCCTTATTGCGTTGCAACGGCGGCCCCGTTGGAGTGCGAAAACGGCCCCGTTGCAGAGCCGTAAGGCCTTCCCGACCCGGCGGCAGACAGAAAACCGGATTGAAGCGACGCCGGAATGTGATGATTTCGGCGTAGCTCCGTTCCGGTTTGAATTTTTTCAAGTGTTAAATTCCGTGATATTATTGTGACATGATGACTCCGTGTCTTTTCGGTTTAAAGATGCAAAAAATGTGAAGAAACGGAATCCTTTTCAGTGCAAGCGGATGAAAGTTAGGCTGAGAAAAGCGGAGGCAGAGAAGCGGAGGGATGAAGAACTTTTTTATCTTTGAACATACCTTTTAGGACATTATGCGGGTTATTCCGCTTTTTTTCAGTAATTTTGTAGGCGATTAATAGGAAAAGAGCAATTAATCGGAAAAAAAAGAATGATGAGACAGATACGCAGATATGTGCTGGCAACCGTGGCCGTCATGATTGTGGGCGGCATGGCAATGGCACAGACCACTAAGTGGAAAGAGATACACAAGGTGAAGAAGAAGGAAACCATTTTCGGTATCGCGCGTGACAACGGACTGACCGTTGACGAACTGATTGCGGCCAATCCGGAGATGACCAAGCCAGGATATGAGTTGAAGAAAGGCGAGACAATCTTCATTCCATATCCATCGGGACCGGACAAGACACTGACCGCAGCCCAACAGGCCCAGCAAGCCAAGGTCGCTCAGGCGGGCGATAAGGCCGGCGTGGCTAAGGGCAAGGATGAAGTGGACATGCGCAAGCGCGAGATACGTGTGGGCGTGATGTTGCCGTTGCATTACATCAACGGTGACGGCCGGCGCATGGTTGAATACTATCGCGGTGTGTTGATGGCCTGCGACAGCCTTCGTCAGGGGGGGATTTCGGTGGATGTCAGGGCGTGGAACGTGCCGGAAGATGCCGACATCAGCAAGACGCTTCGTGACAGGGATGCCGCCCGGTGTGATGTTATCATCGGCCCGCTCTACTCGAAGCAGGTCAAGCCGCTTGCCGATTTCGCCAAGGCCCATGACATAAAGGTGCTCATACCGTTCTCTATCAATGCTCCCGAGGTGAAGACAAACCGCAACATATTTCAGGTTTATCAGAGTCCGGAAGACTACAACGAGGCCGTTATCGGCCATTTCCTCGAAAAGTTTGCCGGTTTCCACACAGTATTCATAGACTGCAACGATACAACCAGCAAGAAGGGCATCTTTACCTTCGGACTGCGCCGGCGCATGGAGACGATGGGGCGCAGCCATTCCATCACAAACCTTAAGTCAAGCGAGGCGGCGTTTGCCAAGGCGTTCAGCACGACGCAGCCCAACGTCGTCATACTCAATACCGGACGCTCGCCGGAGCTCAATATAGCCTTCGCCAAGCTGAACGGACTGGCCATGACCAGACCGAAGCTGAGCATCTCGATGTTCGGATATACGGAATGGATGATGTATACGAAGTATAATCTTGACAATTTCTATAAGTTCAGCGTCTATATCCCCGCCACGTTCTATACCAATCCGCTGTCGCCCCAGACGGCGCGCATAGAGCAGAAATACCGCTGGAACTTCCATGCCGACATGATGCACGCCCTGCCGCGTTTTGCCATAACGGGCTTTGACCATGCCTACTATTTCGTCAAGGGACTTCACATGTACGGAAAGGTCTTTGTCGGTCCGCGCGGAGTTGTAGGCTACAAGCCCATACAGACACCGCTCCATTTCGAACGTATTGGCGACGGCAGACTGCAGAACCGCGGACTGCTATTCGTCCACTATACTCCGGAACATAAGATAGAGACAATCAATTTCTGACACACATGCGTAGATATATTATTCTGACAATGTCGGCCGTGATGATGGCCGTGACGGCGGCGGCACAGGTGGGCGACTACCGGAGCGAGGTGGCCATTGGCGTCAACGGCGGATATGTGATGAGCTCGGTTGGGTTCAATCCCAACATCCCGCAGAAGATGTTGGGCGGCATGACAACCGGTCTCTCCGTGCGCTATACGTGTGAGAAATATTTCAACAGCATCTGCGCACTTGTCGGTGAGGTCAATTACACGCAGACGGGATGGCGGGAAGACATCCTCACGGCTGAAGACATGCCGGTCATAAACCAATATACGGGCCAGCCTGAAGAGTATGAGCGGTGTCTGACCTACATCCAGGTGCCGATGATGGCCCGCATGGGGTGGGGACGCGAGCGCAAGGGCTTTCAGTTCTTCTTCCAGCTCGGTCCGCAGGTTGGCATGTTCCTGTCGGAAAAGTCGAAATCGAATTTTGATTTCAACCTGCGCAACGTCAACGACCGTATCGGCGCGCAGCGCGACGCAGCCCAGGAATATCTTCCCATAGAACGGAAGTTCGACTATGGAATCGTTGGCGGTCTCGGTTTGGAGTATTCCCATCCGAAGGTGGGCCACTTCATCATTGAAGGCCGCTACTACTACGGTTTGGGAGACATCTACAACAACTCCAAGCGCGACTATTTCGGGCGGAGTAACATTGGAAATATCGTCGTCAAACTGACCTATCTATTTGACATCGTGAAATCTAATAACCCTAAAATTAAATAAATTATGTTTGAAGGACAACCTAAAGGTCTTTATGCGTTGGCTCTTGCCAACACCGGCGAACGTTTCGGCTATTATACGATGCTCGCCGTATTCGCACTGTTTCTGAGAGCCAACTATGGTCTGTCGGCAGCAACAGCCGGCACTATCTACAGTTCGTTTCTGATGCTCGTCTATTTCTTCCCGCTCTTCGGCGGTATGCTGGCCGACAAGTTCGGTTTCGGCAAGATGGTGACAACCGGAATCATGATAATGTTCGGTGGCTATCTGCTTCTTTCCATTCCGCTTGGAGGTGACACGGTGGCTCTCGTCGTGATGCTGGCTGCACTGCTGCTGATAGGTTTCGGCACGGGACTGTTCAAGGGTAATCTGCAGGTTATGGTCGGTAATCTCTATGATAATCCGAAATATGCCGCACGCCGTGACTCCGGATTCTCACTGTTCTATATGGCCATAAATATCGGTGCCTTGTTCGCTCCGACAATGGCTGTCCGGATCATGGAATATGCCCAGGCCGAGTTAGGCTATTCTGTGAATGATTCCTATCACTTTGCTTTTGCCGTGGCCTGCGCCTCGCTGATACTATCGATTGCGATATATTATGCTTTCCGTAGTACGTTCAAGCATACCGAGGGCAATGGTAAGTCGGCCGCTAAAGGTAGTGATACCGCAACTGTTGAGGAACTTTCGCCGGCTGAGACCAAGCAGCGCATTACGGCACTGTGTCTCGTCTATGCCGTTGTCATCTTCTTCTGGATGGCGTTCCATCAGAACGGTCTGTCGCTGACATATTTTGCCGATGAGTTTACGGCGCGTTCGGCAGAGGGCGTACAGGGAATGGCCTTTGACGTATGGAATCTCGTGTTCATCATCTTCATCGTTTACGCAGGTTTTTCTCTCTTCCAGAGCAAGACGGAAAAAGCCAAGGGCATATCAGCCGCTGTAATCATCGTTGCAGTTGGTCTGCTCGTCTATAAGTATTATCAGATGATTGGCGCGGTAGAGGTTTCCGCACCTATTTTCCAGCAGTTCAACCCGTTCTATGTGGTTGCCCTGACACCGGTGTCAATGGCTATTTTCGGGGCCTTGGCTGCCAATGGCAAGGAGCCTTCCGCACCGCGTAAGATTGCATACGGTATGATTATTGCCGCTGCAGCTTTCGCAATGCTTTTGTTCTTCTCCATAGGTCTTCCCATGCCTCAGACCGAACCCGGTCCTGACGGCAATCCGGTCGCTGTTCATGTTGCCGACGTTACGCCAAATCTGCTTATCGGTGTCTATCTCATTCTGACGTTCGGTGAGCTTCTGCTCTCTCCGATGGGAATCTCCTTTGTTTCGAAGGTCGCTCCTCCCAAATATAAGGGAATGATGATGGGCGGATGGTTTGTGGCTACGGCTATCGGAAATCAGCTCGTTCTTTTCGGCGGTGTGTTGTGGGGAACAATCCCGTTGTGGGTGTGCTGGGCTGTCTTCATGAGCGTATGCCTAATTGCCGCAGTCTTCATGTTCGCCATGATGAAACGTCTGGAGGCTGTCGCCAAGTGATGACGATGTGACGGCAAACAGTATTTTGAAATTGCAGGGGCACATATATTCTTGTGTTTGTCCGCTTTAGCACATGACATTCCGTCGTTTGCGGACAAATACAAGAATCTGTCCCTGCTTCCTTTTATCTATAATCTTAGTTCTTTCCCGTTATGCCATTATAATTCCCTGCCGTTCTTATTGTAATCCCATTTATTTGTAATCCTTAAATCTTTGTCGCTTTGTTATCCCTTCTACTTTCTTCTTTCCTTATTTTCGCCGAACTCAACTGCGAAAACCTTTTCGACTGCCGCCATGACAGTCTGAAGCAAGACATGGAATTTCTTCCCGAATCCGGTCGGCATTGGACGCCATGGAAATATTGGCGCAAGGTGAACAACATCGCTCAGGCCGTTGTTGCCTGCGGACAGGGTGGGGCGGACTATGAAAAGGGCAGTCGTGATTGTGTCGGAATGACTGGAGGACATGTTGATGATGCTGATGCGGAACATGGCTATGGGGCTGTTGTCGGCAGTAGCGCAAACTATCGCATGCCGGATTTCGTCGCTCTCTGCGAGGTGGAGAATGACAGTGTGATGCGCGACCTGACGAAACGCTCACTTCTTCGCACAGCACGTTATGAATACATAATGACCGATTCGCCCGACGGGCGTGGCATTGACGTTGCCTTGATGTATTCGCCGTTCGCTTTCGCACCGATACGTCATTATCCGCTCAGAGTCGAACCGGTGAGAGGAATGACGCCGACGCGAGATATTCTCTATGTCTCCGGTCGTACAGTAACGGAAGATACATTGCATATCTTTGTTGTTCACGCCCCGAGCCGGCGTAATGGTGAGCGCCATTCGCGGAAATTCCGTGAGGCCGTAGCCCGTCGGCTTTGTGCTTCGGTGGACTCCGTAAGGGCGTTGATGCCTGACGCTAAAATCATTGTAGCTGGCGATTTCAATGACTATTCCGGAGATCCGGCCATCTCGCTATATCTCAGTCATGGCCTTGCCGACGTTTCGGACGGTGCCCGCGGGCTCTATGGGCGTGCAAAAGGTACCTATCGTTATAATGGACGTTGGGGGAGTCTTGACCATATTCTGATGTCATCGTCGTTGGCATCCCGTGTTAAGTCTGCTTTCGTCTACGATGCCCCGTTTCTGCTTGAAGAAGATAAAAAGTATGGCGGCCTCAAGCCTTTCCGCTCATACACCGGCTATCGCTTTTCTGCCTACGGAACCAGCGACCACCTTCCACTGGTGGTAAGGTTTGAAAATGGAGAGTGAAGGAGTTGCGAGATGAAGAATTGAAGAGTTAAGAACGAAAAATCAGTTGCCGCGGTTCCCACTGCTATTTAGACAAAGTGGGAACGGCGGCAACTGATTTTTCGTTCTTAATTTTTTGTTTATTTTATGTTCGGTTCCTCAAGTCCGAGGCCCTTCTTCTTGTCAACGACTTTCAGGAAAAGACCGATGACGAGGGCTGCTACGCCAAGACAGGCAAGCATTATGAGAGGGGCTGTGTAGTTGAGGTTCGTGGGGTCGGTGACACCCTCGTTGGTGGCTGTAAGCACTTTGCCGATAAGGAGCGGGAAGAGCCACAGACCGATGTTCTGAATCCAGAAGATAAGAGCATAGGCACTACCGATCACTTTTGCGTCGACAAGTTTAGGCACGCTGGGCCACAACGAAGCGGGCACGAGGGAGAACGATGCGCCCAAGACAAGGATTGTAAGATATGCAATGACAACACCGCCGACCTGGTTGCCCTTGAACTCCGGAAGGATGAATGCGAATGTGAGGTGGCATGCTATAAGGAGCAGCGAACCGAGCACAAGCATTGAAGCGGCTTTGCCTTTGTGGTCTACATAATTGCCGAGAACGGGGGTTATGCCGACAGCGAGAAGCGGGAATACGGCGAAAATGGATTCTGCAGACTGACGCATGTAGCCCATGTAACAATAGGTGATGAGTGCCAGTACGGATATGGCCAGCATGGTATATTTCAGTTCCTGCTTTTTTATGAAGTTGAACATGAATGCTGTTGCAGCCACAACGAGCATGATGCCATACTGAACAATCGTTACGGATGGAGAAGCCCAGAAAGAGTCGGCCGGAACTTCTGTGAATGTAAGATTGCACTGTAGCATGTTTACCGCATATTTCTGGAACGGGAATATGGCGCTGTAATAGAGCACGCAGAGGAGAGACACGAGCCAGAAGCCCATTGACGAAAGTATCTGACCGATATCTGATATCTTGAAGGGATCGTCTTTCTCTTCTGCCTCACCGGTTTGTGCGTCGAGTTTCTTGTCCATGAAGAAATAGATAACGAGCATGATGAGTGATATGCACAGAAGTACGACACCGAACGCAACAGAGCGTGATACGCTTATTTCGCCGCCCAGCTTGGCAAAGAAGGGGGAGAAAATCATGCAGGTAGCCACGCCAAGACGTGCCAACGCCATTTCAGAACCCATCGCCAATGCCATTTCACGGCCTTTGAACCATTTCACGATGCCGCGGCTGACAGTGATTCCGCCCATCTCGCAGCCGCATCCGAAGATCATGAAACCGAGAGCAGCAAGTTTGGCTGATGAAGGCATGCCTTCGTAGAACGGTGACACGCCCAGCTGTTCAAATACGGGAATATGATTGAGATTTTCTGTGAACCATACATCAAGCGAACTGCCGATGAAGCTGTCACTGACGGCATACCATTTGACACATGCTCCGGCAAGCATTACTACTCCCGAGAGAAGAGCGGTGAAGCGCACACCCATCTTGTCGAGAATGATACCGGCGAAGATGAGGAAGAATACGAATACATTGAGGAATGTCTCGGCACCTTGCATGGTTCCGAAGGCATCTGAGTCCCAGCCGCGTTGCGACTGCATGAGGTCTTTGATAGGCGAGAGGATGTCCATGAAGATATAAGCACAGAACATCGCAAGAGCCAGAAGCAATAGGGCTGCCCAGCGAATGGCAGCGGAATCGCGTAGTGTTTTATTCATTTTATCTGTTATTTATTAATTATTATTTGTTACCTTTTTACCTTTTATTTATTAGTTATTATTTGGCTTCTTGTATACATAGTAGACCAAATAATAACTAATAAATAATAATTTATTTGAGCCAGCGGTCAAGCCATCCGAAGAACGTGCGCTGCCATAGAACGCCGTTCTGAGGCTTGAGCACCCAGTGGTTCTCGTCGGGGAATATGAGCAGTTCTGCCGGAATACCGCGCATGCGGGCAGCGTTGAAAGCGCCCATGCCCTGATTGTAGTTGATGCGGTAGTCCATTTCGCCGTGGATACAGAGGATGGGGGTATCCCAGCGGTCAACGAACTTATGCGGCGAGTTGGCGTATGTCTTGCGGGCGTCGGCCGTCTGGTGCTTGTTCCAGAAAGCGTCGTCGTATTCCCAGTTGCTGAACCACGCTTCCTCGGTGTCGGTGTACATTGATTCGAGGTTGAAGGCACCGTCGTGGGAGATGAAGCACTTGAAGCGTTTGTCGTGGTGGCCTGCAAGATAGTAGACGCTGAATCCGCCGAAGCTCGCTCCGACAGCGCCGAGGCGGTTGCGGTCAACGAACGGCAGATTGGCTGCGGCATCGTCAATGGCGGACAGATAGTCGTCCATGCACTGGCCGGTCCAGTCGCCGCTCACCTGCTCGTTCCATTCAGAACCGAATCCGGGAAGACCGTGGCGGTTTGGGGCGACAATGACATATCCGTTGGCAGCCATTATCTGGAAATTCCAGCGATAGCTCCAGAACTGGCTCACTGGGCTTTGCGGACCGCCCTCGCAGAAGAGTAGGGTGGGGTATTTCTTGTTTTCGTCGAAGTTTGACGGCAGTATAATCCAGCAGAGCATGTTCTTTCCGTCTGTTGTCTTGACCCAGCGCTGCTGCACCTTACCGAGAGAAAGCTGGTCGGTGATATGTTTGTTCTCCGTTGTTATCTGTTCAATCTTGGTTTTCTTCACCTCCTTGCCGGGAGTGATGACATAGATATCGGTAGGAGCGGAGAGGCTCTGCCGCATGGCGAGGAGCTTGTTGCCGTTGTTGGCGGGGGCTATTGAGAGATAGTCGGCCCAATCGTTGGTTAGCTGTTTCACGTCTCCGTTGAGGTTTGTCTGATAGGCATTGACACAGCCGTGCCATACACCGATGAACGAGAGAGTTTTTGAGTCGGCACTCCAGCAGAAGGCATCAACATTGGAGTCGAACGATTCCGTGACGTATGTCTTCTCGCCGGTGGCAAAGGTGTAGACGCAGAGACGGTTGCGGTCAGCTTCATATCCGTCGCGGGCCATGCTCTGCCATGCCACGTGTCGTCCGTCGGGCGAGAACTGAGGGTTGGTGTCATAGCCGGGATTGTTCTTCAGGTTCTCCTCGCTGTTGATATTCTGGTCCTTCATCGTATGGGTGGGATTCACGGCGACGGGCTTATATCCCTCCGGCTTGCAGAGGTTGCGCGTTTCTTTCGTGTCCACTTCATACAGGAAGATGTCCGAATCGGTAGAGATGGCATAGTCCCGTCCCATCTTCTTGCGGCACGTATATGCTATTGTTTTCGACGAGGGGCTCCATGCGAGCTGCTCGATTCCGCCGAACGGCTCCATCGGACACTCGTATGGTTCGCCTTCAAGAATGTCGGTCATCGTGCCGGCAATGGTTCCGTCAGCATTGACATCGGCGATGAAAGGATGTTGGATTGTCTCGACATAGTGATCCCAATGACGGTACATAAGGTCGGTTACGCGTCGGCCGGTAGCCAAAGGCAGATCGTCGGGGTTCTTCTTGATAATCTCGTTGAACGCCATCGACTTGATGATGATAACCTTACGTCCGTCGGGTGAGAACTTGAAGCCCTCGACACTTCCGTCCGTCTTGCTGAGCTGGCGGCGGTCGCTACCGTCGCGTTCCATTGACCATATCTCCCCTCCGGTCAGGAAGGCGATGCGGCCGTTCACCCATGTCGGGTCGGTCTCGCTGGCGGCTGTGGTGGTCAGCTGGCTGTTGTTCTTTCCGTCGGCGTTGATGACGCAGATTACCTGATGGCCCTTGTTTTCCTTTACGCTATAGTAGCCCACCTGATAGACAATCTGCTGTCCGTCGGCCGATGCTTCCGCCGACGCGATGCGTCCCATGGCCCACAGAGCTTCTGGAGTCATGAGGCGGCTGTTGAGTGTGATGTTGTTCTTGCCTATGTTCACGGCATTCTGTGCTTTTGTGTTGCCGGTTTGTGCGAACAGGGCAATCACGGCGGCAACGATTATTCGATATGTTTTCATTTGTTGGTAATATTAGCTTCTGATTGAATACGCAGAGACGCAAAGACGCTGAGAATACTTTTACTGTGTGTGTCCAGTTAAAAATAACCTTTGCGTCTTTGCGTCCCTGCGTTTATTCTAAAACCTTCCGTTCATTCAGAACATATCATTTTTTTCTGTTCTGCATTTCGCGTTGTTGTCTCTGTATCTCGGCGGCCTGCTTCTGCATGGCTTCAAGCCTTGCAGCCAGTCCGCTGGTCTTCTTCGGGTTTTTCATGTTCTCCTTGTAGCGTGCTTCCAGAACAGCCAGCAGTTTCTCGTCGTCCGTCGTCTTTCTCAGTGTCCACATTATGGCTGCGCTGAAGAAGAGCGAGATGAAATAGTAGAAGTTGAGGCCTGCCGAATAGTCATTGAACATGAAGAAGAACATCACGGGCATGAGGTACATCATCCACTGCATCATCTTCATCTGTTCTGCCTGCTGTCCGACCATCTGGTCTTTCTGCTGGCGCATGCTCATAACAGAATAGAGGATGTTCGACACACAGAAGAGAATACATGTGAGGCTGAGATGATCGCCTATGAGCCAGATGTTTGTGTCCCACTCCAGTATGGGGTCATATGTTGACAGGTCGTTTATCCACAGGAAGCTCTCGCCGCGCAGCTGGATGGCGTTGGGGACGAAGTTGAACATTGCGATCCAGATAGGCATCTGGATGAGCATCGGCAGACAGCCCGAGAGCGGACTCACACCATATTTGGAGTAGAGCGCCATCATGGCCTGCTGCTTCATCATCTGGTCTTCGGGTTTGTCATACTGTTTTGTAGCCTCTTCGAGTTTCGGCTTGAGCACGCGCATCTTCGCGGAGCTCATATAGCTCTTCTTCACCATCGGGAATGTTATGAACTTGAGCAGCAGCGTGATGATGATGAGCACGATGCCCATATTGAGACCGAAGCCTGTCAGCCAGTCGAAGACGTAGAGCGTGAACCAGCGGTTGATAATCCGGAACAGAGGCCATCCCAGATAGACGAGCTGCTGCAGTTCGAGATCCTTGCCGAACGTGCTTTCCTTTTCAACATCCTGAAGCAGGCGGAAATCGTTCGGACCGATGAACATCTCAAATTCCGTCGGCCTTGAGCCGGTGGGGTCGAATGCCGTCTTCATTTTCGCTTCATACTGTTTCAGATAGCCAGAGCCTTTCTCCTGCGGTATGCTCGTCATACGGGAGTTGGCAGCGATTTCGTCCTTTGCAATGAGCACGGCACTGAAAAACTGGTTCTTGAAAGCAACCCAGTCGAGGGCCTCTTCAATCTCTTCGTTCTCCTTTGCGGATGTCTCGCTCAGATAGTCCGTGCCGCCGTCCTTCTCCTTGTATGTGAGTGAGGCATAGCGGTTCTCAAAAGTGAATCCCTTTTCCTGCTGGCGGCACATCTCGCTCCATTCGATGTCCATCTCCTTGCAGTTCGGTGCGAATATGCCGTTCAGTCCCTGAACTCTGAAGGCCATGTGAAGAAGATAGTCAGCACCGAGCGTATAGTCCAGTATGACAGCTCCGCCGTTTCCGGCTGCGGCCGTCATAGTGACGGTAGAGTCCGTAACGTTCGTCGGTGTGAAATAGAGGTCGTTGGTCACGATGTTGGTCGTCTTTCCGGCCAGCATGAAGTTGAGGTTCTGGTCGTCACCATCGAAGAGCGTGACGTCGTTGGCGTCGTTGCGGTCCTTGAAACCGAGAATCCGGGCTTTCTTGACTACGCCGCCTTTGGTGTCGAGCGTCAGCTCTACCTTGCTGTTCTTCAGGACTACCTGACTGTTGCGGCCGTTGAGAGCCTCGAAGAACAGTGCCGTGCTGTCGCCCTGAGCCTGTGCGAGTGACTGTGCCTTCCTTGTTTCGGCGGCCAGCTTCTGTGCCTCTTCCGCTTTCTGCTTCATTACGGTGGTAATGGAGTCCTGCTTGCGTTGTGCGGCAATCTCCTCGGCAGATGGCTGATTATACCAGCTGAATGCTATCAGCACCAATATTATCAGTATGAAACCGATAGTGTTGTTTTTATTCATCTTTCTTGTTTTTGATAGCTGTATTTATAAAGTCCACGAAGAGCGGATGGGGATTGAGCACGGTGCTCTGATATTCCGGGTGGAACTGTGTTCCGATATACCACTTGAGTCCCGGTATCTCCACGATTTCCACAAGGTTGCTTTCGGGGTTGCGTCCAACGCAGAGCATACCGTTGCGCTCGTATTCCGTCTGATAGTCGTTGTTGAACTCATAACGGTGGCGGTGGCGTTCCTGTATATGCTCTTTCTTATATATATCGAACACGCGCGAGCCTTGTTTCAATACACACTCGTATGCACCGAGACGCATTGTTCCGCCCATGTCGGTGATATTCTTCTGCTCCTCCATGATGTCGATGACGTTGTGGGGAGTCTTGCTGTCCATTTCGCGACTGTTGGCGTCAGCGTATCCAAGGACGTTGCGTGCGAACTCGATTACCATCATCTGCATGCCAAGACAGATACCGAACGTCGGGATGTTGTGCGTGCGGGTATAGTGGGCTGCAATGATTTTGCCTTCGATTCCGCGCTGTCCGAAGCCCGGACATATCATGATACCGTCCTGTCCGGCCAGCTTTTCGGCCACGTTTTCCTCGGTGAGAGTCTCGGAGTTGATGAACGTGAGAACGGTCTTGCGGTCGTTGTACGTTCCGGCCTGTGCGAGACTTTCGCGGATACTCTTGTAAGCGTCCTGCAGATCGTATTTTCCTACAAGTCCGATGCGCACTTCTTTCGTCGAATTGTTGCGGCGCTCCAGGAAGCTGCGCCACGGGCCCAGTGTCGGCATTTCGCCGATTTCCATGCCGAGTTTGCGCATGATGGCCGTATCCAGTCCCTGACGCTGCATGTTCACCGGTACTTCATAGATTGACGGGAGGTCTTCGCTCTGAACGACACAGTCTTTGTCAACATTGCAGAACGACGCCACCTTCTTCAGGATGTCCTCGTTCAGATGTTTCTCCGTGCGCAGCACGAGCACGTCGGGCTGTATTCCCACACTTTGGAGTTCCTTCACTGAGTGCTGTGTCGGCTTCGTCTTCAATTCTCCTGCGGCTTTCAGATAGGGCACGTATGTCAGATGGACGCTAACGGCGTTCTTTCCCATCTCCCATTTCATCTGTCGTATGGCTTCGAGGAACGGTGCGCTCTCGATGTCTCCGATAGTACCTCCGATTTCGGTTATGACGAAATCGTAGTGATATTTCTCGCCGAGAAGTTTCACGTTCCGCTTGATTTCGTTTGTGATGTGGGGAACGACCTGTATTGTCTTTCCGAGATAGTCGCCGCGGCGTTCCTTGTCGATGACGGCTTTGTAGATTCGTCCTGTCGTCAGCGAGTTCGCCTTGGTGGTCTGTATGCCGGTGAAGCGCTCATAGTGGCCGAGGTCAAGGTCTGTCTCCATTCCGTCCACTGTGACGTAGCATTCTCCGTGCTCGTAGGGGTTGAGGGTTCCCGGGTCAATGTTGATGTACGGGTCAAACTTCTGGATTGTGATGTTGTAGCCTCTGGCTTGAAGCAATTTGCCAATTGACGACGAAATAATTCCTTTGCCAAGCGATGAAACTACACCGCCGGTGACGAAGATATACTTTGTTTCTGCCACAATTTATATAATTTAATGATTTGTATCTAATACCTTAATTATACTCAAGGCGCAAAATTACTAAAAAAAGTTGAAACCCGCAAAGATTAGGTAAAGAATTAGTATTGAATGGTATAGAGGCGGTTAAAATCCAATAATAATTGCTATCTTTGCATAAGATAGTCTGCACTCGGCAATCTGTGAGCAGGCTCCCATTGCGCTCGTTTGCAATATAATACATCACGGTTATAATCGAAGAATGAATATCAGACATATATATATCCTCTCTGCGGTCCTGCTCCTGTCTGCCACCGCCGCCGCCCAGCGCCGCCACCAACGTCCGGTCAAGTCCGACACGTCGCTTGTGGTCAAGGCCTATACAGATTCACTTGCCCGTTCGCTGCAGCTCGCCGATTCGGTTGCCGCCGTTCGCTCAGCGCTTCGTGACGGCACGACCGACGGCCGTTATTTCCGCCTTTTCGTTCCTCCCACGTTCTATCATTCGGCTGCGGTCAAGACGTTGGAGATAACTCCGGCGGCTTCAGGACGTGACGACGTTACCGACGCCGTAGATGCAGCCCTGCTCTCGATATATATGCGCCGGCCGGACCTCGTTGCGACCACCGAGACAGGATTGCGCCGGGTCGGCTCCATACGTTCCGACGTGGAGAAACCGGTGCGCCGGAATGTCGAGCTGACCGAATGGGTTGAGCCCGTGGCTGACGAGCCGGTCACAGTTCCGGTTGAGGTTGTGGTCAGACGTCCTAACTTCTGGACGTTCAGCGGCGACAACAGTCTTCAGGTGATGCAGAACTACGTCTCGGAAAACTGGCACAAGGGAGGCGAAAGCAACTATTCGATGGTGGGCAGCGTGACCCTCACCGCCAACTACAACAACAAGAAACGCATAAAGTTTGAGAACAAGCTGGAGATGAAACTCGGCTATCAGACATCGCCATCGGACACGCTCCATAAGTATAAGACAAACAACGACCTCCTCCGATATACCGGAAAACTGGGACTTCAGGCCACCAAACGCTGGTATTACACGCTTCAGGTGCTGGCCTATACGCAGTTTGCCAAGGGTCTTAAGAACAACGATAAGAAGGTTTATTCCGACTTCATGTCGCCCTTCAATCTCAACGTCGGTCTCGGTATGGACTACTCGGTGGAGACGCGCAACAAGCGGCTGACAGGAAGTGTCAACCTCTCGTTCCTCTCGTTCAACTTCCGCTATGTCGACCGGAAGAACCTTGCAAAGAAATATGGCGTCGTGGGCGATCATCACACGTTGGAGGACTTCGGTTCCCAGCTAACGACAAGCCTCACGTGGAAGATCACGGACCAGATCAAATGGGTTACTCGGCTCTATGGATATACCACATACGAGAAGGCTCTTCTCGAATGGGAAAACACCATAACGCTCAACGTAACGAAATATATCAGTACGAGAATCTTTGTCTATCCGCGTTTGGACGATTCTGCCAAGAAGCGTGACGAGGAATGGGGCTACTGGCAGTTCAATGAATATTGCTCGCTGGGCCTCTCTTATTCGTTCTGACCATGTGCTATTTTTATGGATACTTACGTGGGGACAGGAAGTCTTGAATGGCTGCATATTTTTATTGCATGTTGAAGACCTTTATGCGGATGGTATGGTATAATCATAGCGGTTCATGCTATACAGCAAAGATGTCGATGTATTCTTTTTTCTGAATTTACCCCCTGCGAGAGTGGGGACTTTCTGAAATATTTCCGGCATTGGCGCAAATATCGCAAGCATGCGCATGTCAGAAATCAGGGGTAATCGTGAGTATATCTTTACATATTCCCGAACTGCTTTATTTTCAATCACTTACAATCGCTAACAATTCCGCGACATTGTGGCGGAGCCGTTGTCGTCTTGCCGTAAGGCTCTCCCGGGCTTGCCGTAAGGGCCTTACGGCCTTGCAACAGCAGCCCCGTTGCAAGGCGAAAGCGGCCCCGCGACCGTCCCGTAAAGCCCTTACGGCAGAAAAACGGTAGCTTTTCCGGACAAAAAGAGCGAACGAAAAACCACCGGAATCTTCATTCTGGAAAGGCCGTAAGGCCCTTACGGGAGTTGACGGACGTGAAATCCAATCTTTCCGGTGTGTCCGTCAGTCCTGAAAATGCTCAAAAAAGGCCGGAAATGCCTGCAAAATCCGCCAGAACGGAAGTTCCGACTGATGTGATTTTGTAAATATTAAGGACGCCGATGATATACCGATATACTGATAGGGAGAACCGGATATGGACTTGTAGAAGGTGTCGTGAATCATATAATTTAGGTTCATCAGGAATTCTGAGTGAACGTGAGCTCACCTGAAATGTATGTCGCATGATTCTCCTGTGTAAGGACATAGTCTTGTCTTTGTCCTCAAGCAGAATGTTTGATATCAATATGTCGTTTGCTGACGAAGACAATAAGATGGTACTGCTGGAGAAATAGTATGCGCTAACAGGATAAGCACAAAAAAAATAGAGACGCCATGACATGTGACGTCTCTATGACTCAGCCTGTATGAAAGCCTTCAGATGAGCATGCCATCTTACGTCAAGTAAGATGAAAATATATTGTGCTCCGAAATCCGCGTAAGTATGTCTTGCGGATTGCGTTCGGCTCTTTCAGCGAAACTACTTCTTTGCCTCTTCCATGTCGCCCTCGACATAGAGGCGTGTCATTTCCACCTTGCCGTTTGTGCGCACGGTGATGGACTTCTTGAAGTGGCCGGGGAACTTGCCTTCTCCGTTATATGTGATTTTGATTGTACCGCTTTCTCCCGGCTTGACCGGAGTCTTTGTATATTCGGGCACAGTACATCCGCAGCTGGCCACGGCCTGATTTATGATCAAGGGTGCGTCACCGGTGTTGGTGTATGTGAATGTGCATGACACTTTGGGGGCCGACTCTGAGAACTTGCCGAAGTTATGGGTGGTTTTGTCAAACTTGATTTCTGCCTGCGCTGCAGCGTATGCAATACCGCATATCAGCATTATGGTTGTCAGCATAATCTTTTTCATAAGCTATAACTTTTAATTGAATTGTTGCAAAATTACCCTATTTTTCTTATAGTGCGGTTATAAACGGGCTTAATTTTGTATTAATTAACAGTAATAGGGAGACTTTATAGCTATTCATTCCTACACTCGGACATGTGGGCTAAATAAACATCTGAACGCACCGATTTTTAGTCTCGTGGCTACGGTAGAGTATGTTGATGTGCATCAGTCCCTTCTCGTTGGAGTTATGTCTTGAACGTATATTCGTTCTCGCGTTTGAAAACAGGGGGTATGATATTGTTCGCTTTTGGGGGGTAAAAAATAGAAAATATTTCCAGTTCTAACAGGCGTTTCGCAGGTAAAATGGTAATAAGCCACCAAAGAGAGTAAGGGGGGGAGAAGAGAATGTCGCGCTCCACTTAATTGGAAAGAGTTGTGTCAAAATAAGGTCTATAAACAAAATAGGGACATATTTTGATATCTGTCAGCCATCAATATGTGATGGATAGATACAAAAAAATGTCCCTATTTGTTATTGGTTATCCTCAAATAAACTACTTGCCCAGCAGTTTATAGTATTCGACGGCGCCGAGCAAGAAGCAGCCCACGCCATAGTCGTCGAAGTCGGGCACCTTGTCGTAGGTCACAGGCTGGCCGGCCGACGGGTCCTTGCCTGTGCCCTGCACATATCCGAGGAATCCGTCCTTGTGGACAGCATCCTTGACCATTGCCTCCCAAGCCTTGTCGGCAATCGGGCGATATACCTTCTCCTTGAGATAGCCCTTCTGGAGTCCCCAGCTGATTCCGTAGAGGAAGAGGGCCGTTCCGGTGGTTTCCTTGCCGCCATAGGTCACGGGCGACACGAGGCTGACGTTCCAGAATCCGTCTTCGCGCTGACACTTCGACAGGCCTTCGCACATCATGAGGAAGTCCTTCTTCACCTCTTTATATATCTTGTCCTTCGGTGAGAGCTGGTCCATGACACGCACGAGCGCTGCCAGAACCCATCCGTTTCCGCGTGACCAATAGCAATCCTTGCCGTCTTTCTCCTTGTACGGCGGAACATAGTCGGCGTCGCGCCACCACAGTCCGTCCTTCTCGTTGAACAGTCCGCCTCCACATTCGTTGCGGCTCCAGCGGTACATCTTCATTCCGTGCTCCATGTAGGCGCGGTCGCCCGTGATCTTGTACATCTGCGCATAGATTGGCATGGCCATCTGTATGGCGTCAATCCATGTCCAGTAGCCTATTTTCGTCTCGGCCATCTGACCCTGAAGATTCTCGCGGATGGGGCGGAGCATGGTCGAGTCGCCCGTCATGACGAAACGCTCCAGATATGTCTGTCCGCAACACTGGTCGTCGGCGTCGCGTGTCTTGATGCCGTTGCGCGGCGTCCACTGGTGGAAGTTGGCCCACGTGTCGGTGTAGTCAATGTAACGCTGCTGCTTGTCGATGCCGTAGAGCGCCATCAGGCCCTCATAATATACGGCGCGTGTCCACAGGCTGCTGGGGCGGATGCGCTTCACGTTCGTGGGTTCTGTAGGATCGGCATACTTCGCCATGAAGTAGTCGTTTGCACTGCGTGCCACGTTGAGCACCTCCGTCTGTTTCTCGTTCTGAGCCGCGGAGGGCAGCGCCATTGCCGCGACCGTAAGAAGTGTTATCAGTTTCTTCATTTTAGTAAATAGGTTTGTTCTGTTGCAAAGGTAGCTAAAAAGGCCGTAAAACGTGAAGGTATGACCAAAAAACGCGGAATAATATGCAATAAGTGGTGTATTCGTCTGTCGGGATTATTTAAATTACTCCTATAGCTCTGTGTGGATTCAGGAAAGAAAAGCAATGATTCAGCCTCCGCCTTCTTTCATTCCCCCTCGGCATTTCGCTTTTCTGTATATCTTTTTGCCATTAATCTTGTTTTTCCTGAATATTTTTCTTACATTTGCACCGCATGTATCGTTAATCATAGAGGTATATGTTCGCCACGCTGAGGCAGACGGATATGGATGCAGACGTGGATGAGGAATTTTAGATAATAAGAATATATTTGCACACAAAAGAACCTATCTTCAGACAACGTAAATATTATAATGTAATGAACAGACTTGTATCATCCTTTATTGCCCTTATTGCCGTCATGACTGTTTCGGCCCGTGATTATTATGTATCGCCGTCCGGCAGTGATGGCGACGGCAATGGAACGTCCGGGGCGCCGTGGGCAACGTTGCGTCGGGCGGTGGAGAAAGCTGTGGCCGGCGACGTGATATATCTTCGTGGCGGGACATATAGGCCGACGGAGGATGAGATAATGGGTTGGCAGGAGGGCGGGCTCTATGCCTGTGTGTATAATCTCACGCAGAGCGGCACTGCGGCAAAGCCGATCACGATAGCCGGATATGGTGGTGAGAAAGCCGTGATAGACTTGAGCGCTGTCAGACCGGAGGGCAAACGCGTGAGTGGATTCTACGTCAAGGGTGACTACTGGAGACTGCGCGATTTCGACATCGTGGGCATACAGGTGACAATAACGGGACACACGCAAAGCGAGAATATCAGTATGCGTGGCGGCAGCAATTGCATCATAGAGCGTGTTAACATTCACGACGGCATGGGTATAGGGATATATTTCACGCGTGGCAGCAATAATCTTGTGCTCAACTGCGATGCTTACAACAACTACGACCCGGTCTCGGAAAACGGCCGTGGCGGCAACTGCGACGGTTTCGGTTTTCATCTCAATAAGGCCGGATATACCGGAAATGTCATCCGTGGATGCCGGGCGTGGCGCAACAGTGACGATGGCATTGACTTGATTTCAAATCTCGCGCCGGTTGTGGTGGACAGCTGTTGGGCGTGGGAAAACGGATATGATGCCAATCGCGTTTCGCGTGGTGACGGTACGGGCATAAAGGCCGGCGGTTATGGAATGGGAACAATGAAAGGCGATGTTGATGCGCCGCGCAACATTATCAAGAATAGCATCTGTTGGGCCAATAAAGCCAACGGTTTCTATTCGAACCATCATCTTGGCGGCAACGATTGGCAAAACAATTCGGCTTATCAGAACAAGTACAACTTCTATATGGTGAACCGCAAGTCCTGGGACGAGGCGGTTGATGTGGATGGGTATGGTCATGTTCTGACGCGCAATCTGTCTTATCAGAGCCGTAGGGGCGACTGTGGTGCCGTCGACCTCAGCCAATGTACTCTGACGGACAATACCTTCCTGCCGTCCGTCCCGCTGTCGGCAAACGATTTCGAGAGCCTTGACGGCAGTCAGCTTCAGCGTGAACGCAAGTCCGACGGCTCGCTGCCCGACATAACTTTTCTGAGATTGAAACCCTCGTCCGCGGCTTACGCCATTAAAGCGGGATGGCAGTTCCCATACGCCGGAGCGACGAGCGGTCTGTGTCATGCAGCTCATGAATCTCCGGCGTTTTCCTCATGCGCTTCATACGATTTTCGTGGTATTCCTGCCACATCAGGTGCGCCGTCACTGAGAATATCAAACGGCCGTAAGTTTTTTGGAAGATGATAATGGCTTTTCTTTCGTCTTATTCAGATTCAAGATAGAAATGAAACGTTTCTATCTTGAATCTGAATAAATGTTTCGCTTGATGAGATAGCTTGATGAGATATTGTTACGGTGGTATATCATGGAATGGGGTCGTCGTGACGAAACTTGACATGGATTTAGAGGACTATTGCTGGTCTTCAGTCTTCCTGCCGGCAGCCAGCTCCGCAAACAGGTCTGTCCACATTGGCATGACGTTTTCGGGGCGGTAGCGCGTGATGTTCTCCGCTGCTCTGCGGCCGTAGCGACGGCGTTCTTCATCGTTTTCTATAAGATGGCAGATGGTGGCGGCGAGCTGAGTGTTGTTTCCGTTTTCCACCAGCATACCGTCTTCGCGGTCACGGATTACTTCTGACGGACCGTACTTACAGTTGAAGCTGACACATGGTATACCGCATGACATAGCCTCCACAAGTACGAGAGAAAACCCCTCGAAGCGTGAGGAAACAACAAGAATGTCGCTTCGTAAGTATTCTTGCCGTATGTCCGGTGTGGGACGGTTGAGTCTGACACTACTTTCAAGTCCCAGATTCTGAATTTGCAGCCGTAGCCGCTGTTCTTCCTCTCCGGAGCCGAAGATGTCGAGCGTCCAGTCCGGATGTGACTTTGACACGATGTCCCATGCTTCGATGAGCATGTCGAATCCTTTCTGATAGACGAGTCGTCCGGCCGCTATGACGCGCCGGTGGCATTGGTGTTCATTGTCAGCGGCATTTGTCTGATTGGCGTTGGCGGGTGGAACGGAGTTTTCTGAAGTGTTGACGGAGACGGTAGAAGGATTAGTGTATATATTTGGAATGACGCACACTCTTCGGGCTGCGGCCCATTCGCGGGCGTCGCCTTCAGTCAGCGTGACTATGGCGTCGGCTTTCCGTTCAATCTTGCTGTTGTATCTGCGAAGGGAAATGTCGTGAAACCACTGTATGATGGCGTTCCGACGGACTCCGTCCATGCGGCCGGTGAACGGCCGGGCGTTATGGCTCTCTATGATTTTTACAGCCCGGCATCTCATGCCGCTCACTACATCGGCCTTATAGTATGTCGTCGCGACAATCACGTCGGGGGCGATTGATTCTATCGCGCGGCTGAGATTGCGGAGAAACCGGCGGTCCATCTGCCAACGGACGAACAGCCGCATGGGGTAGCGGTAGCGGTATTGCACGTGGAAACGGGCGTCGATGTCCGTGTGGCGCACCTTTTCGGATAGTGGAAACGAGTGGGGATGGTCGCCTTGGGCGGCCGTTATGAGCGTCACCTCATGTCCGTTTTCCGCCAGCCAGTTCATCTTGTCGGTGATGATGCGTTCCAGCCCGCCGATACGGGCCAGTGTATCCAGGATATAAACTATTCTCATCACCGTCTATTTATAATGTTTTCCTCAGAGTCTTCATAGTGTTCCTTCTTGTAGAAGATGCGGGTCAGGCCGCGTCCCTGCGTCCTGATGCGGTTGAGCAGGCTCTGCCAGATGCTGCTCTCGTTGAGCGTTCCGTAGCCTGTGACGACCCTCGCATGGCGATTGCGGAGGAACGT
The DNA here is from genome assembly GCA_947170725.1 of uncultured Prevotella sp. Lineage (GTDB taxonomy): Bacteria > Bacteroidota > Bacteroidia > Bacteroidales > Bacteroidaceae > Prevotella. The sequence goes on from CAMVUM010000004.1 coordinate 74,425, forward strand.
GATGCGGCCGTAACGTTTCAGTCCGAGTGCCAGCGAGCCGTCCTCGCCACGGCGGATGTCGGTCCGAATGCCCACTTCACGGGCGTAGTCGGCACGGAATGCGAACGTCATGCCGCGGACGCACAGTTCCGGCCGCTTGAAATGCTGGACGAAGAGGAACATGTCGCGTATAGCTTCGAATAGCAGAAGTGAGAGCCGTGAATGACGTTCGTCGGGATAGAAACTCCAGAACGTTCCCACACAAGCTGTTCCGGGACGTTTCAGATGCTCCATCATGAGGTCGACATAGCGCGGCGGATACATGGTGTCGGCGTCTATGAAGAAGTGGTATTTGCCTCGTGAGTTGGTCAGCCCGCACTGGCGGGCGTATCCAGGACTTTGGTTGGGTTCGTTTATGTAGCGCACACCGAAAGCTTCGTAGACCATCTCGGTTTCGTCATTTGAGTTGTTGTTGACTCCGATGATTTCCAAAGGGTAGTCTGTCTTGAGGTCACTCAGTGACCACAGGCATGCTGGAAGGCGTGTTGCTTCATTGTAGGCGATGACCACAATGGATACCAGGGGAGCGTCGCTCTGCATAGCGGATATGCGGTCGCGCGTCTGTTTGACGATGGTTTCGGGCACATCGTCGAACGGACGTCCGTATATGGAGAGATATTTGTCGTACCAGGCCATGGTTGTAGTATTGTTAGATTAGTCCCTTACGTTTGCCTAAAAAACCGATTATCCATACGGACATGCCGGCAGGGAGTTTACCGAGAGTATATAGAAAAAGGTTCTTTCCGCGCAGGCGGTTCAGCCGTAGGATTTCTCCCAGTCGTAGCGGATGACTCATGAAGGAGCGGAGTTCTGCCGGCGTGACGGCCGGCCGGATGACGTTGCGGTTGCGGATGGCGTTGCAGATGATGTAGAAGTCGGTCATCACTACGTTGTAACACCAGTTGCCGAGATACGGGCGCCTCATGAGCCGGTTTCTCGCGACGCCTTTCAGGACGTCAATCGTAGAGGCGTTGGCCGTCACTTCATCCTTGCCAATATGTTCGCGACGCTGATAGTTGGACAACGAGTCCTCGCGGCAGATGTAATGGTAGGTGACATCATGAAGAAGAACCGCCCGTGATATGTATGTCACGAGGGTGTATGTGAAGACCATATCTTCCCAATAGTGGGCGTCTATGAAGCGATGGCCTGTGGCTCGGAGGAAGCTGAGGTCCACGAGCCAGTTCCATACTGCCGCCTGTATGCCGCCGTATTTGCGGAAGGCGAACTCCGCGAGACATCCCTCTCCGGTCAGAACGGCGTCGGGATAGGAATACAACTCTTTTTCTCCGGACGTGCCGTTGTTGTTTCCAGACGTGCTGTAGATGATTTTCTCGTATGACCCGAATACTATTTCGGCGTCATGTTTCCTTATGTTTTCATAAAGAAGGCTGATTGTTTCCGGCGCAATCAGGTCGTCGGCGTCCATAAAATAGAGATAGCGTCCGCGTGCTTCGTCGATAATCCGGTTGCGTGCCGGACCGACACCCATGTTCTGCGATTGTCTGACGAGGCGGATGTCGTTGCCCCTCGGATGGCCGTTTTGTATTTCTCTTACAATCTCAACGGAACTGTCTGTGCCGCAATCGTCAACAATAAGAAACTCTATGTTCCTGAAAGTCTGGGCGAGTGCCGATTCCAGGGTAGGGCGGATGAAACGCTCTGCGTTGTAAAGCGGTATTCCTATTGTCACTTCATATTCCATATCAATGGTGGTGTTTGGAATTCATTGTTGTTTCAAACAGTTTCTGCCACTGCCCGGCAATCACGTCCATATCGAAACGTTGTGCGTCGTCTTTTGCCGATTCGCCCATTTTCCGGCGCATGTCGTCGTCGGAGATGAGGCTGAGCATGGCTTTGGCGAGTTGTCCTACGTTTCCGTTTTCCACCAGCAGACCGTTCTGCCCGTTGCTGACAATGTCGCGCGGACCGCACGGACAGGCAAAAGAAACCACAGGAAGGCCGCACGACATGGCTTCGACGAGCACCATCCCGAAGCCTTCAAAACGCGAACTGAGCACGAAGAGCGAACTTTCGGAATACTCTTTCTCTATGTCGGCCGTGCTTCCGTTGATGTGGCAGCGGGTCATGTCCAGTCCCAGCCGGGCCGCCTGCTGCTCGTACGGGGTGCGGTCGCCCATACCGTAGATGGCCAGCCTCCACTCCGGACATTGCTTCTCAATCATGCTCCAGGCTTCCAGCAGCATGTCGAATCCTTTCTGATAGGCATATCTTCCCACCGCTATCACGCGTTTGTTTTCTTGGCGGCTGATGCCGGAAGGCTTGAACGACACAGGATCAGGTATGACGATCGTGTTGTCAAGCTCTTTCCATGAATGGAAATCCTCTTCCGTCAGTACGACGAAACGGTCCAGACGGGACAAATGTTTTACGAGATTGTTCATCCAGAAGCGCGCGAACAGGCGTTTGAGAATGTTTGTGTCGTTGGCTTCAAAGTTACGGTAGTTGGCTCGGTTGACATGCAATTCGCCTATTTTCCGGCTTCCGTCGTGAATGGATGTGATAAAGTTTATCTCGCGGCGGAGCAGGCTTATAGTGATGTCGGGTCTGATATGCATCAGTTGTTCCTTTAGTTTGCGGCGAAATTCGCGTTGCTTTTTGAGGTAGAGCAGAACCTTACTGACAAACGGTTTCCCCCAAAGCTCTTCAAAATTGATGTCGAGATGAACTACCTTTATCTTGTCCGATAGTTGGTAGAACAGCGGTTTGTCCTTTCCTTCCGTTAGTATTATGGTTATGTCGTAGCCGTAGTGTTCGGCAAAATAATTGGTTTTGAGAGTCAGAACACGTTCCACGCCGCCCGCCATATATAATGCAGGTGTGCAATAGACTATTTTATATTTATGAGTGGCTGCATTCATGGCATGGATGTGAGTTCGTCTTTATGCCTACAAACTTACAAAAAAGATTTGGAATAATCAACATTTTGTCGTATTTTTGCAAAAAACCTGTATGATAAAGGTCAGCATAATAATCCCCGTCTACAATGTGGCGCCATATCTTGACGCCACGTTCGGTTCGCTTCAGGCACAGACTTTGCGCGACATTGAAATCATTGTTGTGGACGACGGTTCCACAGATGGAAGTGCCGAAATAATGGAGCGTTATGCTGCCGGCGACATCAGGATAACATGTCTGCACCAGAAGAATGGCGGTGCGTCGGTGGCCCGCAACCGCGGAATGGAGCTTGCGACGGGCGAATACGTCTATTTCATGGATGCGGACGACGTGATAAGCCCTGATGCACTGGAACTGGCATACAACCGCGCCAAAGCCATGGACGCTGAAATCTGCCTTTTCGACGCTGAGATAATGTATGAAGAGGGAGCCGCCCCGCTGTCATGGGACTACCGTCAGACCCGACTGTTAGATGAAGACCGGCTATACGACGGCGCCGGCCTGCTGAATCTGATGATGGACCACCACCGTTACAATTCCGTGGTGTGGCTCTATCTCATCCGTACTTCTTTCTTTCGCCGTGCCGGTGTGCGCTTCCATGTCGGCATAATCCACGAGGACGAACTGTTCACAACCTTGCTTTTTCTTGGCTGCAACCGCATCTGCGGTCTTCGGCGGACGCTGGTCTGCCATCGCGTTCGGCGGACATCAGTCATGGGCCACGGTTTCACGCGGCGCAATCTCAGTTGCTATCTGACGGTGATGGACGAGTTGAAACCGTTATTGCCCAATCCTACCATAGAGCGTTACATGCGTTTCACTCTCCCGATAGTGTTTCATGCAGGCCACGTTATGCCTTTTCGTGACAAGCCGTCCTTGTTCCTGCGCGCTTTCAGATCCGGATATCTGCGCTATGTAGGCTTGCGTTCGCTGGCCGTCTTTTGGTTGAAACGCAAATCCTGAAGGTCGTCTTCCATATCCTCTTTCCCGTTGTCGGCAGTCAGTCGCTCATGACGCTGTCCACAACAATCTTCATTTGGTTTTTCCACGACATGCTGCCGACTGTATAGCGGATTTCTTGCGGTGTGAAGATATGGCTTTCAATGAATTCCAATATATTCTTTACGTTGATGGGAGACTCGTTTGCAGGTGCTTTCATGACATACGGCTTATCGTCGAAATCGCTGTCCTTTTCGGAATAGATGAACGGAAGTCCGCGTGTGGCATATTCCCGGTTTTTCAGTGTTTTTATGTCAGTGATTCCGCTTCGGTGGCGCCCGAGACTTCCCACAGCAAAAACGCAGCGGTTGAAAACACTGTCCAGTTCATTGCCGTGCAACTGTCCGTGGAAGACAACGCGGTTTCTGATCCCGTATTTTTCAATCAGTTCGGCAAATCCTGGGGCATGCACCGAGTTGTGCATTTCGCTTTGGGCTACTCCGCCCACGATGTGGAAAAATATCTCGCGCGGACGTTCCTCTTTGTTATAATACTCTCCCAGACCGGCTATCATGCGGTCGAAACCGTGCCAATAGTGGACTTCTGCCACACCCACGATGTGGATTTCTCCTGGCGTTGTGATAGGGTGGTGCAGTGGAATCGAGTCCATGTCAACTCCGTTGCTTATATTGATGGTGCGTTGACCGAATATTTCAGTGGCATCGGAGAAAGTGACCATTGCGTCCATTTGTGATGCCAGCCTGCGGCGGAAAATCTTGTCTGTATATAGTCCGAGTCGTGCGAGCAGCGGAAAACCTACAAATTCACCGTCGTAGGGATATGTCGGTATTTCCGTAACGGCCCTAATTCCGGCCCTTCGCAGCCGTGAGAAGAGGCGGATGAGCCACGGATTGGCGTTCATGAAACTGCGGGCATAGACAAATTGTATTCCTTGTGTCATGCAATAGTCATAAATACAGCCATAGGAAAGACGTTGGCGTATGGCTGCCGTAAGTCCTGTGCCATAATCGGCGATAATGGTGTTGTCCGCATAACGGCACCGGTGGCCATCTGGCGAGAATGTATAGTAGCACACATGAACCTCATGACCGTTCTCACGGAGTCCCTTCACCTGATTGCGTATCTTCTTTGTGATGCCGCTTATTTCTGAAAATCCGTGATATACAAGGAACAATATTTTCATCTTTCGGTTATTTCTACTGCAAATATAGAGTAAAAATTTTGGATAATGGCATTTTATTCCTAAATTTGTAGCTATTATGACATTATCTATTGATAAGGACACCGTCAGGGCGCGGTTGAAGTCGAGTCCTGCACTGAAGCGACTGCTGGATTTTATTATTATGAATCCGGTGCAGACACGTCCGCGCTGGTATGTCCGCGCTTTGGCCCCGTTCTATCAGCATCGCGGCCGTGGTTCCGTCATCCACGGTTCTGTGAGGATGGACACACCGCCCTACCGCCGTTTCTCTTTGGGGCGACGGAGCGTGGTGGAGTCATTCTCATGTATTAATAACGCCGTAGGCGACGTTATCATCGGCGATTATACCCGCATCGGACTTCATTCGACTGTCATCGGTCCTGTGCAAATAGGCAATCATGTCAATCTCGCTCAGGGTATCACCGTTTCCGCACTCAATCACAATTTCGCCGACCCGTCGCTTCCTATTGACGCTCAGGGGGTGAGCTTGTCCCAGATTGTTATTGAAGATGATGTCTGGATAGGAGCCAATGCTGTTGTCCTGCCCGGTGTGCGCATAGGCCGTCATTCCGTTGTGGCAGCAGGGGCTGTGGTCACGCGCGATGTCCCTCCCGGCTCGCTTGTTGCCGGTGTGCCGGCCTCAATAAAGAAACGAATCTGAAATACCAGCAGTTATGAGAATAGGAATAGAAGCACAACGAATCTTCCGTAAGAACAAACACGGAATGGATTATGTGGTTTTGCAGGAGATAAAGGAACTGCAACGGATGGACAAGGACAATGAATACTTCATATATGTGAAGCCCGGTGAGGACAGATGTCTTGAGAGTTCTTCCAATGTGCATGTGGTTGAAGTCAGCTGTCCTTCATATCCGTTGTGGGAACAGTTGGCGCTGCCGCGTGCCGCAAGGCGCGACCGTATAGACTTCCTTCACTGCACGAGCAACACGGCGCCCATTTGGTGTGGAGGCATACCGTTGGTGCTCACGCTCCACGATATAATCTTTCTCGAACCGAGAGACAAACACAACACGTCTGTCTATCAGAATCTGGGGCGACTCTATCGCCGTATGGTCGTGCCGAGGATTCTTGACAAGTGTCGAAGGGTAATAACGGTTTCCGATTTCGAGCTTAACAATATTCTCAGAAAGCTGAAACTCCCGCGCCATAAGATGGCCATGATATACAACGGTTACAACGAATGGTTCCGTCCCATGGAAAACGCATCCGGCGTCTATCGCAAATACATTGACGAGCCGGGATATTTCTTATTTTTCGGAAACACCGACCCTAAGAAAAACACAGAACGCACTTTAATAGGATATGCCCGGTATGTTCTCAAATCGGAAACGAAACACAAATTGCTTGTGGCCGATTTCAATCCCAAAGCTATTGATTCCATCTTGAAGAACAACGGTCTGGAAGCTGCCCGTGAGTATATCGTGTCGGCAGGATATATTCCCAACAGCGATCTTCCGGCTGTATATAACGGTGCATTCGCCTTGCTCTATACTTCCTTGCGTGAAAGTTTCGGCATCCCCGTGTTGGAGGCAATGGCCAGCGGTACGCTATTGATAGCGAGTGAAACATCTTCTATTCCGGAAATCACCGGCGGTTATTTTGCGCTGGTTAATCCGGAGAATCCTGACGACATTGCCGCAATGATGAGTAGGTTGGAGTCCGACGAAGAACTTCAGAAACGGCTTATAGCTCAAGGATTTGAACGTGTGAAACTGTTTTCCTGGAAGAAAACTGCCTGCGAACTGCTGACTTTGTATGAAGAATTGTTTAAAGAACTCGGATGATATGTTTGTTTCCGGTTTGTGACACGTTTCTTTTGGTTCCACCGGGATGCCTCTATCATCCTTTCCTGCTTTTCCTTTGTCAGGCAAACATATCGAGCGATAAGTCAGGTTTTGGCTTTTCTTCTTCTTTCTGCGGTTTTTCGTCATGAAATTCGAGCATGAGTTGGCGTGCGTCGTCCGACTCTTTCGTGTTCAGCCGGTAGTGACCGCGCAGCCCGGTTGTTTCCACGAGAGGATGTGGCGGACGTGAATTGCGCAGCAGATACTGTTGGACGTAACGGTGGACCTCCGCTGCGTCAGGTGTGAAGAAAAGCGTGCGGTTCATGTTGTGCACGTGCTTGGCCAGTGCCTGCACGCTTATGCCGTTTTCTCCGACGTCAGAGAGAATCATGAGTATCTGTCTGTCGTATTCCGTAATCATGCTTTCAATTTTTCTTGAGCATAAAAAAGACCGGTAATGCCATTCGGCTTTACCGGTCTTTATTATAGTTTATGGATTCAGGTATCAAGCCAGCGTAATCTTGTCGTCTGCCAGAACAATCTTGCCTTCCTTGAAAAGCCAGCCCATTCCGAGCAGAGTCTCATCTTCGCTTATGCCTGCTGCCTTTGCAATTTCTTTCAGTGTAAGCGCCTTTTCGGCTGCTGCCAGTGCCTGATAAACATCTCCTGCCTTAAAACCGGCGTTTTCCGCGCTGAGCACGATAGCCGGCTTCTTTGCTGTTGCGGCTTTCTTCACAGTGGCCTTCTTGGTTTCCGCAGACTTAACTGCAGTCCCCTTCTTTGTTGTTTTCTTTTCTGTCATAATAATTAAAATAATACCCGTATTGAATGTTCACAACTCATTCACTTATCATTTCGGCTGCAAAAGTAAAAAAATATTTCTTAACCGCAAAACATTCCGAGCATTAAAATGATGATTTTCAGCACTATTTAGCAAAACAGTCGGTTATTCTTGATGCAAATCAATGCGCAGTTGCAGTTCGTCAAGCTGTTTCTGGTCGAGTGTGCTTGGTGCTTCAAGCATCACGTCGCGTCCGCTGTTGTTCTTTGGGAAGGCGATACAGTCGCGGATGGAGTCGAGCTTGGCGAAGATGCTCACGAAGCGGTCGAGGCCGAAAGCGAGACCGGCGTGAGGCGGTGCGCCATACTTGAATGCGTTGATGAGGAAGCCGAACTGGGCCATGGCCTGTTCCGGTGTGAATCCGAGGATGCGGAACATCTTTTCCTGCAGTTTGCCGTCGTGGATACGGAGGCTGCCGCCGCCCACCTCAATACCGTTGCATACAAAGTCGTAGGCTTTGGCGCGCACTTGTTCGGGATGCTCGTCGAGCAGTGGGATGTCGTCGGGGTTGGGCATAGTGAACGGATGGTGGGTGGCCATGAGACGCTGTTCCTCGTCGCTCCACTCAAAGAGCGGGAAGTCGACTATCCACAGACATTCAAACTTGTCCTTGCTTCTCAGCCCCAGACGGTCGCCCATCTCGAGACGTAGGGTGCAGAGCTGTGTGCGTGTCTTGTTGGCATTGTCGCCGCTGAGGATGAGGACGAGGTCGCCGTCATTGGCTCCCATCTTCTCCTTGAGCTGCTGCCATACTTCGGGAGTGTAGAATTTGTCGATGCTCGATTTGACAGTGCCGTCCTCGTTGAACTTCACGTAGACAAGTCCTTTGGCGCCCACCTGCGGGCGTTTCACGAAGTCTGTGATCTGGTCAAGCTGCTTGCGGGTATAGCCGGCGCAGCCCGGAACGCAGATACCGCCGATATATGTGGCGTCGTCGAAGACGGAGAATGTTCCCGTTCCCTTGAGCACGTCCATCAGCTCGACGAATTCCATGCCGAAGCGCAGGTCGGGCTTGTCGCTACCGAAGCGGCGCATGGCCTCGTGCCAGGTCATCTGCTGGAGCTTTGAGGGCAGTTCGACGCCGAGCACTTCCTTGAACAGATGGCGTGCCATTTCCTCAAAGAGATTGATAACGTCGTCCTGGTCAACGAAGCTCATTTCGCAGTCTATCTGTGTGAATTCCGGCTGACGGTCGGCGCGCAGGTCTTCGTCGCGGAAACACTTCGCTATCTGGAAGTAGCGGTCGAAACCGCTGACCATGAGCAGCTGCTTGAGTGTTTGCGGACTTTGCGGCAGAGCGTAGAACTGGCCCGGGTTCATTCGTGATGGCACGACGAAGTCGCGTGCGCCTTCAGGAGTAGAGCCGATGAGAATCGGTGTCTCAACCTCTATGAACTGATGGGAGTCGAGGAAGTTGCGTATGAGGATTGTCATGCGGTGGCGCAGTTCGAGATTGCGGCGCACGGGATTGCGGCGCAGGTCGAGGTAGCGGTATTTCATGCGTATGTCGTCGCCGCCGTCGGTGTTGTCCTCTATCGTGAACGGCGGTGTCATGCTCTCGCTGAGCACGTTCATGGCGGAGGCGATGATTTCGATGTCGCCCGTGGGGATGTTCTTGTTCTTGCTCTCGCGCTCGCTGACGGTTCCCGTCACCTGTATGCAGTATTCGCGTCCCAGCTTGTTGGCCTGGTCGCAGAGGTCGGAATCAATGGCGTCGTTGAAAACCAGCTGCGTGATGCCGTAGCGGTCACGCAGGTCTACAAACGTCATGCCGCCCATCTTGCGGCTGCGCTGAACCCATCCGGACAGCGTGACGACGCTGCCTGCGTCAGAGAGGCGAAGCTCTCCACATGTATTTGTTCTATACATAATTACAATATATATTATGGAATTCTTTACTGAGATGCAAAAGTATATAAAAATGTGGAAACAGACAAATTTTTCGGTCTCTTCGATTGGTCTCGTCCGATAAATCTGTGATTTTCGCGTTTCTTCAGTAGGCTGATGTCCGCACCGCCTGTCGATAATACTTACAAAACGTGGTCCGCCGGAAATTTCGTTTTAGCTCGTTTTGATGGCCGGAACGGCCTGTTTCGGGGGCTTTTGTGGATATCTCAAGTGGGAAAAACGTCCGGCAGAACGATATTTTGTTCCCATAAGGCCCTTACGGCTTTTCCGGAACTCAGATTCTCGTCGTTTTCAGACCTCCGTTTTTGTCCTGAAAAGCTCCATAAATCTTGCCGTAAGGGCCTCCCGGGGTTACGGCGGGGCTGCTTTCACGTGACGGCGGCAGCCCCGTTGCAATGCCGTAAGGGCCTCGTTGCAACCTCGGGAGGCCCTTACGGCAAGAACTTTTCGGCCATTTAACGAAAAGGTGGGGTAGGGGTGTTTTGCAAGTGGCTTGAAATCAAGTGGTTGTGAAATGTGTAAATATAAGCTCATGGAAAGCCATTGAATTTTATGCGCGCGAGATTGCGATATTTGGGAGCGTGGAGGATTTTTTTCAGAAAGTGGCTGCTCTCGTTAGCGTAAAAACAGGAAAAATAAGGACAGGAGCCGAAAAAAACTACTTCCTGCCATTCCCAAGGATGTGTGCCTGCGGGATGAGGGAAAAGAGATGTCCGTGTTGAGGCTGCATCCGTTACAGCGCTGGGTATCTTCGCCGATGCGTAACGGTCGTCTTAAAACCATTGTTTGTTTCTTTAATAAAAGAATTAATGATTATCTTTGCAGAAGATAAATTGCACTCGGCAATATGAAAGTGAACTTTCATTGCTCTCGTTTGCACTATCTCTGTAGAAGATAAGCTGCACTCGGCAATATGTGAGCAAGCTCTCATTGCTCTCGTTTGCGCTATCTCTGTAGAATAGTGAGTATCAAAAACGTTGAACGTATGGACACCAGACCGCAGATAAGACTTTGCCCGTGGGCATATTCTTCCGCGCTTTATACTCAGCGGACTGCCCGTCGTTAAACTTGCCGTGAGTTTCGACCGTGAGCGCCGGACGCTCGGAAACTGGAAGATAGGGGAGGTGGCATGAACGGACGCGGAATGAATAGATAAGAAGGCCGGTATGTGGAAGACAGAAGAAATATGAAAGAGAATTATCCTATAGATGTAGTTGTCCTTTGGGTTGACGGCTCAGATGAGGAATGGCGCAAGGAGAAAGCCCGCTACAAGGGTGAAAGTGCGGCGTGTGACAGTGCGGCGAGATACCGTGACTGGGACAATCTTCAGTATCTTTTCCGCGGCATAGAACGTTTCTGGCCGTGGGTGAACAAGGTGTTCCTCGTGACCAACGGACAGCGACCCAAATGGCTCAACGAGGATTGCGGACGGCTGCGGTTGGTGGAGCATAAGGATTTTATGCCGGCAGAACATTTGCCGACGTTCAACAGTAATGCAATAGAACTTAATCTTCACCGTATTTCCGATCTGAGCGAGCATTTCGTCTATATGAACGACGATTTCTTTCCTATACGCCCTCTGCCCCGCACGGATTTCTTCCGCGACGGACTGCCTTGTGACTTCGCGCAGCTGGAACTGTTGTATAGCATAAAGAGCAAGACGGGATTTAACATAGAGATTATGGAATTCTGCAACCTTGGACTTCTGAACAACCATTTCCGGAAGAAGAACATCTGTTGCTGGAAGAACCGTAGGAAGTGGTATGGTTCATATCTCGGGCTTGGCGGTATATTGAGGAATCTGGCCAAGTGGAACCAATATTTTTTCACCGGATTTGAGAACAGACACAGTGCCCAGTCTTTCCTGAAAAGTACGTTTGAGGAGGTTTGGGCGGCTGAACCGGATTATCTGTTTAAGACCAGTGGCAGCAGGATCAGGCATGACACGAATGTGACTCAGTATCTGATGCGCTACTGGCAGCTGGCGAAGAATGAGTTTGCTCCAAATCTCTTCACCAACCGTAAGTACTTTGAGATAAGCGACGGGCTGATTGACGATATTGTGGATTGTTTATGCGGACAGAAAGCCGACATCGTGTGTCTGAACGACACTGAGGAAGCCGTGATGACGGATGTCCCTCTTCTGCGGGAGAAGATAAACGGCGCGTTTGAGCGAATATTGCCGGAGAAGAGCGCGTTTGAGATTTAAGTCAGAGGTCAGATTTCTTATGTCAGAGTGCAGAGTGATGAGTGCAGAGGTATGATTACCTTTGAGTACTCCGCCCTTAAAAGTAATCATACCTCTGCACTCATCACTCTGCACTCTAACCTTTGCCCTCTTCACTCTTCACTCATCACTCTGAACTAATAAAAGAGTTACCATTCCGCTATTTCACGTCCATTATTGAAATGGTAGAAATCGGCAATCACGGAGAAACTGTCGTCCGTGAACTGCTGTTCGGCAGTTTCAAGGAAACATAGAGGCACCTCGCCGATGAACGAGGCCCAGCGGCTGAATGTGCTGAAGGGGCCGATGATGCGGTCGCATACGGACAGCGTGTAGAGGTCGAGTACAGCTGGTGACGGTTCGTTGGAGAACCGGCAGCAGTCACATCCGGTGAAGATATCTGTGTCGAAGTCCTCGTTGGAACTGATGAAGAACGTCACGCGGCGGTCGGAATAGCACTCTTTCACGCGAAGCATGAAAGAGTGATACTGTTCGAGTGAATAGAAGAAACGGCCGTCGTTCCATTTGGCGTAGTCGCCGCGGCGTATGTGGACACCGACTACAATGTCGGCAGAGGTTTTGAGTTTCTTTATGAGGGCATCGGCCTTGTCCGTGATTTCCTGCTTCGGTCTGTAAATATGCTTCAGCATCGGTTTCGCCTGGGCTATATATCGGATGTCGGTGCGGGTGTGCCAGCCCTTGCGGCAGCCGAAGAACCGGAATATGCGGTCCATGCGTTCGTTGTGGGTCGCCTTCCATGTGAGGCCTTTGTAGTTGTTCCATCCGTTTCCGCGCTCCAGATACCATTTGTGGAAGAGCGGGAAATAGATGAACGGGCAGTGGAGCAGGTTCGGGAAGTCTTCTATCGTCCAGTCGTAGAAGATGATGACGAGCCGCTTGCGCCTGACGGCACATTCGGATATGGCGGCCAGATAGCTCCACAGTCTGTTGCAGGTCTGTCCGGGTGCATCACATATTATTCTCATTTTTTTATTGGCATTATACTGTTGAGGCAGTTATATATCTTTGGTTTGCGTGCAACGAAATATTTCATGCCGCGCGTCATGAAGAACATGGTCAGGAAATAGAGCGTCAGCAGTGGCGCAAAGGTCATGGCTCCATAGCCGAACAGCAGCGGAAAACTGCCGGCATGGGGCTCGACGACGTAGTGGCGGAGGGCAACCGCGGCACCGAGGAAGACGGCAACGATGGTGTAGTAGGGGAGCATGCCGTGCCAATAGTCCTTCACGCGGTGATGGAGGCCGCGGGTGAAGAGGAAGTAGGGCTTCCAGAACATGGCGATGAAGAAGACGCTGACAATCTTTCCGAGGAGGATTCCGGCAATGCCGAAGAACGGGGCGAGGGCGAGTGTCACGCTGATGTTGAGCACCAGTTCCGTCCAGGCGGCCCATACGTCGGAGAAGAGACCGCACGCACTGATGTACATCTCCACCACTCCGCGTGACAGATTGATGAAGATGCTGAACAGGAGCAGGAAGACTATGGTGTCGCTGAGGCGATATTCTGGGCCGAGCCAGCAGACGATGAAAGGTTGGATGAACATCACCAAAGGGAAGATGACCATTCCGACAATAAGAAATCGTATGGCTGTCAGCTCCCAGAAGACCTTCATTGTGTTGTTGTCGTTGCCTTCGGCGATGAGATTGCCGATGCCGGCGTTCATTCCGTCGGAAAGGATATTGACCAGATAGTTGATCTTGTTGACGATGATCATGTAGTTGTCGTAGAACGCCACCATTCTCAGCGAAACAAATGCGAAGATGAGTATTTGGTCGCTGCGGTGGAGAATGAAGTTCTTTATCTTCTGAATGAATATCTGGCGTGTCTTCTGAAGAATCTCGGGATATTCCTTGAGCAGTCTTTTTCCTTTCCTGATGTCAATCCTGAGCCATGGATAGACCTTGTCAATGCGGTGGTTGAAGACGATGCAGCCTATGACGGTGAAGACAAGTCCGGTGATGACCCAAAGGTAGACGTTGCGGTAGTACCACGCCAAGAGTATCTGAACAAGGTTCTGGATGATGGCGATGGTCTGGAAATAGGAGTTGACGACGTATTGTTTCTGATTGGCGGAGACCAGCAGCTGGCGGTAGTTTATGATATATCCGGTCATGGATGAGGCGAGAAAAGAGAAGAAAGCGAAGTAGACAAGAAACATGTCTACCGGCTGGCCGCTGAACATGAGCGGGAAGAATAGGCTGACGATGATGCCTCCGGCACCGATGATGAGGCCGATGGTGCGGTAGAGATAGGCGAGCACGGACATGACGTCGTTGATTTTGTCGCGGTCGTCAGTCTGCAGAGGCTTATAGAGGAAGTAGGTGATGCTCGTTCCGATGCCCAGCTCGGCCACGTTGAGGAAGCTGAGGATGTTGCCCAGTGCGCCGGTGAGACCGATGAACTCGGCTCCGAGACTATCGAGGAAAATCTTTCGTGAGAAGAATGCGAGAAAGAGGGAAAGGACGTAGAAGAACATCCCTACCTTGATATTCATTATGCTTCTGTGTACACGTTCGCTCACTTCTTTACTATGTTTTTTTGTTCTTTGGTTCGTTTCTTCCGTTACCGTATTGAACGGGCTATTGCGTTGAAGAAGTCTTCGGCAAATCTCTCCTTGGCGAACAGAGCCGAGCGTTCGAGTGACGCCTCTCCCATTCTTTTTCTTAAATCCGCGTTTACGTATAGCCGGTAAATGGCGTCGGCCAGTCCCGCAACGAAACCGTCGCCGGTCGGCGTGATGATGGCATTGCCGCTACCGACTTCTTCCGGAATTCCTCCGCGGTCTGTCGTAATGATGGGCAGCCCGACGGCCTGGGCTTCGAGCACCGTTGTCGGGAAAGGGTCGTCCCACACGGACGGTATGACGGCGGCATCGGCGGCGTGGAGATAGTCCGGAACCTGATTGTATGGAATGAAGCCAGTGAAGATGATGCGGTCCTCAATGCTTCCGGCTTTCTTCTTCAACTGTGTGATGAAGTTGTCGTCCTCGTTGGCCACGTTGCCGAAGAAGCTGCTTCCGATGATGATAAGCTTTATCCGGCTGTGCTCACGAAGTCTTGTCATGGCGTCAATGAGCCGGTCGATTCCTTTGTCGTGGTTTATCCTTCCGCTGAAAATCAGTACGAAATCGTCGTCGGAGAGGTCGAGAACGCTTCTCTTTGTTTTTCCGTTGGGGACGGGAGAGAAGGTTTTGAGGTCTATTCCGTTGTAGACCGTCACGGGATTGGCGGCTGTGGTGTCTATGGTCAGAACTCTTTTGGCTATATAGTTGGAAACGCAGATGACACCGGACAGCATATTCCGTATGTCTTCACACTGCCTGGTCGTGTTGTTGAGAAGGTCGTTGTGAAGATGCAATATCAGTTTCGCGTTGCTGTTGGCCCGCACTTTCATGGCATATCCGGGCCGGTTCTCCATTATGATGATGTCATAGTGGCACCGGCGGATGTCCTTTATGGCACGGTCGAGATAGTATTCGATGTGGTAGTTATAGTATTCATCGCGGCTGACGGCATGGAGCAGGCGCCTCCTGACCTTTGCCGCGAGGGTTTTGGTCTGGATGAATCTATAGTGATTGACATCCGAACGGAGTTCCGGGCGGGAGACCACATGCTCGTTGTACACGCTGTAGACGGTGATGTCGTGGAGCATGTGACGGTCGTTGTATTCCAGGTAGAAGTCGATGAGGTTCTCTACGGCTCCTCCCTGTACTGCCGGCACGGGCAATATTCCTGATGTGAGTATTGCTATCTTCATCTGTCGTGGCTGGTATGAATGAACTCCTGATTGTTGCGGTCAATCTTTCTGATGTTGGTCATCATGCGCAGTGTCAGGGCGGGAAATGCTGCCAGTTTGCTGAAAATGGTGCGTGTGCGCATCCGCTTTGGGATGGCGATAAGCAGAGAGAGGCATAACGCGAAGAAGAGAATCCACCATTTGGCGCTCCATGCCGGTGCAATGACGAGCATGAGAACGGCTAATACGAATGTTGCGGCAACGAGAATGGAGCGCGGAACGAGCATCTGCTGGACGGTCTTGTCGATGAAGTTGACGTTGCGGCGGATGATGGCTGCCGGCAGATGCGGCAGCATTGAGCAGAGACTGTTCAGTTGAGCTGACATCCAGCGTTGCCGTTGCCTTTGGAAATTGTCTTTGTTGCTCACCTTCTCGTCGCGTACATATATGTTTTCTTCGTATTTTATGTATATGCCTTGCCATATCAGCAGCGCCTCCAGTTCCCGGTCTTCGCCGGCTGTGAGCAGGTTGTGGACATTAGAACGGAACCATTGATAGTCGAAACACATGCCCGAACCGATGAGTGCCGATGAGAGGCCTATGCGGTTATGGGCCTTGCGGAAAAGCGTGTTGTTGATTTCTTCGCTTATTCCGTCAAGCATTGCGACGTCGTTGTCGGAGTTCTTGGCGCAGCGGTGACACTGTATGGCCTTATATCCCTGGCTGCATGACGCGTTTAGTCGCGTCAGGAAGTCGGTACCGACAATGTTGTCTGCATCGAGAATGACGACGAGGTCATAGTCTTTGATGGTGTTATTGATGGCGAACTGGAGCGCCTTGGCCTTCGAACTCTTGTCGAAAGCTGGTCTCATCAGTTTGACAGGGAGTTTTCCGAGCATTGCGTTTGTTTCAGGTTTCATGTGGTCGGAAACGACAACAATGTCGAAAAGTTCAGAAGGATAGTCCTGTTTGAGGCATGTCAATACGGACTGATATATGACAGAGTCCTCTCCGTATGCCGGGAAAATGATGAGGAAGCTGTGTTGGAAGGCCTTGATTTCATTAGAGTCAGTGCCGGCCTTATGTTTGGAGTTTTCCTTTCCTGTCATGCTGACGACAGCAAAGAAAAGAACGTATGCCACGGAGCCTGCCATGATGAGCCATAGCAG
This sequence comes from uncultured Prevotella sp., assembly GCA_947170725.1. Taxonomy (GTDB): domain Bacteria; phylum Bacteroidota; class Bacteroidia; order Bacteroidales; family Bacteroidaceae; genus Prevotella. The sequence continues at coordinate 91,250 of CAMVUM010000004.1, forward strand.
AATGTCTATGATATGTATGGAGGTCCAAAGCATCGGCTTATCAGTTTAAGTTCTCGAACTTCTTTTTGCGTCTGAACAGTTTCGTTATGTTGAGAAGTGAGGCCAGCATGATGAAAGGCGCCTTGGCAAAAGACTGTTCCCACTTCTTGTCCACGAGGTAGTCAGGTGTGGCGAGGGCGAAAATGAATATGATGGCGGCAAATGTTATCCACCATTTGATGGCCAGTGTGAAGTAGATGAAAGGCAGAACGATGCTCATGACGACTATGATTGCCATCATGATGGTTCGCGGGATGAGCAGCCATTGGATGATTTTGTCGACCATGTCATAGCGCTTGCTGAATATGGCAGCCGGCAGATGGTGGATGTTTGACTGTATTGAGCGTAGCTGTGTGGAGGCCCAGCGGCCGCGCTGCTTGTTGAAATCGGTTGTGTGGCGTGTCTTCTCGTCGTACACATGAATGTCGTCGAAATAGTCTACGTATATCTTTTGCCTCATGAGAAGAGCCTCAATCTCCTTGTCTTCCCATCCGGTCTTGATTTTCTTGATGTTCTCCTTGAACCATTTGAACTCATACGCAATGCCGGAACCGGAGATGGCGGCGGACAGGCCGAGGGTGATGTGGCCGCGGCGGAAGATGGTGTTGTTTATCTCTTCAAAGGTAGCGTCGAGGCATGCGATGGCCGTATCGCGGTTCTTCGACAGGCGGTGGGCCTGTATGGCTTTCGTTCCGGCCGACTCAAAGGCGTCGTTCATGTTCTGGAGAAACTCCGGTTCGACGAGACTTCCGGCATCGAGTATTATGACGATATCGTAAATCTTGAATTGCGGCAGATTGTTGATAGCCAGTTGGAGTGATTTTGCCTTCGTGCTGCTCTTGAAGTTCGGAATGAGCAGGGTTATCGGATATTGTGCCAAATGGAAGTTGGTTATCTCCTTCTGATGGTCGGAAATGACTGTGACGTCGAAGAGGCGCTGCGGATATGTCTGTCCGAGAACGCTCTTGACCGTATGTTCAATGATTCCATCGTTCTTGTAGGCCGGTATTAATATGATGAATCTGTTCTGGTGTTTGGCCGCGGGGACTTTCGTTCGCTGGCAGAACAAAGCGGCAATTGAATAGATAGCCATATAGAGTGACGTCAGGGCAACCCCGACAAAAAGAATAATGTCTGCTGTATATGTTATAATCCACCACATTCCGGTAAATGTTTTATAGCTTGATGAAATTTATGATTCCTTTTATTGTTGCTTTGGCAAGATTGGTGCGACCGCGTAGCAGGTTTCTGATGATGTCGCGTTGGGCCACGAGGACCGTGAGATAGGCGTAGGCCATGTATTTCTGAAAGCCGGTGATGTTACGCTTGACGAGCAGAAGACGGTTGCGCGTTATATAATATGTTCGTAACGGGCTGTCCTGTCCGGTAGACCGGCTTTCCTTGTGATAGACCGTGCAGGCCGGTTCAAACCATATATCATATCCGTTTCTGGTGATGCTCATAGACCAGTCGAGTTCCTCATAATAGAGAAAAAAACATTCCGGCATCATCCCGACACGTTCGATAACCTCTCTTTTCACCATCATGGCTGCTCCGTGGGCGTATGGAGTGGGGTGGGGCGTGTCGTATTGGCCGTTATCTTCCTCGCCGAAACCGATGGCGCGGTTGCGCACCGTGATGCTGGAAAGCGGCGTGTATCCGCAGTACTGTATGGGATTTGTTCCCCAGGCAAAACGTATCTTTGGACACACCATGCCTGTCTTTCCGTTGTATTCCAGCCTGTCGACAAGCGCCTGGACGTCGAATGACATGAAGACCGTGTCGTTGTTGATGAAGAACAGATAGCGTCCCGTTGCGGCCTTGATGCCGAGATTGTTTCCTCCGGCAAATCCGAGATTTTTTTCTGATCGTATCGTTTTCACCGACGGATATTTGCGGGAAATCATTTCGGCCTCGTTTTTCTTTGAAGCATTATCAATCACAATCACCTCCAGCGAGCCGTCGTTCAGAGGGATTGTGTCAAGCAGGGCACAGGTGTCGTCATACCCGTTATAGTTGACAGTGATGATGGATATGTCACACTCTCGATGCACGTTTCTTCTCCAGTTTTAACCGTTTCTTCTCTTTCTGTTCCGCAAGAAGCCTTCCTTCGAACTCATTGTAGTCATCCTCAAGTTTCGGCAAAGAATAGGTCAGGGCCATGCCGCCGAACATTATTATAATGTTTGGATATTGTGTCAATATATTGTTTGCGTATCCTCCGACATTAATGGCGGCAAACGCGCAACAGAAAGCTGCTCCGATACCTTGAAGCGATTTGTTCTTTAGCCTGAACAACACGATGTAGCAGCCGCCGAACAGACTGACCACATTTACCAATGCAAAGAGATATTCACCGATTATGCCGGTATATTCCCACAGATATACGTATGTGGAGTCTGATGCCGTCTGGGTTACAATCTTGTATTTGTTGTTGCTCGGTATTGATTTCGGATCGACGGATATTCCGAGCCCCCACGGCGCATCCTGCATATACTTTTTCAGAGCCTGCTTGTTGATGTCACGGACATTGCTGGAGGCATCGTTCTTGTCGAACGCACTTCTCATTCGCCTGATCATACTGTTGCTCTGCCCGATGGTCGTGAATGCGAGGAGGAACGTGAAACTTGCTACCAGTACCGTCACTGCGGCTCCAAGTTTCACCGATTTGGAAAGAATGATGTAGAGGCAGGTGCCGGCAAGGAAGCAGAAGATGGCCGTACGTGTTCCGGATGTGAACATGCCGTATGTGCAACAAACTCCTGTGATGAGAAAAAGCAGCCGGTGCTTTCTTATCTTGCTCGTCACGCCGGCAATGAAAAACGCGATTGCGGCTCCGGCCATGTGGCACCCGAAGTTCGCTGCATCGGAGAATATGGAGAAATAGCGGATTGTTCCTCCGATGAGGTGGGTTCTCGCCGCTCCTCCCTGAAGCCATCTGTTTTCGGCCGTATTAAATCCGAATGTCTTCTGCCGGAAGACCCATATAGTGGCGATGATGGACATCACGGCCCATATCTTCAGGAAGAACAAGATTCGCTTCGGATTGTTTATGACCAGTGAGACAACCATACATCCGAAGACAATCTGCAGACCGAGCAGATAGGTGTTGAGCATCCAGCTTCCGAAGTTGAACGGCAGGCCGCACGTGTTGTTCAGTATTTCCAGAACGAGATAGGCAATCCAGATGGAAAACATGAAGTACATGGTATTCGAGAGGAACCTTCCGTTCTTTTCATTGATGTTTATCAGTTCGCTGAACAGCAGCAGGAAAACCATCGGCTGGGTCATTGCCGTTATAGGCAGGGAGATACTCACATACTTCGTCAAACCCATGATGGTGTAGTTGAGGATGAACAATATTCCGAACGCAAACAGTTTGTATTTCAGCGTCAGATATATGGCGATGGGTACCAGAGGCAACACGCAGACGATGGCGAGTCCCGATATTCCCATGCTGTAGAACAGATACATTGAAAGCGAGAAAAGGAGAAGGAGTGAAATCATCCTTCCCCGATTCTCGTTTGTATATTCTGAAAAACTGTTAGTGCGGTAGTTGTTCATCAGATAGTATGACTGTTTTCCGTTGCGGTGAGTCCGAGCTGTGATATCCGATAGACGAAATTCTTGAACTTCGTGTATGGCGGCAACTGGCCTACGAACTCTTCCACTGCATAGCGGCTGCCCTCAGTGAGATACATATAGAGCGAATCCTTGTTTTCCAGTTGTGCCTGAACTTCCTTCAGCGCTTTTGCGTCAACGTCTTTCCACGTGCGGTTGGCGCGTGTCACCATGAGGTTGACAGTTCCGAGATTGAGCAGTGACGGAGCAATCGGGTGGTCGTTCAAGTTCGGATATTCGATGATGGCAATCTCATCCGGCAGTATGTCCGGGCAAAGGTCCTTTACGTCTTTGGCCATGATATACTTGCTGTCTTCGGCGAGGAAGTCCTCGTCGTATGCCAGACGCCGCACTTGCAGACCGAGTGAGATCCAATAGTTCTCCAGCTCCTGTGCCAGATAGCTCTTGCCGTTGGCCGCGTCGGTGGAAAGAAGGTTCAGCACGTTCTGCTGTCCGGTCTTGAAATGTGGCAGCAGCGCCTTGCTCAGCTGGCGGAGCGACATGTCGGCGATGGTCTTGTTGTATCGTCTGTATCTCAGCGAGCTGTCCTTCGGGTAGCATCCCATCACCGGAATTTTCGTTATCCGTTCCGAGCGCATGCGGTCGCGCAGCGTGCGGTCAAGCAGTTCGATGATGAGGAAGTATAGCGACGTCAGGATGAATGTCAGTATGAATGCTCCGAGCAGAATCATCAGACGGTTGGTCGGCTGTGCGTTCATAGGGAACATAGGCGGATTGAGCACCCGCAGCGTGGCTGTCGTCATCTGCAGATTGCGCTGACGCAGACGTGCGGCATTGAGCGCCTTGAGCATTTCCATGTAGTTGCCCTCGATGAATCCGATGTGGCGGTCTTTTCTGTCGAGTGTTGCTCCGATAGGTGCGTAATAGAGAATCTGGCGGTCGAGCTTCTGGCGCATGATGTCCTGTGCCGTCATTTCTGCCTTTGTCTTCTCCAGAAGCAGAACCTGATCCAGCCATTTGGTTATCAAAGAGTTTGCCTTGACGCCGGTCTCCGTGCTGTATGTTCCTGCCTCGATGTCGAGAGTCAGGTCCTTGACGCGCTTTGTGGCGTTCTGCAGATCGCGTTGGGCCTTTGCCAATTCCTGCTGTGATTCGGCGTTGTTGCCTCCGCCTTCACTGCTCATAAGCTGTAAGTTTGATATTCGTGACTGTATTCTCGATATGTCGCGTACCTGATTTGTGAAGTCCTTGTTGGCCCTGATGAGTTTGGCCCGGTTTCCGAGCTGTCTTTCCAGATAGTCCATCAGCGCCTTTGTTGTGGTGTAGTTCATCAGCTGGTCATTGTCTGACGTCTGCTGTTGTGCGTCCAGGATGGTCAGCTGTTTTGTCTGTTCACCATAGTTGATGATTCTTTTTGATATGTTGTAGTTGATAAGGTCATCTTCAGCGTTGCACAATATCCTGTAGAGGCGCGCCACTTCGCGTTCAAAGAATTTTATTACGTTGTTGGTCTCTCCGAACCGCAACTGCTGATATTGGCGTGCAAACACTTCGTTGAGAATGTCGAGTGTGTTGTATGCAATGCCGGCGTCGTTGGCAGAATAGCCGATGTCGATGATGTCACTCCGGTCAATCTGCATCACTTTCAGTCTCGACGTAATGTTGTTGATACCGAAATAAGTGTGATAGTTGAGCAGTCCGAAGAGATAGTTGTCCTGTGAGGGCTTCTCGTAAGCCTTGAGATTGGCGTATGTCGCCGATTCGCTGTTGTGGTTGATGAGCGCCTTGACGTCTGCTGGGACGGAGTTGTTCAGCTCGCGGAAGTGCTGTGCCGATATGTAGTTGTTGTCTTTGTCCGGATTGCCGTACATCATGCAGCGGGCGAAAAGCCTCAGGGCCACCTCGTGTATCGTATTGTCTGTAGTGACAATAAGCATCAGGTTGGTTATGTTCGTCTGTGCGTTTCCTCCGGCCACACCCGTTCCGCCTTCTATGTTATATCCGGTAATCATACCGGTATAGATGGTGGTATTGGTGTTGTATATTCGTTCCATGTTTCGCGTGAGGAACCATGCGATGATCAATGCTATCAGCGGCAGGACGACGAGATACCAGCGTATGCGGTAAAGAAATCTCACCAAATATCTGAATGTATCCATAATTTTTAGGATTTAATTTTGTTTTCCGTTTTCTTTTCCGGACTCTTTCAGAGCCTTTCTTTCGGCTTTCTCCATTTCGACCGTTTTCTTTTCCTCCTCTTTGGCTGCCTTTCTTATCTTCTTCTCCATGGTCTTGTTCTCGCGTGCAATCTCTTTTTCGGTCTTTTCGATCGTACTGTCAAGTGTTATGTCGGTGGTGGTATTTGTTATGATAGGTGTGTGGGTGAGGATTTCGAGCGTAATGATGTCCGTTGTGATTTCCGTCTGGAGATTTTGATATTTGTTGACGGCGTCCTGTTCGCGGAGCTTCGTGTATGCGAAGTCTTCGATGGTCATGTTTCCCTGATGGAAGTCTTCCTGATTCAGCGCGCCAGCACCTTGATAAATCGCGGCGTTTTCGCTTGCTGTCTTGAGCGACACGAGGCTGTTGGTTATCTTAACATAGAGCGACGCAATCTGTAATTTCAGCTGGTCGTATGCGATGTCTTTCTTGATTTGAGCCTGGTCGACGGCGAGTTTTTTTCGTCTTACCGATGCTTTGAGGTCAAGGATGTCCTCCAACGGGACATTGAGGTTCACGCCGACGTTCCAGTAGTTCTGTTCCGTTCCCTGAAACTGATAGATCATCTGGTTGTACGTAGACGAGTTGTTTCCCCACATGTCTGTCTTTCCGTAGCTGTAGCTGGCATGTCCGCGCACGTATGAGAAGATGTGTCTCTTCTGCTTGGCCACCTCAGCCTGTGCGATTTCCTGTGCTTTGGCAAGGTCAAGAATCAGCGGGTTTGACTTCGCATTTTCAAATAGCACGGCGAGCGGCGGCAGGTGGAACTTTGAGAAATTGATGGTGCTGGACTCGCTGGAGTCGAAGAAACCGGCACTGATGCCGCTGTCGTTGAACTGGGCCGATGCGGTGAGCCCCAGTCCAGCAGCGAATAGTATGGTTAGAAACCTTAGCCTGTTCATCCTTGTTTGTATATAATCTGATATTTCGTAGTTATGTTATTCCCTTCTCCGTAGGTGTTCCCTTGTGCTTCATGACTTACGCTTCATGACGTCAGACATCGTCTTTCTGTATGAATGCAGTCAGCGTTCGGAAAATGATTTTCATGTCCATGGCGAAGTTGTATGTCTGGCCGTAGGTTATGTCAAGCTGTTTGCGTTCTTCGGCCGACATGGCGCCTCCCTTGCCGCGTTCCTCCACCTGCCACAGGCCGGTCAGTCCGGCCGGGGCCATGAAGCGGTCAATACATTCGTCACCGGTCAACTTCTCCGCTTCGTAGAGCGGCAGCGGGCGGTTCCCGACGATGGACATGTCTCCGCGCAAGATGTTGAACAGCTGTGGCAACTCGTCGATGCTGTATTTCCTGATGAACCGTCCCACCTTTGTTATTCGCGGGTCATTCTCGATTTTTACGAAAGCGTTATTGATTTCCTCCGTCTTCTGTTTGTTGAAGTCCTTCTCCGCCACGAGGAAGTCGTCGCCCACGAGCATAACCTCTTCGTCTCCGAACATCATTGACGATTCCGTTCCGGAAGCCTCCATATCTCTTTCGGCCTCGTCGCCCAGCGGCGACGTGATGACACTATTTCCTTTTTCGCCGTTGTTGCTGCCGTGTCCGGCGGCATACTGGTTGTGTTCCTTGCTCAGTTCTTTGAGACGTTCGCTTGCGTCAACGTACATGCTTCGGAATTTGAGGAAGTCGAAGATTGTATAGTTCGTTCCCACACGTTTCGATTTGAAGAGTACCGGCCCCCTGCTTTCCAGCTTGATGGCAATTATCGTTATCAAGAACACCGGTGACAACACAATTATGGCAGCGCTGGCGAAAACAATGTCGAAGAGACGCTTCCACAGCGGAATCTTGAACTGTAGTATTCCGTACTGCGGGTCGTTCTTGTCAAAGAGAAGTTCCTCACGGTCGGATATGAACTGAATTTTCTTGTGTATCTCCGTAACCGTGGCTTCTTTAGGAATGGTGTCACTGACGCCACACTGCTGGTATCTCAGCCTGTCTTTGTCGGAGAGTTCTTTCGTGAGAAGGATGATATACGTGTTCTTGCACTTCTTGTGCAGATAGGTTATTGCCGTAATGTCCTCGTTGAGTATTGTTTGCTCGAAGAAAACGATGAACCGCTCGTCTTTAGCGTTCTTTGAAGGGGTGCATGCCAGTTCGGCTTCCTTATATGTAGCCGTCATACGCACGAGTTGCCCGGGAATGTATTTGAGGCGTTCCTGCGTGTTTGGATTGCGTCCTAAATATACAATGCCTATCATAAATGTAGCGTCAGTTTGGCAGAATTTTCTTTACTCTGATTTTCAATTCCATCGGATTGAACGGCTTCACGATATAGTCTTCCGCACCGATTTCCAGCAGACGTATGCGTTCGCTGGTACTGTCTTCGCTGCTGAGCATAATCACGGGAATATGACGGAACAGCTCGTTCTGTTTGATCCACTCCAGGAAGTCGTCGCCGCGCATTTCCGGCATTCTTATGTCAGAGATAATGAGATCGGGAGTATTTCCTGCCTGTAACCATTTCACACCTTGCAGTCCGTCGGGCAACCACTGTACGTCATAATCGCTCATCAGATATATCGAGAGCACTTTGGCAATGGTTTCCTTGTCGTCGAGAATCAGTATTTTCTTTTTCATTTTTAATCAATTTGCTTTTGGTTCTATATAGCCACAATATTATGGATATAGGAATATTACTATCGTTAGTAGTCTCTTCAACATGCAAAGATAATAAAAAAAATAAGCAACGTACGAAAATATGACGAAAATGTCACAAAAACTTAAAAAGTTGTGTTCTCTTACTAAAGAAACAGACCCGACAGGCTGAAACTATCAGCTGTCGGGTCTGTCAATGTGTGTTATTGAGACGTTTGGGGCTATTACTTAACCATCACCTTGCGTGTTTTGACGGAACCATTGGTGCTGTAGCATACATCATTTCCAGATTATAAGATAATCCGGCAAGACATATTCAATGTTCTGCCGGATTATTTTTTTATGGAATATATATAAATATGGTGAAAAGACTATAGATGTACTCTGTCTGCAAATCATTCATGTCATAGAAACAGTATTTTAGGAAGTTACAGTTCGTGTGTGGCCACCGGTATGGAACTATATCAGCAGAAGGAGGCGTGATTCTATCGAGTTGTGTCTCCCGGTCGGATATGGCGGAAAGCAGGAATCTCAGTTTTATTACTTAATGGGTAGGTGGTGTGCATTTATGTTATCGGTCAATATGTCTGTGGAATTTTTATATATATAATGTATAGAAAGAGAACAGGCTTATATCTTAGTGGCTTGCTTTTTTATGAATATGTCAGAAAAAGATTGTTAAAATTAACTTTCGATAACACGCAAAATAGAACGCGGGAAAGCCGAAATATTGACATTCCGGCGTTGTGTTCTTCCGGTTTTCCGTTTTTTGACAACCCGTAAGGGCCTCCCGAGGTTGCAGCGGGGCCGCTTTCGCATCACAACGGGGCTGCCGTTGCAAAGCCGTAAGGGCTCCGCTGCAACCTCGGGAGGCCCTTACGGCAAGAAAAAACGGCCGGAATTATTGCACACTTTCGTGAAAAACGCCATAACGCACATCGGCTCAGACGATTAAATATGCACGCGCTATTTTTAAGAATTTGCGGCCGCGGGGAAATAATTTTAGAATAATGAAAATTCAGAGAGGCATTTGTCATAATAAATATAAATGTTAAAAAGCTGGTTGGAACTTTTTTGGTGGGGCAACCGATAGGGGCTTAATCTCGTTTGTGGCATCCGGCATTTGAAGTTATATTCAATGCGGTTCATGACGCGGTCTTGACTTTTCGGATTGTCTTCCGGACAGCCGTGATGTTGCGTCATTAGGCTATCTCGCAAAACAATAGACCGCGGAATATATGCCGCATGCCCATTCGCTGGTAGGGACAAAGTCAAGACTATGTTCCCGCCAGCGAGAGTGCATGCGTCTGTATTGTTCGTTTGCGGACAAAGACAAGCCACTGTCCCTACCAGCGAAAGAGCACTGGACTCTATCGCTTCAAACTTCGAATGAATCTCTTTTTTCATAAAAAATAAGGGGAAAAGATGGTCATAAACGTATTCTTTATATATAGAATGGAAAACCTTATTGGCATAACCGAATTAGAAATATAACGAAAATATAAGAACATGGCAAATAGATATCTATTAGGATTTGACGTCGGAAGCAGTTCTGTCAAGGCGTCACTTGTCAATGCAGATACGGGAAAGTGTGTGGCTACGGCTTTCTATCCCGAACATGAGGCTCCCATCACGGCAGTCAAGGCCGGCTGGGCAGAACAGGACCCGCAGATGTGGTGGGACAACGCCAAGCTGAGCCTGAAGAAAATCATGGCCGACGCTGATGCAAAAGGAGAGGAGATTGCCGCAATCGGTATATCCTATCAGATGCACGGTCTTGTCTGCGTGGACAAGAACATGAAAGCCCTGCGCCCGTCCATCATTTGGTGTGACTCGCGTGCCGTGCCCTACGGGGAGCGCGCTTTCAGCGAACTCGGAAAGGACAAGTGTCTGGGCCATCTGCTCAATTCGCCAGGAAATTTCACTGCCGCCAAGCTGGCATGGGTGAAGGAGAACGAGCCTGACGTATATGAGAAAATCCATAAGATAATGTTGCCCGGCGACTATTTGGCGCTACGCCTGAGCGGCGAGGCCAACACCACGGTCAGCGGTTTGAGCGAAGGCATGTTCTGGGACTTCAAGAACGGCGGTGTTGCCGACTTCCTGATGAACTACTACGGTTTCGACAGCTCGCTCATTTCCGATATCGTTCCCACGTTCAGCATCCAGAGCCGCGTTTCGGCCGAAGCTGCCGCCGAGACAGGTCTGAAAGAGGGAACGCCGATAACCTATCGTGCCGGAGACCAGCCGAACAATGCGCTCAGCCTCAATGTCTTCAATCCCGGAGAGATTGCCTCGACGGCCGGAACCTCTGGTGTGGTCTACGGTGTGCTGGGCGACGTCAACTACGACCCGAAGAGCCGTGTCAACACCTTTGCGCATGTCAACCATACTGCGGAGCAGACCCGTCTCGGCGTGCTGCTCTGTATCAACGGAACGGGAATCCTCAACGCATGGGTGCGCCGTACGGTCGCCCCGGAGGGCATCAGCTATGCCGACATGAACGACCTGACGGCAACGGTGCCCATCGGCAGCGAGGGAGTGACGGTGATACCGTTCGGCAATGGTGCAGAGCGTGTGCTGGAGAACCGCGAGACGGGATGCACTGTGAGTGGCATCAACTTCAATAAGCACGGCAAGGCCCACATCATACGTGCCGCTCAGGAAGGCATCGTCTTCAGTTTCTGCTACGGCATGGAGGTCATGCAGCAGATGGGAATGGATATCAGGAAGATTCACGCCGGTCGCGCCAATATGTTCCTCAGTCCGCTGTTCCGCGACACGCTCGCCGGAGTGAGCGGTGCGACAATAGAGCTCTATGACACAGACGGCAGTGTAGGTGCGGCAAAGGGTGCGGGCATAGGAGTCGGAATCTACAAGGACAACAATGAGGCTTTCGCCACGCTTGACAAGCTTCAGGTGATTGAGCCGGACGAGGCTCTCCGTTCCGAATATCTTCAGGCGTACGCCCGCTGGAAGGAAGCCCTGAAGAAAGAAATAAGCATATAAACCTTTTTAATATAAAGAAAAAATATTATGGCAAAAGAGTATTTTCCGCAAATAGGAAAAATTCCCTTCGAGGGAACTGAAAGCAAGAACGTGATGGCTTTCCACTACTACGACCCCGAGCGTGTGGTGATGGGCAAGAAAATGAAAGACTGGCTGCGCTTCTCTATGGCATGGTGGCACACACTGTGCGGAGCATCAGGCGACCAGTTCGGCGGCCAGACCCGCAGCTATGAGTGGGACAAGGCTGACGATGCCGTACAGCGCGCAAAGGACAAGATGGACGCCGGATTTGAAATCATGCAGAAACTCGGCATTGAGTTCTTCTGCTTCCACGATGTTGACCTTGTTGAAGAGGGCGCAACCATCGAGGAGTATGAGGCCCGCATGAAGGCTATCACTGACTATGCTCAGGAGAAGATGGCCGAGACCGGCATCAAGCTGCTTTGGGGTACGGCCAATGTTTTCGGCAACAAGCGCTACATGAACGGTGCTGCCACGAACCCCGACTTCGACGTCGTTGCCCGTGCCGGTGTTCAGATCAAGAACGCTATCGACGCAACGATCAAACTCGGTGGCCAGAACTACGTGTTCTGGGGTGGCCGCGAGGGCTACATGAGCCTGCTCAACACTCAGATGCAGCGTGAGAAGAACCACTTGGCAAAGATGCTGACAGCCGCCCGCGACTACGCCCGTTCAAAGGGATTCACCGGCACGTTCCTCATTGAGCCGAAGCCCATGGAGCCCACGAAGCATCAGTATGACGTTGACACCGAGACCGTCATCGGCTTCCTTCGTGCCAACGGTCTGGACAAGGACTTCAAGGTGAACATCGAGGTCAACCACGCCACTCTGGCCGGTCACACCTTCGAGCATGAGCTGGCCGTAGCTGTTGACAACGGCATGCTCGGTTCTATCGACGCAAACCGCGGAGACGCCCAGAACGGCTGGGACACAGACCAGTTCCCCATCGACAACTACGAACTGACACAGGCCATGATGCAGGTTATCCGCAACGGCGGTCTGGGCAACGGCGGTTCGAACTTCGACGCCAAGCTGCGTCGCAACTCTACTGATCCTGAGGATATATTCATCGCCCACATCAGCGGTATGGACGCCATGGCACGTGCCCTGCTCAACGCAGCTGCCATCCTTGAGGAGAGCGAGCTGCCCGCAATGCTTCAGGAGCGCTACGCCAGCTTCGACAGCGGTATCGGCAAGGACTTTGAGGACGGCAAGCTGTCTCTCGAACAGATCTACGAGTACGGCAAGAAGGTTGAGGAGCCCAAGGCTACCAGCGGCAAGCAGGAGAAGTATGAGACCATCGTGGCTCTTTATGCGAAATAATCAGATTGCCCGACCTTAACGTTTGGATGTGAGTCGCCCCGCCGGGGAGAAATTCACGTCAATGACATGACTGGAAGCCTTTCTGCAGATTACATGAGTCTGCGGAAAGGCTTCTTTCGGAATATGCTGTGCGGGTGACGGCCATTGATGTAGCGCATTTTATTGTGCGCGGCAGAACATTCTTTGTTCGTTTATTGCTTGATGGCGGGCAGAATTTATAACTTTGCATCCGACAAAACTATTTCAGATACGATATGATAAGACAGTGCACCATCCTTTTCGGATGTCTTGCTTTGGGCGAGCTGATAGTCTGGCTGACAGGAATCACGCTGCCGTCGAGCATCATTGGAATGTTGCTGCTCACGCTGTTTCTCCAGCTCGGTTGGGTGAAGACGGAATGGATTGAAGGTCTGAGCGACTTTCTCGTGGCTAATCTCGGTTTCTTCTTCGTTCCACCGGGAGTGGCGCTGATGCTTTATTTCGACCTGATAAAGGCCGAGCTGCTTCCGATTGTTCTGGCAACGACGGTGAGCACGATAATTGTGCTGGTCGTCACCGGCCTCGTTCATCAATATCTGCGCAGACATCATGGCTTTTTTAGAAAATGAATTCTTTCTCATAGCGCTGACCTTCGGGTTGTTCTTCGTTTCAAAGGCAGCGCAGAAGCGTACGGGGTGGCTGTTCCTCAACCCGATACTGATAACGATAGTGTTTCTGATTGGTTATCTGAAGCTCACGGGCGTATCATACGAGACGTATAACGATGCCGGCCATCTCATCGAGTTCTGGCTCCGTCCGGCCGTCGTGGCTCTCGGAGTCCCGCTATATCGTCAGCTCTCGGCCATCCGCAAGCAGATAATCCCGCTTGTGGTTTCTTCGTTAGTGGGATGTATCGTCGGTATAGTCTCTGTCGTGTCCACGGCTTTGTGGCTTGGGGCAAGCCGTGAAGTGGCGGTTTCGCTGGCTTCAAAATCGGTGACAACACCGATTGCCATGGAGGTGACGAAGGCCGTTGGAGGAATTCCCTCGCTTACGGCCGCGGTGGTGGTATGCGTCGGAATTTTCGGTGCGATGATGGGATTTCGTATCCTCCAGTTCGGACATGTGACTAATCCGATAGCACAAGGTTTCTCCATGGGCACGGCATCGCATGCCGTCGGTACGAGCAAGGCGATGGAAGTTGGTTATCACTATGGAGCTTATTCGAGTCTCGGACTGACGCTCAATGGTATCTTTACGGCTTTGCTGACGCCGTTGGTGCTTGAGGCTATGGGACTGATTTAGACAACTATTTGAAACTTCGGATTCGGATACTAAAGTCTATGGAATGCCGTTGGCATTTGAAAGTTCCTTCTGACAGACGGAATGGAAGGGGAGAATTTTAGGAGAGGAGTGATGGGGTGTGATATACAAAATAAGGGTATGTCAAGGTTGAAATCCAACCTTTATGACATACCCTTATTTCTATGATGTTTTATTTGTGTTGTTCTTACCGCAGATAATTGCCGTTGCGGCGGGATTTACAGGAGGCTTTCCCGATACCAGTCGAAGAGTTTCTGAACGCCGTCCTCAATTTCGACTTTGTGGGTCCATCCGAGCGAATGGAGCTTCTCCACGTCGATGAGCTTACGCGGTGTTCCGTCGGGCTTGGAGGTGTCGAATTCCACCGTTCCCTCAAAACCTACGGTCTTGACCACCAGTTCGGAGAGTTCGCGGATGGTGAGTTCCTTGCCTGTGCCGACGTTGATGTGGCAGTTGCGGATTTCGCCGAGTGACGGAATGGCACCGCCGCGTCCTTCGCTGTTGTTTCGGTCAACGGATCCGGTGGTCGTCTTTCCGTAGAACACGGACGAGTATTTTTCAATTCCGATGATGTCCTTGAAGTCGACGTTGAGCAGCACATGAACGCTGGCGTCGGCCATGTCCTCGCTCCAGAGGAACTCACGCAGAGGCGTTCCGGTGCCCCAGAGTGTGACACGGTTGTCGCTGATTCCGTATTTAGCAAGCACGGTGAGAATTTCGTCGTTGCTGTTGGTGCCTGTCACTCCCTCCACGGGGCGCTTGTTCATGTCTGTGCGTATTGCGTCCCAGTTGCCGTCGTGTATCAGTTTGGCCAGATATACCTTGCGCATCATGGCCGGCATGACATGACTGTTCTCCAGATGGAAGTTGTCGTTCGGGCCGTAGAGATTGGTGGGCATGACGGCAATATAGTTCGTTCCGTACTGCAGATTGTAGCTTTCGCACATCTTCAAGCCGGCAATCTTCGCAATTGCATACTCCTCGTTGCTGTATTCCAGCGGCGAGGTGAGCAGGACATCCTCCTTCATCGGTTGCGGCGCATCCTTGGGATAGATACATGTTGACCCAAGGAAGAGCAGCTTCTTGACGCCGTGGGAATAGGCGTTTCCGATGACGTTACACTGCATCATCATGTTCTGCATGATGAAGTCGGCACGGTAGAGGAAATTGGCCATGATGCCGCCGACAAAGGCTGCGGCGAGGACAACGGCGTCGGGACGCTCTTCGTCAAAGAACTTCCTGACGGCCACCTGGTCCGTGAGGTCCAGTTCGCTGTGGCTGCGTCCGATGAGATTGTTATAACCGCGCTGCTTGAGATTGTTCCATATAGCCGAACCGACGAGCCCGTTGTGGCCGGCGATGTAGATTTTGCTGTTCTTGTCTAACATAAGTTTTATAAATAAAAGGAGTCATAGGATTAAAAGGGAGATATTGCTCCCTGTGGTCGCTTGCAAGGCAAGAACTTCCGAGCGACGGTAGGGAGCAATAACTCCTCTAAATCCTTTAACTCCTTTAATTCCTTAAAAAGAAATTACTTCACTACTCCTTTCTCCAGATATTCAGCGAGGTTGGTGCGCATGACGCTTGCCACGTGGTCTGCTGCGACTTTCTGCATGTCGTGCTTTACCATTATGCTGACCAGCTCCTCGAATGTGGTCTTCTGCGGATCCCAACCCAGCTCTCTCTTTGCCTTACTCGGGTCGCCCCAGAGGTTGACAACGTCCGTGGGACGGTAGAAGTCGGGAGACACCTCAATGATGCACTTGCCGGTCTTCTTGTCATATCCCTTCTCGTCCATGCCTTCGCCCTTGAATTCAAGTTCAATGCCGGCGGCACGGAACGCATATTCGCAGAATTCGCGAACGGAATGCTGTACACCTGTTGCGATAACGAAATCCTCGGGAGTGTCGTGCTGCAGGATGAGCCACATGCACTCAACATAATCCTTGGCATATCCCCAGTCGCGGAGCGAGGAAAGGTTTCCGAGATATAGTTTGTCCTGCTTGCCCTGTGCGATGCGGGCGGCAGCAAGTGTAATCTTTCGGGTTACGAAAGTCTCGCCTCGGCGCTCTGACTCGTGGTTAAACAGGATACCGGAGCAGCAGAACATGTTGTATGCCTCGCGGTATTCTTTGATAATCCAGAAGCCGTATAGTTTGGCAACGGCATACGGTGAATATGGATGGAACGGAGTTTTCTCGTTCTGCGGAACTTCCTCCACCTTTCCGTAGAGTTCGGATGTGGATGCCTGATAGATGCGGCATGACTGTTCCAGATGGTTTGCTCTCACGGCTTCGAGCACGCGGAGAACGCCGGTGGCGTCGACATCAGCAGTAAATTCCGGTGAATCGAACGAAACCTGAACATGGCTCTGAGCAGCGAGGTTATAGATTTCAGTAGGCTGAACCTTGCTGACAACCTTCACGAGTGACATAGAGTCTCCCATGTCAGCATAGTGGAGGTGGAACATAGGATGTCCTTCAAGATGTGCTATGCGCTCGCGGTAGTCAACTGAACTGCGGCGGATGATGCCGTGAACGTCGTAACCTTTCTCGATAAGAAATTCGGCCAGATAAGAACCGTCCTGGCCTGTAACACCTGTAATTAATGCAACTTTTCTTTCCATATTGTATTATTGATAATAAATGTAGTGTGATTGTTTTTGTATTATTATTTGTCCTGGCCAGAGAACTGTTTTATTCGCTGTTCTTCAGACAGTTTACAGATAAGAAGTGTGTCGTTGTTCTCTGCCACGATATAGCCGTCAAGTCCCTGTACGACGACTTTCTTTTCCTGTGTTGTATGTATCATGCAGTTGTGCGTCTCAAAGAGATTGATGTCGTTTCCGATACAACTGTTTCCGTAGAGATCTCTTTTGGTCTGCGTGAGCAGTGACCCCCATGTGCCGAGATCGCTCCAGCCGAAATCCGACGGGCATACGAAAATCTCTTCGGCCTTCTCCATGATGGCATAGTCGACGGAGATGTTTTCGCACTCGGGGAACAGGCGATCAATCTCCTCCTGCTCCTTGTCTGTTCCATAGACAGGCATGAGCGACTCGAATATTTTCGCCATGGTGGGCTGATAGACTCTGAACGCATTGACGATAGTGCTGACATTCCAGATGAATATGCCTGCGTTCCAGAAGTAGAAGTTCTTCTGGATGTACTGTTGTGCCGTTTTAAGGTCTGGCTTTTCGCGGAACGAATCGACGCGGAATATTTCTTTGTTGCGCAGCGAGCTGGTGGACAGGTCTGCCTGGATGTAGCCGTAGCCGGTCTCAGGGCGTGACGGTTTGATGCCGAGTGTGACAATGGAGTCCGTTTCGCCCGTGAATCGTAGACACTCCGTCACCACGCGGTTGAATTCGGCCACGTCAGTGACGATGTGGTCGCTCGGCGATACCACGATGTTGGCCTTTGGGTCTTTTGACTTGATTTTCCAACTGACGTATGCAATACATGGAGCCGTATTCCTGCGGCAAGGTTCGCACAGAATATTTCCGGCAGGAATTTCCGGAAGTTGTTCTTTCACGATATCCACATAGTTACGGTTTGTGACGACCCAGATATTTTCCGGTTCGCATATCCCGCTGAATCTTTTTGCGGTCAGCTGTAACAGTGATTTTCCTACTCCGAGCACGTCGATGAACTGTTTTGGACGTTCTGATGTGCTCATCGGCCAGAAACGGCTTCCCACGCCGCCGGCCATGATAACAAGGTGGTTGTTTCTTCCTGCCATAATTGTCTGATTTATGCCTTTATTGAGTAATGGTAATGTTATATAGAGCCGTTTTCTTTGTTCCGGTCTGCCGCTATGCGTCGTTTATTTGCCGGTTGTTGTCTTGCGGTTCTTTTTTATGATCGCCCGTATGATGAAATAGGCGATGGCCAGCAGTACGGCTGCGATGATTACGGCCTTGATGTATTCCGAATATTCATTGATTTTATCTTCGAGTTGGTCTTTCGGTACGAAAGAATGAAGATACCATCCCATGGCGGCCAGGATGCTGTTCCACACGCCCGCTCCGATTGTCGTATAAAGAATGAACTTTGCGAAGTTCATTTTCGCCAGTCCGGCCGGAATGGAGATGAGCTGCCGTATGGCGGGGAGGACGCGGCCCACGAGTGTGGCCGTCACTCCGTGGTCGGTGAAGAACTTCTCGCTCTTTTCGATTTTCTCCTGATTGATCAGGCAGAGTTTTCCCCATTTGCTGTTGGCGAACCTGTAGATGAACGGACGGCCGAGGAAATAGGCAAGACCATAGTTTATGGCAGCGCCGAGGTCGGCTCCGATGGTGGCGAACAGTACAACGAGAAACACGTTCAGCTCTCCGGCAGCGGCGTTATAGGCCGCCGGCGGCACCACCACTTCCGATGGGAAAGGAATGAATGTGCTTTCGATTAGCATCAGAAAGAGGATTGTGCCGTAGTTGAGATTATCCAGAAGACTGTATAGTATGTTCATTGTTCTTTTTCGTTAAGTTTATTATACATATAGTCATAATAGTCCTTCGCATCCATATTTTTCGGAAAAATATGGTTTAAAACCGTCTTGGCTTCCTTTGGATTGCGTTTCACGGCAATCTTCAGATAGTGGAGAAATTCGTCCGTCCGTTTCATGTCCCAGCAGCACAGGGCCATGTATGAATATCCTTCGTCAAAATCTTCGTCCGTTATTTCGAAGAATCGTTTGAACATCTTGTATGATGTTTCAAGATATTTATTGTCATACAGCGAGACCATTATGCGTAGAAGTATATTCGGAGCGCTGTCGGAGCGGATGATGGCTTTTTGAAATCTTTTCTCTGCCTCTTCGTACATTCCGTTTTCCAGCAGTATATGTCCGCGCAACACTTCCATGTCCGTATGGTCACAATCGTATGCTTCCGTCATGTCCATACATTCCATCGCTTTCGCCAGCTGTTTCATGGAGCTGTAGGCGAAGGCCATTTCCTGATATATCTGGACGATATACTGAGAGTCTGCCGGTGCCGTGTCAAGCGCTTTTTCCAATATGTCTATCGCTTCGTCATACCGTGACAGATTGACGAGACAGGTTCCGCAGTTGAGCAATCCGAATTCATCGTCAGGCATCTGTTCATGGTATCTTTCATAATACTTCAGCGCCTCTTCATATTCATTCAGCCGATATAGGCTGTTTGCTTTGGCCAGAAGGCCGTCCGGGTCCTCGGGGTCGATGGCGATGGCATATTCGCTGCTTGTCACTGCCTTATCGAAGTCCTCGTTCATGAACTGTGCACTTGCAAGTGCATTCCAGTATCTTTTGGAAAACGGATCTTTATCTATCAGTTCGTCAAATATCTTTGCACTTCTGCTGAACTCTCCCATGCCGAACAATACTCTTGCCATCAGCTCTTTGTATTCGTCACGCTTGCAGTTCCTGATGCTCATCATCCATTCGTGTGCCTTTTCGTTCACACCATAGTCCACATAGATATTGGCGACGTCCAGCACGAAGTCTTCATATTCATCCGGTTCGATGCTCTTGAAGTATTCCTTCAGATATTCATCGGCTATTTCAATTTTACTTTGGGCGATGAGTATTTCTGCCGTGAGGTATTTGTAGTCCGGGTCTTCCTTGTCGCTGATTTCCTCGGCCAGTTCTTTGGCAGTTCTGAAATCATTTTCGGCCAGTGCCTCTCGTGCCTTAAACACGAGAGGCGCCGTAGCCCCGGGATTCATATTCAGTGCGAAGTCAATGACCGCACGTGCTTTTTCCCTCTTGCCTATAAAGTTATAGTAGTCTGCAATGTCTGACAGTTCGTCAACGTCCAGAAATATGGGTTGTCCCTCCCTTACAGACTTTTCGTATGATGACAGTGTGTCCTGAAAAGGTTTGCTGTCGAAATACTTGTCACCGGTTTGCATCATTTGTTTATCTTGGCCCAAGTGTCTTTCAACCCTACTGTACGGTTGAACACCAACTTCTCAGGTGTGGAATCCGCGTCTATTGTGAAGTATCCGATGCGCTGGAACTGGAGGTAGTCTCCCGGCTTCTTCTCTGTCAGATATTTCTCCACGAAGCAGTTTGTCAGCACCGTGAGCGAATCGGGGTTGAGCAGCTCGCGGAAATCCCTTTCGTCAGCCGACGGATTCTCAACGCTGAACAGACGGTCGTACAGCCGGACCTCTGCCGGCAGACAGTGGTCGGCGCTCAGCCAGTGGAGCGTGCCTTTGACCTTGCGGTTGGCACCTTCCAGACCGCTTTTGCTCAGCGGGTCATATTCGGCATAGATTTCCTCGATTTCGCCATTGTCGTTCTTTTTGCATCCCGTGCACATTACTATATATGCGTTCTTCAGGCGCACTTCCTTTCCGGGCGACATGCGGAAGAACTTCTTCGGAGCGTCTTCCATGAAGTCGTCGCGCTCTATCCACAGTTCTCGGCTGAACGTGATGGTGTGTGTGCCGTCGGCCTCGTTTTCCGGGTTGTTGATGGCCTCCATCTCCTCGGTCTGTCCCTCGGGATAGTTTGTGATGATCAGCTTCACGGGATTGAGCACGGCCGACACGCGGCAGGAACGTGCGTTGAGGTCGTCGCGCACGGCTGCTTCAAGAAGCGCGTAGTCGTTGAGCGCGTCAAACTTAGTATATCCAATGGAGCGGATGAAGTTGCGTATGCTCTTCGCCGAGTAGCCGCGGCGGCGCATACCGCAGATGGTGGGCATGCGTGGGTCGTCCCATCCGTTGACAAGATGTTCGTCTACGAGTGTGTGGAGCTTACGTTTGCTCATCACCGTGTATGTCAGGTTGAGACGGTTGAACTCAATCTGTCGCGGGCGATAGTCGGCCGTCTTGCCCGTCTCTGCCTCATATTCCTTCAGAAGGTCAACGAACTTGTCGTAGAGCGGACGGTGGGGCACAAACTCCAGCGTGCAGATGGAGTGGGTGACGCCCTCGAAATAGTCGCTCTGACCATGTGCGAAGTCATACATGGGGTATGCGTGCCATTTTGTTCCCGTGCGGTGGTGCGGTGTTTGTATGATGCGATAGATCACCGGATCACGGAAGTGCATGTTCGGGTTGGCCATGTCAAGCTTGGCGCGTAGGACCATTGAGCCTTCCACGGCCTCGGCCGTGTTCATCCGCTCGAAGAGCGCCATGTTTTCCTCAACGGGTCTGTCTCGGTAGGGGCTGGCTGTTCCCGGCGTGGTCGGTGTGCCTTTCTGAGCGGCAATCTGCTCGGATGTCTGCTCGTCAACGTAGGCCAGACCTTTCTTTATCATCCATACGGCAAAGTCCCACAACTGCTGGAAATAGTCGGAAGCGTAATAAACATCGCCCCACTTGAATCCGAGCCATTGGATGTCGTTCAGTATGGAGTCAACATATTCGGTGTCTTCCTTTGAGGGGTTTGTGTCGTCGAAGCGGAGATTGCATACGCCGCCGTAGTTCTCGGCCACGCCGAAGTCCATGCAGATAGCCTTGGCATGTCCTATGTGCAGGTAGCCGTTCGGTTCCGGCGGAAATCGTGTCTGAATCCTGCTTCCGTTCTTTCCTTCGGCAAGATCGGCTTCCACCATCTGCTCAACGAAGCTCAAACTCTTTTTCTCTTCATTTTCTGTGCAGTTCTTCTCAACCATAATTATTGATAATGTTATTTTGTTTTTGAAACTGCAAAGGTAGCAAATTAATTTCTAATACCTTATTTATATAGTGGATTTTTTTTTGAACATGCCGTTGCGGGGGATAATTGTGGGGCGTGATCACGGTTGCTCGGAGTTTTTTTTGCTAAAAATGCGGGGATATCGCTTCGCGATGTTTGTTGAATATCAATTGATTATGCCAACGTGCCGAAAGCACATCCCTAAAGTTTCATGGTTTTGTGCCGCTATTTCGGGAAGCCGTGATTGCTGTCTCCATGCTTATATGTCTGAGGGTTTTGTTTGTTATGTCGTGTCGGATACGTCACGATGTGGTGTCTTTACAAATCCCTTCATCCGCTAATGATGCTTTTTATGTCGCGAAAATATCACGGAATTTAACACTTGAAAATTCTCAAAATAGAATGGCGCAGCGCGGAAATATTGACATTCAGTTGCCGTTGTCATCCAAAATCCTGCCCGTTGTAGAGCCGGGAGAGCCTCCCTGCTCTACAACGGGGCCGCTTTCACGTTCCAACGAGGCCGCCGTTGCAACGTGAAAGCGGCCCCGCGGGAAGGTCGTAAGGCCCTTACGGCAGAATAAAAACACAAAAAAAATTGCACACTTGCGTCGGTATTGTCGCAACGTATTGACATTCAGAGAATAAAAGATGCACGCGCAAAACTCGCGAATTTACGGCCAAATGGTTTTTATTTCAGAATATTGCAAGGATTTGAAGGTGTTTGTCAGGATGTTTCCGAGTTTTTAACAATCAAACACACTCCTCTTCCTCCAAAGGGGTGGGGAAGAGGGGTGTGTTTGATGGGAATTGTAGAGACGCCGCACTGTGGCGTCTGCCATTATTTATTGGATGATTTTCAACGCTGAGCCACAAATTCGCAAAGGCTTACTCAACGCCCTCGCCGGATTCCGGCGTAAGGAACTCACCGACTCCGGCGGCCCAGTACCATTCCATCTGTCTGGCGTCCTGATTGTAGCTGAGCCCCTGAAAGTCATATACGTCCAACGGGATGAACATGCTCATGCAACCGTAGTCTTCTTCTTTCGCGTTGAAAGAGAAGTCGATGGGGTAGGCCGTCAGCCATTTCGTGCTCACGGCCTTATGTATGACGGCCCTGTCGAGCGCCGACTTCCATTGCAGATACGTCTTCTCATGGCTGTTGACGATGTTCTTGCGTATGATGTCGTCAATGTCGAAAAGGATTTTTGTCATGTTCCGTTCCGAGTGGGTCCTGTAGTAGACAACGCCGTCGGTGACGGTCTGATCGTTTTTCGCCATCAGCTTTACTACTTCCCTTGTCGCCACGGCGAGGTTCTCCATCTCCGACGTGCGCACGACGGACATCGGGACGCGGTCGTTGGTGTTGACCTTCATGGCGGTGTAGGTGTCGGCTACGCCTTTATAGAAATCCTCATCGCTGTTGAACAGCGTGGAAACAATCTTGTCGTATGGAGCTCCGCAGGCAGGAGTCTCGGCCGGTGAGGCTATGATATAGTCGGCTGCATGGCGCAGTTCGAAGGCTGTTTCTGCCGTCTGGAAGTTGCAGCAGTCGGCAAATATGAACTTCAGCTTGTGCGAAAGTTCCTCCAGAACGTTGGCCATGGTGGGAATGTTCATCCATTTTCCCCTTCCTGCGGCGCTGTTGGTGCCCGTGTCCCATCCGTATGCCCGGTGGAGCTTGCCCGTTGAGGCAGTGCTGGCGGCGATGGAGTCTTTCTCAATGAGCCATCCGCTGGCGTGTCCCCAGAGCACGAGTCCGTAGTCTTCGGCAGGATAGTGGTCCATCATCCACTGCAATGTCTCCCTCATCCGCTCCGGGTCGGAGGCATAGAAGTCCTCCTCAGGACGGAAGCGTGTGTCTTTCGTGATTTCTCCGTTGCTGACGACGCCGACATACGGCAGCTCCGTCTTGCTCGCCCTGTCAACGAAGACCACGAGGTTTGAACCGTAGGGGATGGCCTCGGAGGCACGTATCATCTCGTTGAGGTCGCTTGTGGCGTTGCCCGAGAGATTGTTCTCAGCCATGATGTAGACCATTACCGTGCGCGCCGGATGGGAGTCGACAACAGGATCAATCGTGGGTGAAACGTCTTCATCATCGCTGCTGCAGCCCGTAAGCACCATGGCAAGGGTCGTCAGCATAACCAGTAAATGTCTCATCATATAATTATTTTTGGGCAAAGTTACACTTTTTTTATTAATAGTTTGTACCTTTGTGCCTAAATTCATTGCAGAGTAATGAGAAAATTGATTATAATTATTTCAGTCTTTTTACCGTTATGTGCATGGGCGCAGGATAGCTTTGAACAATGTGAGGACACTTGTACCCACATTCATGGCATAGACCTCAGCCACTATCAGGGTGATGTTTTCTGGCAGGCCGTCGGTGAGAACGCCAAGACGGCATATGTCTATCTGAAGGCGACGGAGGGCGGTGACAGGATTGACCATAGATACGAGCAGAACATAGAAATGGCAAAGCGCAACGGACTGAAAGTAGGCAGCTATCATTTCTATCGCCCCAAAACCGACCAACGGCTTCAGTTGGCCAATTTCATGGCCCAATGTCTGCCGGAGCAGCAGGACCTTCTCCCAATGATTGACATCGAGACGGCCGGCGGCTATGGCACAGAGGAATTCTGTGATTCGCTGTTCAAGTTTCTTCAGCTTGTGGAAGAGGCTTACGGACAGAAACCGCTTCTCTATACGTACACCAATTTCTATAATAAGCATCTTTGCGGAAAGCTTGGCGGCTACAAGCTCATGATAGCCCAATATACCGACCGTGAACCGGTGTTGGCCGATGGAAGTGATTTCACTATGTGGCAGTACACATGTAAAGGACATATTGACGGTGTCGTAGGATATGTCGACAAGAGTCGCTTCATGGGACGGCACGGACTGAGGGAGATATGCTTCCGTCACGACATTGTCGTAGAAGAGAAAGACAATGAAGAACAAACGAACGAATAAAGAACTATAATGATATGGCAATAATCAAGTGTCCGGAGTGCGGCCATCAGGTCAGCGATCAGGCCAAGACGTGTCCCAGTTGCGGGATTGATATAGCGGGTAAGGTCATGAGATGCCCGGAGTGTGGAGACATTGTGTTTAGCGACAGTGATGAGTGTCCCAACTGCCATCACCCGCTGACAGTCGTCGACGCGCGGCCGCATCCGGTGATGTTGCAGCCGCAGGTGACGGCAGAGCAGGAAACGACACAGGCGAAAGGCGGAATGCGGAAGTCTTATGTCGTACTTATCGTGGCTTTTGTCATAGCTTTGCTCGCCGTCTTCGTCAGTCTTTATTTCTATAAGACAACACAGGACAAGAACGAGCTTGACGCCTACGAGAACGCCATGGCCAGCGGCGAGCCGGCTGTGCTACAGAATTTCCTCGATATTTATCCCGATGCGCCACAGGAACACCGTGACTCCATCATGACCCATCTCGAGCAGCTCCGTCAGGTTGACACAGAATGGGACAACGCTGTACGCAACGGCTCAAAGACGGCTCTGGAACGTTACATCCAGCTCCATCCCGGCAGCATCCGCGTCACTGAAGCGCGTCTGAAGATAGATTCGCTCGATTGGCTCGCTGCCAAGACGGCCGACACCCCCGAGGCTTATCAGGCCTACATCGACAGCCATCTTGACAATGGTCTTCACCTTGACGAGGCCCGCATCATGTTCGATAAATCGGAAGGACTCCGCATTACGGACGATGACCGGACGATGATAAGCAGTCTTTTTGATAACTATTTCATGGCTCTTGCCAACAACGAGGAGGCTTCTCTCACCGAGACGCTCAGCGGTGTGCTCGGCAGTTTCCTCCATAAGGAGAACGCCACGAAGACAGACGTCATGACATACATGAAGAAGCTTCATGCTCCTGACGACATCACTGGCATGACATTCTCCCTGAACAACGACTGGAAAATAGAGAAGACCGACGCCGGTGACGGACGTTACGGCTATACCGTGGCTTTCTCCGTTGACCACCGTATAAACCGCGAGGACAAAACCAAGGAGACTTTCTGCACTTATAACGTAGAGGCGAAGGTTTCACCGGACCATAAAATCAGTGATCTGAACATGAAGAAAATAGTGCCTTAGAATATTAAGACGGCCGTTCATGCAGAGACAGGAACATGGCTGTGCCCGACTTTGTCTCTGCATGAACGGAATGATGTCTTCGCTATATTAAGGTCTTATAATTAAGGAAATAAGGGACAACAGCTTTGGAATATAGAATCAAAGCTATTGTCCTTATATTTTTTTCGTCAATATCCTTTTATCTCATTTCAATCTCTCTTTATCTCCATTCAATTTCCTTCCATATCTTTTCAATCTCCTTTTATCTCTCTTTATCTCCCTTCAATCTAATATTTTCTCCCTCCAATTTCCTATTCTCTCCCTTCAATCTCCTTCTAAATCCCTTTTATTCCTCAATCCTCGACAGCGAGTTTGCAAAAGTGGAAAAGAAGTTGGTCACGGTCTCTGTCGGATAGTATTTCATGTATTTCGCGCTATGGCGGATCTGCCATATCATGGCGTTCGAGTCGCTTGTGCGGACGAAAATGTTCTTACCTTGAGTGAAATACCAGTTGTCGTTATGCATGGACGAAAGGCGAAGGACATCGGTGATGACGTTGTTGACGCTGGAATCGGAATGGCCGTTCAAGAATGGTATTTCGTCTTCCGTGAAGCCGAAAAGGCGAACCAGCAGGCTGCCCGTCAGGCGCGCCATCCACTGCATTCGCAGCCGGTCGAGCCATGACTGCAGCTTGACGAAATCGACTTTATCACCGTTTTTGCGGAGGAACATGCCAAGGTCAATGACCTGTTTGAGGCTTATTCCCTCGTTGAGGATATATCTGACGATACGTATGATGATGTAGAGGAGATTCAGTGTCGGCGGCAAAACTTCAACTTTTGTGCCGTCTATGGTCACGTATGACGAGTCGCAGCAGTTTATCTCTCTGTTGATTATGTCCTGCAGACGACGGTTGAGGCGCGGGTTGGTGAGTCGTTGCATGCGGTGGTGGTGCTCAATTCTGACACCGTTCCAAAGATATCTCATCGTCGTCCGCTCTTCAGCCGGCTGTTCAGTGCCGTGGCTGCGAGCCCAGGCGTCGGCCTTGTTGCCTTGGGGGGAATAGGGGAAGAAGATGTCTATGTCGCCGCCTGCGCGGTGGAAAGGGGTGTCGTACAGTTGTGCCAGACCCTGACCTTTCAGTAGGATAGGGCGCAGTTGCTCCTTGTTCATCATTTCGAACAGTTCGGCCAGACAGGTGTTTATTTCTTGGTTGGTCCTCTCTGATTCTTCTGTGATTTTTTTCCATGCTCTTTCCTGTGCTATTGTCAGTTGCAGGAAGAAGTCGTTCCTGTGGCGTTCAATGCCATCGGCTGTCAGAGCGGACACGCCGTGCATGAGTGCCGTCTGATAGAGGCGGTCCCACTTATATGCCGACATAGGCTCTACTTTTTCATGTCCGCCGAATGTTCCGCTACGCAGAAGGCGGAAAAAGTTGCGCTGTACTATATCCATCGGAAATACGGTTTGTTCAGTTGCAATCTAAGAATATCTCTTCGGGTATCGGAATACGATTGCCAGGATGGCTATTACGCCGATGCAGAACGGATAGTATAGATACGGGATTATGCTCACGGGGTTTATAGAGGCAAGTCCGGCAGCCATCAGTATCTGTGCTCCGTAGGGAATGATGCCTTGCATACAGCACGACATGGTGTCCAGGATGCTTGCGCTCTTGCGGTTGTCCACGCCAAACCGGTCGGCAATCTGCTTGGCTATGCCGCCCACGGTTATTATGGCGACGGTGTTGTTTGCCGTGCAAATGTCCACCAGAGCTACCAAAGCGGCGATGGACAGCTCGGCTCCGCGTTTGCCTTTGACGTGGCGTGTCATGGTTGTTATGATATAGTCGATGCCTCCGTTGGCCTTTATCAGTTCGAGCATGCCGCCCGCCATCATCGTTATTATTATCAGCTCGCCCATTCCGAGGATGCCGTCGCCCATGGCTCCAAACCATCCGTAGATGTCAAAAGCGCAGTTCGGGATGCCGATTATTCCCGTCAGGGCAATGCCGATGGTAAGCACCGCCATGACATTCATGCCCAACACGGCCACAATGAGCACCACTATATATGGCATTACCTTTATATATTCAACCTCCGGAAGGTTCTGCGGAGAGTTCATGTTGTGCCCCATGGCGACATAGAGGAGCAGTATCAAAGCAGCGGCGGGCATGGCGAGAAAGGAATTGACGCGGAACTTGTCGCTCAGCTTGCATCCTTGTGTGGATGTCGATACAATCGTCGTGTCGGAGATGAACGACAGATTGTCTCCGAAGAACGAGCCTCCCACCACCACTGCCGTCATCATCGGCACGCTCGTTCCTGTCGAATGGGCGATGCCGGCGGCAATCGGTGTCAGAGCGACAATAGTCCCGACGCTTGTTCCTACGGCAAGCGAGATGAAGCATGCGGCCAGAAAGAGCCCGGCCAGAAGCATATTCCCAGGCAGCAGTGTCAAGGCGAGATTGACGGTGGCGTCAATACAGCCCATCACTTTTGCGCTGTTGGCGAAAGCGCCGGCAAGCACAAATATCCATAGCATCAGCATCATGTTCTCCGTTCCTGCTCCGCGGTTGAATATGTCGATGCGTTGGCGCAATGGAATACCACCGCTGATGATGATGGCATATACCGACGAAATCATGAACGCCACGGTTATGGGGACTTTGTAGAAGTCGCCTGCTATGATCGAGGTGACGAGATATAAGCCGATGAATACCAGCAGCGGGCTGAGAGCGATGATACCTTTGGACATTTTTACTTTAAACTTTTAACTTCGTGTAAACAACTATGGCCTGAACTCTTAATTTTAAACTTTCTACTTTCTACTTTACGAATACTGCCGTAGCATGATTAACGACCTGATTCCTTTTAAAACTTAAACTTGTAACTCTATGTCTGCAAACGTGCCTTACGGCGTTGCGTGCAAATCATAAAGTTACAAGTTTAAGGTTGGAAGCCTATTACAGCGTCACTCCATTCTTGAAGATGGCTATTTCGCGGTAGCCGTTGGCCTCGTTGCGGGCCTGTTCGCCACTTGCCACGGCCAGAATCTTGTCGATGAATTCCGGCACGAGTTCTTTCATCGTGCGTCCCTCGATGAGCTGTCCGGCGCTGAAGTCAATCCAGTTTGGCTTGCGGGCGGCCAGCGTGGGGTTGGTAGCAATCTTCATCGTGGGGACGAATGTGCCGAACGGCGTTCCGCGTCCTGTCGTGAAGAGGACAATCTGACATCCGGCCGAGGCGAGAGCTGTTGCGGCCACGAGGTCATTTCCAGGAGCGGAGAGCAGGTTCAAGCCTGTAGTCTCCAGGCGGTCACCATATTCCAGCACACCGCTGACCGGAGCCCGGCCGCATTTCTGTGTGCATCCAAGAGCCTTGTCCTCCAGCGTGGAGATACCACCGGCCTTGTTTCCCGGTGACGGATTTTCGCCTACAGGTTCGCCGTGGCTGAGGAAATATTCCTTGAAGTTGTTGATCATGCTCACTGTCTTTCCAAAGAGCTCGTCCGTCTTGCAGCGGTTCATCAGTATCGTCTCGGCGCCAAACATCTCCGGCACCTCCGTCAGTATTGATGTTCCGCCCTGCGCAACGAGCCAGTCGGAGAATTCGCCGACGAGCGGGTTGGCCGTGATGCCGCTGAAGCCGTCGCTTCCTCCGCACTTCAAACCTATGCGCAGCTTGCTGACGGAAACGTCCTCGCGCTTGTCCTCACGTGCCTTGGCATAGAGCTGGCGCAGAACTTCCATGCCTGCCTCAACCTCGTCGCCGTCAACTTTCTGAGTGACGAGGAACTTTATGCGATCCTTGTCGTAGTCGCCCAGCATCTGCTCGAAAAGTTCCGGTTGGTTGTTCTCGCATCCCAGACCCAGCACGAGAACACCGCCGGCATTGGGATGGAGCACGATGTCGCGCAGAACCTTGCGTGTGTTCTCGTGGTCACCGCTCAACTGAGAGCATCCGTAGTTGTGATGCCATGCGTAGATGGCGTCTATGCCCTCACATCCGGTCTCCTTCTGCAGTTCGCCGGCAAGTCTTTCGGCTATGCCGTTGACGCATCCCACCGTGGGGACAATCCACAATTCGTTGCGTACTCCCACCTCACCGTTGGCGCGTACATATCCGCGGAAGGTCCGTTTCTCATCCTTGATGTCCAGTTCCTCGCTGACGGGATTATACGTATATTCCAGCGTTCCGGCCAGATTTGTCTTCAGGTTGTTCTCATTGACCCAGTCGCCGGCCTTTAGGTCCTGACGTGCGTGGCCGATGGGATAGCCGTATTTTATGATGTCGCTGCCCTCTTCCGTATCGGTGATAAGGATTTTGTGGCCGGCAGGAGTGTCCTGATTGATTGTGATGGTCTTGCCGTCCACTTCGATGGTCTCGCCCTTGCTTTTCGGCTGCAGGCAGACAACGACGGTGTCGGCCGGATTGATCTTAATGAAAGTCTGTTCCATAATTAGTAGCTATTTTGTTTTTATTTTGAATGTTTCTTCTTTTTGGGGAGCTAAAGGAGTTAGAGGAGTTGTCGCGGGCCGGGCCGGCTCCGGAGTCCTTTCCTTGCAAGCGGTC
Organism: uncultured Prevotella sp.; assembly: GCA_947170725.1. GTDB lineage: Bacteria > Bacteroidota > Bacteroidia > Bacteroidales > Bacteroidaceae > Prevotella. Next base: position 121,655 of record CAMVUM010000004.1, read on the forward strand.
AAAGACCAGGAGAAAGACAAATCCTTTGCGTCCGTCTTTCAGAGCTGCGTCCGGCGGTAGAAGTCGATGTTCTCCTTTGTCAGAATTTCTATCGGCATATAGTTGACAGGCGTGACCTCCTTCTTCAGCACGATTGCTTCAAAGAGCGTCTCCACGCATGAGTAGCCTTGCATGTAGGCATGCTGTGCGATGAGGAACGATATAGAGCCTTGTTTCAGGCACTCGGCGTTCTTTGTCACCATGTCATATCCCATTATCTGAACGTTACGGCGGTTGCTCCGTTGAAGGAATCCGCCGACGATGTGGGCTTTCGAGTTGAATGTTATGCAGTGGTGGAGATGTGGATGTTCCTTGAAGAAGGCTTCGAGAATCTTGTCGTATTTGTTTCTCTCTTCGTCCAGTGGGAGATTGACTTCGCAGATAGTGATATGTGGGAAGTGGTCGCGCATGTAGTGGCGGAATCCTGTCTCACGGTTTTCCTGCTGCTTGCTGGCCACATAGCTGTTTTTCATCTGCTTCATGAGCATGATTTCCTTTTCCTTCGATGCTATGAGCATAAGCATTCGTCCGGCAAAATATCCGCTACAGAACGAGTCCTGACCATAGAACGACAGCGGTTTGAGGTCCGGCATGTAGGAGTCCAGCAGTATGAACGGAATGTCTCGGTCGTGTAGTTCATCAGTAAACTTCCTGGTGGCGTCCAAGGTTGACGGAACGACTATGACACCGTCGGGTTCTTCCTTGAGACACTGTTCGGTGACCTGTTTGAATGTGTCGTTGTTGAACCGCTTATAGTACATCATTTTCACGTTGACATGGAAATCGCGTCTTCGCTCGCATGCGCTCATGGCTCCTTCTTCTATTTCCTCCCAGTAGGCCTCCGATTCGTGTTTCGGGATGATACAGTAGAAATTGTAGGTCTTGTTGTAGGCCAGTGCGCTGGCGTACATGTTCGGGCGATAGTCCATCTCCTTCAGCGCCTTTTCCACTTTTTCCCTTGCTGTCTTCGATACGTTGGGGCGGTCGTGCAGCACTCTGTCCACCGTCCCGACAGATACTCCTGAAAGTCTTGCTATATCTTTTATTCTGATTTTATCAGTCGCCATTCTTTATTTTGATAGTTTCTCCTGCAAAAATACCAATAATTATTGAATTGCGGGAAACCGTGCACAGATATTTTTCAAAATATTGTTGTTGTTACACGAATTTAGCTGCAATCTACGTTTATTCAACCATTGATAAACTTCAGAAACAGGTCCCGCAGAGCATATTCTTAGGGACGCTCCGGTTATCAGAAAAAGCTGTGCCCAAATGTCTGAAGCGGCTTCCCTGAAGCCTATCTTTCAACAGCAGTATAACGCTTCTTCCCAATTCAATTTCTTATCCGGTCTTTTTTGATCTCATCTGTGGGGATATCCTAATCTTCAAGTCTGTTTGTAATCCTTTTTCTGAATTTTATGCCTCTGAGAGTGGTGACTTTTCAAAATAAATCTTCCTTGGCTTCAAATATTCGAAATATGGCGGCTGTTATTTTTCGAATATTTATACTGTTTATATACCATGTATTTTCAATATATTGATTCTCAGATATTTGTGGATTTTGGTGTTTTCGTTGTCTCGCCGTCAGGCCGCGACGGCCTTGCCGTAAGAGCCCCGTTGGTCTGCCGTAAGGGCCTTATTGCATTGCAACGGGGCTGTCGTTACATGATGGTTGCGGCTCCGTTGCAATGCAATAAGGCCCTTACGGCAAGAAAATGATGTCGTTTTTGAGCAAAAACAGCAATCGGAAAGTGGAGAAAATCCCCGCTCCAGACGTGCCGGGAGGCCCTTACGGGATGCCGAAGATGCCAGGACTTGAAGTTTTTTGCGCTGAAAATACGTTTGAAACCCCAAAAAAGTGGCAAAAAGGCCTCTGAAACAATAAAAACCGTAGGCGTTTGCGGATGTACTTTTGTAAAAAATAAAACAACGCACGCGAACGTATATAATCATCCGTTTTGTCCAAATTTCCTTTTGGAAATGAAGATTTTGTCCTTTTTGTTTCGCTGTTTGAGAAATAAGTGGTATTTTTGTGGTCACAAACTGATAAATCTATCTATAAACAATAATAAAATATTAAATTATCATGGCTAAAGTGGTAACATTAGGCGAGATAATGCTCCGCCTTTCACCAAACGGCAACGACCGTTTCATTCAGACAGATTCTTTCCGCATCATTCCCGGTGGCGGTGAGGCAAATGTGGCTATCAGCTGCGCCAACTATGGACACGATGCTTATTTCGTAAGCAAGCTGCCTGCTCATGAGATTGGCCAGATCGCAGTCAATTCTCTGCGCCGTTATGGAGTCAATACTCAGTTTGTTGCCCGTGGTGGCGACCGTGTAGGTCTTTATTATGCAGAGACAGGTGCCTCAATGCGTCCTTCGAAGGTTATCTATGATCGTGCCAACAGCGCCATCGCAGAGGCCGATGCTTCTGATTTCGACTTTGACGCAATCATGGAAGGTGCCGACTGGTTCCACTGGTCAGGTATCACTCCTGCCGTTTCCGACAAGGCTGCCGAACTGACCCGTCTGGCCTGCGAGGCTGCAAAGCGCCACGGTGTGACAGTTTCCGTTGACCTCAACTTCCGCAAGAAGCTCTGGACTTCGGAGAAGGCCATCTCTATCATGCGCCCGCTGATGAAGTATGTTGACGTTTGCATCGGCAACGAGGAAGACGCAGAGCTCTGCCTCGGTTTCAAGCCCGACGCTGACGTTGAGGGCGGTCAGACCGACGCTGCCGGATATGAGGGTATCTTCAAGCAGATGAAGGAAGAATTCGGCTTCAAGTATGTCGTTTCTACACTGCGTGAGAGCTTCTCTGCAACATTCAACGGCTGGAAAGCCCTGATTTATGACGGCAAGGAGTTCTATCAGAGCAAGCGCTACGAAATCAATCCTATCATCGACCGTGTAGGTGGTGGCGACTCTTTCTCAGGCGGTCTTATCCACGGTTTGCTCACAAAGCCGACACAGGGCGAGGCTCTTGAGTTTGCAGTGGCAGCATCAGCACTGAAGCACACCATCAACGGTGACTACAACCTCGTCAGCGTTGATGAGGTTGAGGCTCTGGCAGGAGGTAACGCCAATGGCCGCGTACAGCGCTAATGAAGACATTATTAAAAATAAGATAAAGGACAAATGGCAAAATTTGATAAGATAGCCGTACTGGCCAAAATCGGTCAGACAGGTATGGTTCCTGTGTTCTATCACAAGGACGCAGAGGTGGCCAAGAAGGTTGTGAAGGCCTGCTATGATGGAGGTGTACGCGCTTTCGAGTTTACCAATCGTGGCGATTTCGCACACGAGGTGTTTGAGGAAGTTGTTAAGTTTGCGGCAAAAGAGTGCCCCGAGCTTGCTCTCGGTGTTGGTTCGGTCGTTGACCCCGCCACGGCAGCTCTTTATCTCCAGCTTGGTGCCTGCTTCATTGTTGGCCCGCTGTTCAACCCCGAGATTTCAAAAATCTGCAACCGCCGTCTCGTTGCCTATACTCCCGGATGCGGAAGCGTTTCTGAGGTGGGCGCAGCTCAGGAGACAGGATGCGATTTGTGCAAGATTTTCCCCGGCGACGTGCTCGGTCCGAACCTTGTGAAGGGTCTTATGGCTCCCATGCCATGGTCAAAGCTGATGGTTACGGGTGGTGTTTCTCCCGATGAGGCCAACCTCACATCATGGATCAAGGCCGGCGTCTTCTGCGTGGGCATGGGCTCAAAGCTTTTCCCGAAGGACGTCATAGCAGCCGAAAACTGGCAGGCTATCACCGACAAGTGTGTTGAGGCATTGGGCTACATTGCTAAGGCACGCGGATAAAAACATAACAACGAAAGGTTTCATGGGCATCATGATATGCCTGTGGAACCTTTTGTTCTTTTCAGCATGTTCACCGACGGATAGGCAGCGGGTGGACGAGCTGAATTCTCTTTCGTATGCCTATCACTACCGCAATCTTGATTCTACCGAGGCCTGCGCCCTACGTGCCTACGACATGTCGTCCCATTATGGCAGCGGCCGTGCCGAGGCTCTCAACAACCTCGCCTTTGTCAGCATGGCCCGCATGGACTATGACGAGGCCCGCCGCCGTCTCGACGAGGCTTCTGCCTCCACCGACAATCAGGTGGAGCTGCTCGTGAGCGACGTCCTTCAGATGCGCCTCTGTCAGCGGATGTCCCGCAACCGCGATTTCTACGACTACTGCGAGCGTGCCAAATCGCGTATAAGCCGCATCGCCGAGGAGCGTGACGGATTGTCCGGGCGGATGGAACGCCGCATGATATATGCAGAGACGGAGTTTGCCATCGTCAATTCGGCATACTATTATTACGTTGGACTGGAGGAAAAGTCGGCCGGGGCTTTGGCTGTCATAGAGCCCGACGGCGACATCAGGCGCGACACGGCACAATATCTAAACTACCTCTACAACATCGGAAGCGGAGGCATCCTGACTGAAGGGACTCCGTCAGAGATAAGCCGGCGTGAGTGGGGCGCGCTTCTCGAATGTTTTTTCACGGCTTCCCGCCACGGCTACGTTTTTTTTGCGGCAAACAGTCTCGGCGGAATGGCCGGTCGGATAACTGAGCTTGAAGACGCAGGAACGTTTCTTGAAGAAAACTCACGTACAATAAGGCTTTTGCTTCCGGACAGCATAGCGGACGGCAGTATAGCAGAATGGATGGCCGAGAGTTCTCTTGCCATGTTTGAAGACTATGGTGACGTTTATCAGACGGCAGGTGCACGGCGCACACTTGCTTCATGTTTCATGGCGTCGGGAGACTACACACGTGCCTTGGCGAGCCTTGAAGAAGCCCTTGCCGACACGGCCATCGTTCAGGCTCCGGACCTCGTCGCCAGCATACGCGAGCAGCTCAGCGTGGTCTTTTCAGCACTTGACGACAAGCCGTCGAGCGACTACAACCGCAATATCTACATCGACCTGCAGGAGCAGACGCGTCAGGACCGTTATCTGGAGTCGCGCGCCGGAATGTTGGAAAGAGCCTCGTCCCAGCTCAACGTCATGATTGTGGCTGTGCTCGTGGCCATCATCGTGCTCGTGGCCGTGCTCTTCCTTTTTCGTTATCTCAACCGTCGGCAGCGGACGGGCGATTCCATGAATGAACTTCTCCGGCCTCTGAGAGAATGGCAGGAGGCTGACAGACGGCGCTCGGAAGCTGTGGCAGACCGTGTGGAGGAAATCAACGAGGCGTATGCCCTCAGTATGGGGCGCATACGTCAGGGTGAGCGCCGCAGTATGGAGAACCGTGCGAAAGTGTCGCTGGCCTGCAGCGTTGTCCCCCTGATAGACCGTATAATCAATGAGGTCGCGATGCTTTCGTCTCGCAATGAAACAGAAGCCGTGCGTTCGGAACGTTATGCCTATATCTCCGAACTTGCCAGCAAGATAAACGAACTGAACGACATCCTCACCCATTGGATTCAGATGAGGCAGGGGCGCATCGATCTCCACATAGAGAGTTTCGCCCTTCAGCCGCTTTTCGACATCGTTGCCAAGGGTAAGTCAGGTTTCCGCATGAACGGTGTGGAACTGGACGTACGCTCTACCGATGTCACTGTCAAGGCTGACCGTGTTCTGACCCTCTTCATGATAAACACCCTTGCCGACAACGCCCGCAAGTTCACGCCATCCGGCGGACGCGTTACCGTGAGTGCACGTAAAGCAGATGGCTATGTGGAAGTGGCGGTTGAGGACACCGGTTGCGGTCTTACCGAAGACGAAATGGCCCGTATTTTCGAACATAAGATATACGATGGTCATGGCTTCGGGCTTATGAACTGTCGCGGAATCATTGAGCGTTACCGCAAGATGAGCCGTATTTTCTCAGTCTGCCTGTTGTCTGCCGAGAGCACCAAGGGTGTCGGCAGCCGCTTCTTTTTCCGTCTTCCGCAGGCCGTAGTCCGCTCGTTGCTCTTTCTTGTTGTTGCCGTTGGAGCCACAAACGTTTCTGCCGCTCCAGCCAAAGGAAATCTTCCGCAGGCCAAGGCATACGCTGACAGTGCCTACTTTTCCAATATAGCAGGAACATACGAACGTACTCTCGTTTTCGCCGATTCCTGCCGGAAATATCTCAATCTCCATTATCTCAGTCTCCACCCTGAAGGAAAACAACTGATGACAGACGTTGGGGACTTGACAACACCTCCTCCGGAGATTCTTTGGTTCCGCGACAGTCTGCCGACCCACTACAATATAATCCTCGACATGCGCAACGAGAGTGCCGTGGCGGCGCTGGCCCTACATCGCTGGCAACTCTATACATATAACAATAAGGTTTATACGCAGCTTTTCAAGGAACTTTCCGCCGACAATACTTTGGCCGAATACTGCCGGGTTATGCAGCAGTCGCAGACCGACAAGACCATCGCAGTCATTCTCCTTGTTCTCTTGCTGGTTGTCATTCCGCCGGCATACTATCTTCTCTACTACCGTCACCGTCTGTATTTCCGTTTCTGTGTAGAACGCATACGCATGTTGAACGATATCCTTCTCAGTGACGATACGCCTTTGGAAAAGCTACACCGCATCGGACCGCTCACCAATGAGCAATATCCTGAAGGGCTTCAGGCTGTCGTTGACAGCATCATTGGCGCCCTGCGTGAGGCGGTATCGGCCCATCGTCGCCAGTCTGTCAGCATAGAACTTGCAGCTGACGAATGCCGACGTGTGGAATACGAGGAAAGCAATCTCCACATAACCAATTCCATTCTTGATAATTGTCTGTCTACGCTGAAGCATGAGACGATGTATTATCCCAGTCGGATAGCCAGACAGGCGGAATCCGCCAATACCGACCTGAAGTCAATGGAAGAACTGGCCGCCTACTATCGTGCCATATATTCCTTACTCACTGAGCAGGCCATGCAGCAGACCGATCGTGTCCGTCTTCACATTGAGGCCGTTCCCGTTGCCTGGCTTACGGGTGGTGAGGAATGTGGCTTGTGCGTTTCAGGCGACCGTAATCTTTTGGAATATCTTTTTGAACTTCTTAGACGCGCTTCCGGTCGGTCGTCAGGCGAAATCCGGGTTGAGCCGCTGTCGGACCGCTATCTGCTTTTCACGGTACCCATGTCATGGCCGCATACCGATTCAGAAGCAGGCTTGGATCCGTTCATACCGTCCGTCAACAATATACCGTATCTGCTCTGCAGGCAGATTGTGCGTGACCATTCTGACGCTACCCATCGTTATGGCTGCGGCATACGTGTTGACGGCGATGAAATAAAGATAACATTGCCACGGGCAGCCGATTTCCGCTCATCGTATCGGATGCGGCAGAACCGGGCCTGAATATAAAATGAATGCAAATGGAAAACTTTAAAGTAATAATAGTGGAAGACGTGCCTTTGGAACTGAAAGGCACCGAAGGTATCATACGAAGTGACATTCCGGAGGCTGAGATAATAGGCACTGCGGACACGGAAGCTGCCTATTGGAAATTGATGAAGCAACAGCAGCCCGACCTTGTCCTTCTGGACCTTGGACTTGGTGGCTCGACAACCATCGGTGTTGAGATATGCCGTCAGACAAAGGAGGCTCATCCGTCAGTTAGGGTTCTTATCTTCACGGGTGAGACACTGAACGAAAAACTCTGGGTCGACGTGTTGGACGCAGGTGCCGACGGGATTATCCTCAAGAGCGGCGAACTTCTCACCAGAAGTGACGTGAGGAGTGTGATGGAAGGAAAGCGCATGGTCTTCAATCAGCCGATACTCCAGAAGATAGTTGACCGTTTCCGTCAGATAGTCGGCAGTCGTGTTGCCTCTCAGGAGGCTTTCGTCAACTATGAGATTGACGAATATGACGAACGCTTTCTCCGTCATCTCGCCCTCGGCTACACAAAGGAGCAGATAACCAATCTGCGAGGCATGCCGTTTGGCGTCAAGAGCCTTGAAAAACGGCAGAATGAACTCGTCCAGAAACTCTTTCCCGACGGCAACGGAGGCATGGGCATCAACGCCACGAGGCTCGTTGTTAGGGCCTTGGAGCTGCATATTCTCGACATAGACAATCTCCGTCCCGATGAAGAATAAACCGTTTGCCGTCCTGGCCTTGTCGCTTGCCGTTCTACAGCTGTGCTTCCTTCCGGCCTCATGGATGCTCAGCGTACTGCTTCCCGAGAGTGGGGTGCGCAGCCTGTTGGGCAGTGAGGGCGTGCGCTGGATGCTCGGGCGTTTCACCGACATGCTTGCCGGACGTCCTTTGGCCTGCCTTCTGTTGCTCTCGGTGGCCTGGGGGTGTGTCCGTACGAGTGGCATATTGAAGATTTTCCGTCGTCATTCCGTGTTGCAGTATCGCGAGCGCATAGCCCTTGGTTTTGTTGTTTGTCTTTCGGTTGGCTATTCAGCCGTTTTGGCGTGGCTGACTCTCATGCCTAACGCCGTGCTGCTGAGTGCAACCGGCGCGCTATTCCCGTCACCGTTCAGCGCCTCGCTTATTCCGGTTCTTTCATTCGGGGCATGTCTCGTTTCAGTTGTCTACGGTATTGTTTCCGGACTTTTTCGTACTGTCACAGATGTCTATCGTTCATTATTTTGCGGTATAGCCATGGTTTCACCGCTGTTCTTTCTCTACATCCTGCTAATCCAATTATATTATTCGGTCGTTTTTGTGATTGGATAAAACCCCATTATTAGGTATTGTGCGGTTCGTTTTTTACCGTTATCTTTGCATTTGTAAATCAGGCGATTAACATTAAAGATAAGATAAAGGATGAATAAAACTATTGTAATTTACGGTTCGACCACCGGCACTTGTCAGGCCATAGCCGAGGATATTGCCGGCCGGCTTGGTGTTGAGGCTGTCGACGTGCAGACTCTCGACGCAGGAGTGGTCGGCGGATACGACACTCTTGTGCTCGGCACATCCACTTGGGGTGCTGGCGATCTGCAGGACGATTGGTACGACGGACTCAGTGTCATGCAGTCATGCGACCTTTCCGGCAAGACCATTGCCCTCTTCGGCTGCGGTGACGGCGAGTCTTATGGTGACACGTTTGTCAGCGCCATCGGAAAACTCTATGACGGCCTGAAGGACAGCGGAGCCCGCTTTGTTGGCTCTGTGGCCACTGACGGCTATTCTTTCAGTGACAGTGAGGCTGTTGTGGACGGCCGTTTCGTCGGCCTTCCGCTTGACGATGTCAATGAGCCCGACCTCACAGGCGCCCGCATAGGCGCTTGGGTGGAAGAGCTTAACGACTGTCTTTAGTTTGCTGAAAGATGATAATTCATAAAGTATTTGTTTAGTTTTTATGTGAAAGGCCGGCTGTGAAGTCGGCCTTTCGTTATGGTATAAGCGCATGTTCTGGTTCTTTCAGCTTGTACAACAAGGCATTGCCATATATATATATCAAAACATTAATAATCTTAGATTTCTTATCCGGCGGCAAACACCTGCTATAAACCTTGAAACGAGATGTTCGTGCTCTTCTGAACGAACATCTCGTTTCAAGGTTTATAGCAGGTGTTTGCGAACAGCCATGTGAATGAATAGAACAACATGTTCTGGGACAACCATGTGCTCTATGTTATCTTATTTTCAGCACCGGAGCAATCGTGTTGACCTTTTCCGGCAGGGTGACGGTAAGCTTGCCGTCGGCTTGTGAGAACTTTACCTTGCCGTAGCCGAGCAGTTCTATTGATTTGATTTTCTCGCCGGCAAGGTTGCGGATGCTTACCGTCATGTTGTCGGGCCATGCGAGGGCTGTGGCGTAGATGATGTTGCCCTTGGCGGTGAAGCGGATTTCGTCGGCTCCGGCTTTGGTATATTGGCCGTCGTTGAATCCCTGAGCCTTGATGGCGATGTCGCTGTCAGCGATGGGGCCCTCACCGAAGACACGCCATGGCCGAGTGCCGACAATGCTCTCCTTGTTTACTTTCATCCACGCACCGAGCTCACGGAGTATGGCCTCTTCCTTCTCGTCGAACGTTCCGTCGGCCTTGAGCGGCACGTTGAGCAGCATGTTGCCGTTTTTGCTCACGATGTCGACAAGCAGTTTCACCACCGTCGCGGCCGATTTATAGCGGTTACGTTCGTACGTCGAAGTGTTATAGTGCCAGTCGCCGAGACAGTTGCAGCACTGCCACGGCCGTTCCATAATCCTGTTAGGCGCTCCGCGTTCCACGTCCCAGACGAGAGCCTCCTTCTGTTCGTCGGTGAGAATCTTGCCGAACACAACTCCCGGGTCGGGTTTGCCTCCGTTCCTGACTCTTGTTGCGGTCTTCGTCTTCAGATGGCGGTTGTACATGTGGGCCGTAATCTTCATTCCCGCGTCGCTCACCGGGTAGAATGGCAGGACGGTGACGTCGAAGTAGATAAGGTCGGGCGAATAGCGGTTGATGGCGTCGAGTGTGCGGTTGTAGAAGTTGGTGATATATTCCTCTGTCGGTATCACGGCACCGTTGCCCCATCCCCATTGGCTGTGTATTCCATTGTTATCCCACATCTTGTCGCTCATGTCGTGGTTCTGCGCGTAGAGTTTCTGCGGGTCAAGCCCCTTCCACCATTTCTCCGTTCCGTCGGCGTTTGGGCGGTAGCCGTCCTCCTTTGTCAGCCATCCGTCATATTTCACACCGCGTTTCTCTCCCTTCAGGTCGAAACGGCGCGCCGGTTCATACCACATCCAGGCGTGGTCGGCATGGAACGATATGCCGAAAGGCAGTCCGGCCTTTTTCGTTGCCGCAGCCCATTCGGCGAGGATGTCACGCCGCGGCCCGATGTTCATGGAGTTCCATTCCTGATATGGGCTGTCCCAGAGGTCGAAGTTGTCGTGATGGTTGCCAAGCACGAAGAAGTATTCGGCGCCAATCTCCTTGTAGAACTGCACAAGCTTTTCCGGTTCCCACTTCTCCGCCTTGAACAGCGGCAGCACGTCCTTGAAGCCGAATTCAGACGGGTGGCCGTAGTGTTTGAGATGGTGGTTATACTTGCCTGTTCCTTCCATATACATCTCGCGGGCCATCCAGTCGCCTGAGCCTTCCACGCACTGCGGTCCCCAATGGGCCCAGATGCCGAATTTGGCGTTTTGGAACCATTCCGGTGTTTCATATTGGCGCAGCGACTCCCAAGTCGGTTCAAACACGCCGTTTTCCATCGGTTCCTGCGCCTCGTTTACTTTCACCTGATACTCTTGTGCCTTGACTGTCGTTAAGACAATCAATAAGGCAGTGACGGCAGTCGCGGTACGAATAGTCTTACACATTGATATTATATAGTTATAGGTGATGTTCATTCGAATATCAGCTCGACGGGGCCTGTCAGTCCCGACGGAAGCAATGGCGAGTCGGCTGTGAAGAACTTGAAGCATCCAACGGTCTTGCGGCCTTTCGATGGTCGCGGCGTCCCGTCACGCAGCCAGTCGGGTATGGATTTCATGAAGCGTCCGGCAACTGGTGCTCCCGGTGCGTAGGTATATTGTAACGGCTCGGACCATTCGATGTCGTCCGGCTCATGCTCGTCTCCTATCATGCGGTTGGGCCACAGATTGGTCACGTCTATTTCTATTGTATTGACGCCCTTCTGCAGAGCTGGCGTTACGTCAAGCAGGAAAGGGGCTTTCCACATAACGGGGAATGTTTTTCCGTTGACGCGCACCGCCGCCATGTTCCTGACGTCTCCAAGGCTGAGCACGGCGCGCCGTCCGTTCAGCTGCTTCTTCTTCAGCGTCACGGTGCGGGTATAGGTGGCCGTGCCTGAGAAGTAGCGGATGTCGTCCGTCGGTGATGTTGTCCAATCGAAGAGCGTATCGGTCATGACAGCAGTCGGACCGTCGGGCGATGTCGGGAAAGAGATGGTCCAGCCATTGCTGATATTCACGGATGCTGCGGGAACGTCGCAGCGCTGTGTGAGCAGGGCGTTTTCTGACGGATTGGCTCCGGCGGCATACATATCGGCGGTCGGCGTCATAGGTTGCGGTCCGCAGATGACGAGGAAGCGCGAGCCGTTCGGCTCTATTGTGACGACGATGTTGTCTTTCTGCAGCTGTGCGGCCATCGTGACAGAGTAGGGGTCCCACAATTCCACGCTGCGGTCTCCGGCGAAGGCGGCTATGCGGAGAGTGTCGGCGACAGTCTGTTCCGTCGGGTTGCAAAGGAAGATGATATCGTTGGCTCCGTCAGTGCGGCGGTAGGTTTTGAAGCGATCCGTCAAACGGAGCTGGTCTTTGGCTGGCACACCGCGTTGCAACAGCGACTGGCAGCGCGCCATGTAGTCGAACAGCGCGCGTGCACCGCCCGCCTTCCACCATGTCTGCCCGGGCACAAAATGCGTGCCCCATATTCCAAATGACATTCCAGGTTCGACGTTTGGCCATGGATTGGCCGCACCGGCGTGGAGCATCATCCGGTTGACACCGGTGCAGAAAGCCCGGTCGCATATCGGTTTGAGCGAATGCGGACCGTCCTGCCATGCGTGGAGCGGCCAGCATGTGAAGGCCTCGGCCACAAGCATGCCGCGCTGGGTGTTGCGCATCACTTTCTCATGGCCGGCCATGTCCTTCCATCCCCAGTTGGGTTTTACCCAGAATTCGGTGGCAACGATGGCGTTCGGCGACTCTTTCAGAATCTTATAGATGTCGAGCACGCGGAACGGCTTCTGTCCGCCAGTGCCGTAAGGTTCGATGAGCAGCTTCATTCCCGGCGTGCGTTCGGCCAGTTCGGCCATGTAGCCGTAGTAATTTTCGGCGAAGAGCGACGTCAGCACGTCGGTGAAATCCTTTTTGAACCGTGAATCATCTTCCTTGTTCCCGATTACGGCGCGCCCGGCGATAGATGGCAGATAAGGAATGAGACTGTAGCCTTTACGCGAACGGAACTCGTCCGGCAGAACGACGCTCCAGTCCTGTCCTCCGGCCTCGTAGCTGTCAATCTCGATGCGGTTGAACGTCTTGCCGGCCATATCTCCGGCCAAGTCAATGAGCATCTGCGGATAGCCGTCCCAAAAGTGTTTCACGGCTTCGCGGCGCATCTTGTCACATTCCAGTCCCTGACCCGATACAGGTGCCTGCGCGTGGTTGGTCTTTCCGTTGGTTGTGTGGCCGAAGCGCAACATCGCGGTGTGAGTTTTCAATACATCCGCTATCTGTCGTGGAACGGTCAAGGCCCCGTCTGCCGTCATATATTGAGTCAGGTCGATGATGTCGTCCTTGCTGACGGTAGAATCGGCGGGCATGGCCAGCACGGCAATGTCTTCATAATAGTCATATTTCGGATCGACGTTGGGACGGGGGAGTCGTACCGTTTTTCCTTTCTTTATTTTTTGAATATCCTCAGCTTTCAGCCGTATTTCGGAGAACACGAGCTTCTGCATTGAATATTCAGGCGTTACATTTCCGTATGCGCTCGACGACCATCCCGGACAGTTGTGCGTGCCGAAACTCAGCCCCAGCCGCCTGCACTCCTCCATCGCCCAACGCATCATCGTTTTCCACTTATCGCTGCCAATGGCGCATGTCGGGTCGCCGACAAGGCTCTGCATCTCACCGCCAATCTGGAAGTTCTGAACTCCGGCCAGCCCTGTGGCCTTAAACGCCTCAAGGTCTTTGGTTATGCCCTCCTTTGTTACGAGTCCGTCCATCCATTGCCAGATGATGAGCGGACGGTTTTCGTCAGTGGGGTTGAGAAAACCGTCCCTGTATGGCGTTTGTGCGCTGGCGGTGACAGGCATGCCGGCTATGAGCATGGCAGCCATTGATAGATATTTCCTTATTATGTTCATACTTCAGCTTCATTTGACATCTACGGTTATTGTCTGTCCGGCTGTTGTCTCGACGTCATATTCATAGACTTCGTGCAGCGGCTGGACGGTGATGCGTGCCTGTTCGCTGATCATGGGGCGTAGCGTTGGTTGCTGGCCATAGAACGGATTGGGGTTGTCGCCTTTTGATTTAGCCGGGAGATTGAGCGGAGTGTATGAGCGTAGGCGGAGTCGGCCGCCGATGGTGCTTCTGATTACGGCAGAGACAAGACGGCCGTCATGCCATACCATATTGTCAACGACGAATCCGCCACGTGCGCAGAGTCCGCCGACTTCACCGTCGCTCCATGCTGAAGGCAGGGCAGGCAGGAGGTGGAGCGCACCGTCATGGCTTTGGATAAGCATCTCGGCAATACCGGTGGTGCAACCGAAGTTGCCGTCAATCTGGAACGGCGGATGGGCGTCGAAGAGATTGGGATAGGTGCCGCCGCCTTGGCCCTTTTGGTTCTCAGGACTGACGTAGGTCAGCTGGTTCTTTATCAGCCGATAGGCATGATCTCCGTCGAGCATGCGCGCCCAGAAGCACACTTTCCATCCCATTGACCAGCCCGTAGACGGGTCGCCGCGCTGGATGAGCGTATTGCGGGCGGCTTCGAAGAGCACCGGCGTGCGGTAGGGCGAAATCTGCTGACCGGGATAGAGGCCCCAAAGATGGGATATGTGGCGGTGGTGGTCGGTGGGTGTGTCCCAGTCTTCAAACCACTCCTGTAGCTGACCGTAGCGTCCTACCTGCATCGGCGGCAGACGGCGGCGCAGATGGGCCAGTGTGTCGGCGAAGGCGCTATCGCGTGATAGTGTGCGGGCTGCTTCTATGACATTGGAGAAGAGGTCGGTGACGAGCTGGTTGTCCATCGTTATACCGGCATATAGGTTCGCTTTCGGCATGTTCTTGACGGAGCGCGGACGGTTTTCGGGCGAGTTTGACGGTGTTACAACGAGATAGCCCGTGCGCGGGTCCTCAACGAGGAAGTCGACGAAGAACTCGGCTGCGCCGCGCATTACGGGATAGGCCTGTTCGAGAAACTGACGGTTGCCGGTGTAGAGATAGTGCATCCACAGATGCTGGCAGAGCCATGCACCGCCCGATGGCCAGATTCCGCAGTAGGCGTAGTCGAGGGCGCCAGTGATGCGCCACAGGTCACTGTTGTGATGACAAACCCATCCACGGCAGCCATACATCCGCGATGCGGTCTCGGCGCCGCTTTCACTCAGTTCGCTGACCATCCGCAGCAGCGGTTCGTGAAGTTCGCTGAGATTAGTCACCTCGGCAGGCCAGTAGTTCATCTCGGTGTTGATGTTGGTCGTATAGTTGCACGACCATGCCGGTGACGTTTTGTCGTTCCACTTACCCTGAAGATTGGCGGCCTGACATCCGGGCTGCGAGCAAGAGATCAGCAGATAGCGGCCGAACTGGAAGTAGAGAGCTTCAAGATGAGGGTCGGTGCCTGTGGCATATTCGCGTATGCGGCGGTCGATGGGCTTCTGCGTCTGGGCGTTTTCACCGAGGTTGAGGCTCACGCGTCCGTATTGGCTCCGGTAGCGGGCTATGTGACTGCTGCGGGCCTTGTCATAGCGTGTGGCGGCGGCTTTCAGCGCCTTGGCATTTCGGCTGTAAGGGTCGGCGGTCAGTTCCTTATAACTTGTGAAATTGGTTGCCATGGCGATATAGACGGTCACTTCCGATGCTCCTGTGACCGTGATCGCCGTGTCGGCCGGGGCGACGCTTCCGCCGCGCTGGGCCACTTTCATGTCGGCGCAGTAGCGGACACGCCCCTCGACTTTCGGCTTGCCTTCGGTCGTACCTTCAAGTCGCAGCATGTCACGGCCGATGGTCTTGACCTCGGGCGACGGCATAGGTGTCGAGTATGTCAGTCGGCAGTTGATGGAACGTGGCTTCGACGACGTGATGCGTATGCGGATCAGACCGTCAGTCAGCGAGGCAAAGGCTTCCTCACGATATTCCACACCGCCGACTTTATAGCTTGTTGTGGCGATGGCATGGTCGATGTCCAGTTCGCGGCGATAGTCGGTGACGCTGCCGTTGCGGCCGGAATATGTGATGTTGAGACTGCCCACGGTCTGATAAGGCATTTCCCTGCCGACGGGAGATATGACACACTCCTGGCCGATGCGCTCGGCCTCGTCGCTCCGTCCCTCGAAAATCAGACGGCGCATCTCGGGCAGGGCCTTCAGTCCCTTCGGATTGTAGTTTGAATACGGCTGTCCGGCCGAAACAGTCTCTTCGTTGAGCTGATAGCGCGAGCTGTCCGTGCCGCCGAATATCATAGCCGCCACACGACCGTTGCCAATTGGCAAGGCCTCTTCCCAATAGTCGGCGGGTCGGTCGAACCACAGCAGATAAGGGCTGTGGCTGTCGGATGAGGATTTACTTACGTCTGTGGCTTTTTTAACCGATGCGGAGGAGGTCGTCATCGGCGGACAGGCCCCGGAGGTGATGCAGAAGAGCATCAATGTAACTGTGATTAACAGATGTTTCATGATGAAAAACAAAGATAGGTTTATATGATTGTCTGAGATAAATTCCGGCGTTGATTCAGCTGGACCAATCTATGTTTGCAAAGTTATAGTTTTTAGAGGCAAAAGCCATTCCTTTGTGACTATGATTTATGATATTCTCCCTCGTTTTTTGTTGGACGTGTAGATTGGTGAAAGGATGTGTTGTCACTTTTGATTGTGTTGTAAGGTTTCAAGTTCCCTATCTTCGGAAGCTTTTGTTGCTTATATATTCGGAAACATTCGTTTGTTCCATTGATTTTTCGTACTTTTGGGGCAAAGTTGGCGTGATTTGCAGAAAACAGCTGCTTATTATGTCACATGGAGATAAAAGGTGAAAGAACATGGATGATAATATGAAACCAATAAGCAATATTTGTATCGTAGCGGGTGCACGCCCCAATTTCATCAAGGTGGCCCCCATCGTACGGGCCATCGCCAAGGCTCGTGAAGAGGGTTCGAAAATGAGTTGCAGTCTTGTCTATACAGGTCGGGCGGACGACCCTACGCTGGAACAGTCGCTTTTTGACGACCTACGGATAGCCCGTCCCGACGTATGTCTTGGTGTCGACTGCATCAGTCTCAACGAGCTGACGGGACGCGTGATGGGTGAGTTTGAGGCATATCTCGATGCACACGCAACGGATGTAGTCATCGTCGTGGACGACCTCGCGTCAACAATGGCCGTGGCCATCGTTACGAAGAAGCGCGGTGTGAGACTGGCACATCTTGTGGCTGGCACACGTTCGTTTGACATAACCATGCCAAAGGAAATCAACCGACTTGTCATCGATGGACTCAGCGACCTGCTTTTCACGGCCGGTTCTGGGGCATGCACGGTCGTTTCACGCGAGGGGGCAGACCTCTCTCAGGTCTATATGGTCGGCAATATCCTCATGGACACGCTCCGTTTCAATCATGAAAGGCTTTGCCGTCCGGCCATTGTCGATGAAATTGGATTGACGGATGGCCGGTATATCGTTTTCACGCTCAATCGCCGCGCCCTGATGGCCGACCGTGAGAATCTGCGCCGGATGCTTGGGGCTATGCTCGCTGCCGCCGGTGATGTTCCCGTGGTGGCCCCGTTGCGTGGCGAGGCCCGACGGGTTGTCGAAGAACTGCTGCCGGAAGGCGCCGGCGGATTCCATCTGTCCGGACCGCTGTCTTATCTTGAATTCGGATGGCTGGCCGCCCATGCCTGCGGTGTGGTCACAGACTCGGGAAACGTGGCGGAAGAAGCGACGTTCAACGGAGTGCCCTGCATAACGCTCAACAGCTATACGGAACATGCCGAGACGGTTACCGTCGGCTCGAATGTGCTCGTCGGCGAGGATGCCGCAAGGCTCGGCGAGGCCGTCGGCGATATGGTCGGAGGCCGCTGGAAGAAATGCGGTCTGCCGGACAGATGGGACGGACGGACAGCCGACAGAATAATAAGGATATTGTCATTATGACGCTTTTTTTAAGTGAAAATTTCATATCATTGCCAAGTAAAAGTGCTAAAGCGATGACGGCATTGGCGGCAAATCAATCTATGAGATAAAACGTAACTAACTATCAACAATGAGTCTGACATTACGCCCATATCAGCCGACGGATGCTGCGGTAATTACATCGTGGCTGAAGAACGAATATCTGATGCGCCAATGGTGTGCCGACAGGTATGAGCATTATCCCGTAACGTCCGAAGATATGAATTCATATCATGAGCGTTATATTGATGGTCAACGCTCGCGCTCCCTGACAATGACGGATGGCTATGAGGTTGTAGGATACATCACATTGCGTAATCCTGGCGACGATCCGACAGAGCAACGGCTGGGATTTGTCATTGTAGATGATTCAAAACGAGGTCGCGGTCTTGGGAAAGCACTTGTAGAGATGGCTGTCTGCCATGCATTCGGACAACTCGCAGCCACGAAAGTGTCGCTGGGCGTATTTGACAATAACCCCGCTGCCATACATTGCTATGAAGCGGCGGGATTTCATCGTGTTTCACGACGGGACACCGAGAGTTACGAATGCCTTGGCGAAACGTGGAACTGCATTGAAATGGTGCGATTTGCTGATTGTTTCCTTCTCGACACATAATAATCGCAAATATTGTCATTGATATGGATATAAATATTCGGTCGTTTTTATTTGTTATCGCCACATTAGTGAATTGCTCAGCCAACGATAAGGAAACCGTATCGGCCACTACTGCCACCATCTCACATGAAGACAGTGCGCCCATCTTTGCGGAAAACGAAGGCGGGGAAGGCGGAGCAGTTGTTGTCGAACAAAATGAAGTTGCTGTTGCCGAGGCATATCTCATCGCTGACAGTTGTGCCGGTCCGTTCAGGATTGATGCCGTTATTCCGAAAAAGATGGAAGGCTTTGATGTCACGAAGTTTCAGGAAGAAAAAATATTTCCGACCGGTGAAACACGTGAAATTTTTGGGTATATTTACGAAATTGGTAATGAGGGTTGGGTGAAAGTCACATCAACGTATGATGCGACAACAGACTGCATAACCGATAAAACAAGCGAAATATTTGTGTTTTCCGACTTGTTTATCACCGCCAAGGGCATCGGTGCCATGTCGTCGATAGAAGAATATGTAGCTGCATATCCTGATTTCCGTATCCGTTATATACGCAATGAGGGGTTATTCGTAGTCGAAGCGAAACATCTTAAGAACGTGCAGTTTATTATCGATAATGAATACTATCGTGGCGACGATGCCACTTTGGCGTCAGGCGAATCCGTTGAACTGCAAGTCTCCGATTTCAGAAAAGAGTCACATTTCACCGCAATCCGCATAATAAAATAAGTGCTATGGAATATGAAGTATTGAACCACAATAACGCCTTTTGTACCGTCACGGATGCCGACATAGAAGAAGCGGTAAAGTCAGGCGAGCCATTGCCTCGGGCGATTGTACAGGCAATGGGCAAAACTCACGATGACAAGTATTTGGAATACATGTATCCGATACTATATCATGAAGTGAACTATATGCGTTTGGATGCCGCACAAGGCATAATTAATCTGAACGGTCGCAAAGGATTGGATGTATTGAAAGAGAAGGAACGCAGCATCGATTCCTCTACTTTTGATGAATTCCCAAGCGAGAAGGCGGTGCTTATGGCAATGATTATCCGTATTGAGGAAGGACCGGAAGGTATTCTGCGTTATTTCCGATCGGAAGACGGGGTGGATTTAGTGAAGTATTGCCTGTTGTGTTATTATAGCTCCGGTTATGATTATAAGGAAGAGGATATACGCCTGATAAGTGTCATGCTCAGAGAGTTTATCGATAAAAAACTCAAGCGAGTCAAAAAAGTGCATCGGGAGGATTGGATTGAATTTATCTACTGTGCGCTCGACAGCTTATGGGTTGCTGTACAGGAAACAGACGTTCTTAAGCGGATGAGCGATGAGGCAAGCAGAGAACTTGTTGATGTATTTCAGCAGATTCTTATCTGCAAAGCGACAAACGACATGAAGGAACTGATGTCCGATATTTCCAAAGGCATGAAGCGTGACTATGCACTTGAAGTATTGAGAAGCCTCAAAGGTAAGACTGGCGGGGGCAATGCACGCAGAGCATACAATAAAGCATTGAAACATCTCAATATAACGGAGGAAGAATTATGAGTATGGAACATAAGGCGTTTGTGTTTGACACAAAGAAATTTCATGCCGATATAGAACCTGTCATGAAAGACAGTATAAAAAATAATGAGGTAGCACACCGATATATTTTCGATCATCTCGAAGAATTGCAATCCCCTTACACCGGCGATGCGTTGGACGAAGACTGGGAAAAGGAGTTTGGCGAGCTGACGCTTCAGGTCTATTTCGACATTCTTCTCACCGCATGTTATGATGTTGAGGATGATCGTGGGCTTGGTGAAATGTGGGATGCGGTAAATGAAGTGATTAAGTCTCTCTCTGTTTTTGAGGAAGGAGAGCTCCCTGTGACAGGATGGGAGGTCGAGATCGATGATATTGTAGTTGATCCCGGCATGGAAGGACTGGGCATTATCGATTGCGACGAGGTGGAGGAAATTCTAAATACGTTGAAGGAGAACAGAGGTGCTGCCGCGAGTGCCGAACAACCTGAAGGATTGCTGTACGACGCAGAGCCGGATGAGTGGATGGAAGCCTATGACGATCTTTGCTGCCTCTATGCAGATGCTCTCCAACAAAATAAAGGACTGCTCCTGACTTTTTGAACAATAGGGTAATTTTAAAATGATGAAGACTGGAGCCTGCGGCCTTGGAACTCCATGACATTCGAGCCGAATGAATCAGGCACAATCGGGCCACGTACCTATAAAGAAATTCCATGTCTTGGTTGAGCTTCTCTTTTGTAATTTTCGCGTATATCCGTGTCGTTTTTATACTCTTGTGCTCCAGCATGGAACTTACCGTTTCGATGGGCACACCATTGGATAGGAACACCGTCCGGGCTGCCGTGTGGAGGCTCTCATGCCATGTGATGTGCTTGGTGATGCCGCAACGCTTGGCGACGGAACGGATTCCGGCAAGGCACGTGTTGTGGTGAGGAACGGGGAAAATCCTGCCGTTGGTTTCAGCGGTGATTGCAATGGCTTCACGAATAATCGGAAGCACGACTGAAACCACTGTAACTCAATTCTATCACTATATCTTTCCGCATTTCACTTTTTTGTAGTATCTTTGCACACGCAAATATGGTTCACCGTTGAGTGATTAAAAGGGAACGGGGTGAAAATCCCCGACAGGCCCGCTGCTGTGAACCGCCTTTCATGGGCAGAATAACGTGTCACTGGCCGTTTGGCCGGGAAGACATTCTGTCTGGGCGGAAAGTCAGAAGACCTGCCATTGCACGTCCTTCTTGGTAATCTCGTGGAACAGATTGTGAAGGATCAGGGTACAGATATTTTTCTGAAAAGTTTATTTATGGGAAAACATTTATTTTTGTTGTCTGCCGCATTGACTGTGTCTGCGGCTGTATCTGGCCAGAGGATGACCGACAGTGAATCCTACAGCAAGTATATTCTTGCCGTGGATGAGTATGTTCCGGCTCCTGGACAGTTTGTTAACGTACTTCCGAAATATGAAGAAGGTGACGATTCCGCCGCAATGGTGGCCAAATGCACAGCCGCATTGGCTGAAAATAATTCCGGCATGATTACACTCGGAGCATACGGCGGATACGTTACGTTCCATTTTGACCACAGTATTGCAAATATCCCGGGAGAGTCGGATTTCTACATAAAGGGAAACGCCACCAAGGGTGGGGCAGAGCCGGGTGTGGTTATGGTCTCTAAGGATGTCAATGGCAACGGCCTGCCTGACGACGAGTGGTACGAACTGTCAGGAAGTGTGGATGTGGACAGCGTCGGAAAGGTTGTCTATGACTATTCCATAACGTACACTCCCGACCCGATGAGCAACATTCCGTGGACAGACAGCCGCGGTCAGAACGGAACGGTTGACCGCAACTCGTTCCACGCCCAGGAATATTTCCCGCAGTGGATGGACAGCCCGCTGACATTCAGCGGTACGCTCCTGCCCTCAAACTGCCATAACACGGGAACGGAAGAGCGGCCTAACTGGGTTCTGAATAGTTTCAGATATGGTTACGTAGACAACGTAGCTAATATTGATATTCCCGGTTGCAGCTTTGACATCAGTTGGGCCGTGGATGGCGAACGCCGTCCGGTAGACCTCGATTTTGTCGATTTCGTCCGCGTCTACAACGGTATGAACCAGAAGTGCGGCTGGGTCGGTGAGACATCGACGGAGGTCTCAGGCGCCGAAGACCTCCATCCCGAAAGCTCAATCGCAGCTATCATAGCTTCGGAAACACGTGCAGCGACGTTCGAGGAGATAGCCCTCGGCGAGGAAAGCTACTGGGACGGCTCCGACATGAAGGGCACAGAGGAGGCCGGCGACTATGGCACTACGGTCTATCGGAACTCATTCGTGAGTGGATCGTTCCGTTTCAACAATACATATAACGCCACATGGGGCTCCTGGTCTGGCTTTGCCGTGTCCAATCAGACATCGGTTGTATTCAACAGTTACGACGATCAGTATCACAGTTCGGTCGGTCACGGCTATGATAATTCAGCCAATTATGCCGTAGTGTTTTCTTACGGCGAGACCGTAGAGGTCATGAACAAGCCGGAAGGTGATGTTCTCAGCGGCTTCTATGTGGCTAATGCCGCCGCCAATGTGAACGCCTATCTGAACGGTGACGGCATGACTGGCAAGTTTGATGCGGGCGACTGGTGCAAACTCACCGTCACCGGCCACCATGCCGACGGCACTACATCCGACGTGGAGGTTTATCTGGCCGACTACCGTGCGGCCGATGAGGCTTTGCATTATTATATAGACTACTGGCAGTGGGTTGACCTCACCCCGCTCGGAAAGGTGAAGGAACTGTCCTTTGCCGTGACGAGCAGTCACAACAACGAATGGGGAATGACCACGCCAGGCTATTTCTGCATGGACAATCTCAACGGAGAAAAGGATGGGACGGCCGGTATCTGCAATCGCCCGGCTATGGCATCTGAGGCTACGCCTGCCGCACGCTATTCGTTGGATGGCCGGCGGATGACGGCTCCGCGCCACGGAGTGAACATCGTCCGCATGTCCGACGGAACGGTGCGCAAGGTATTCGTAAAGTGATATGAGACAAATCGTTTATATATTCGCCGTCTGTCTTCTGTTCCTGTCCTGCGGGAACGGAAGACAGACGGCTGTGTTTGGAGAGGGTGACACCGTCGTGTTCCGCTATGCACGTCTCATCGAGGCGGTTCGTTATGACGGATTTACGGTCGTGCGCATGGCCGACCCGTGGCATGAGGGGCGCACGCTCCACACCTACGTGCTCGTTCCACGCAGTGCCGGCGAGGTTGGCGGGCTGCCTGAGGGTACTGTTGTCCGCACGCCGTTGCGCCGTGTCGTTCCCTTTTCTACCGTCCATGCCTCCCTTGCCATAGACCTCCGTCGTCAGAAGTCCATTGCCGGCATGGCCGATATGGCGTATGTCAAGCTGCCTTACATACGTCAGGAGTGTCACGCCGGACGGATTGTCGATGTCGGAAGCTCGCTGAATCCTGACATCGAAAAGCTGATCGACATACGTCCGGATGCCGTTCTGGTGTCGCCGTTCGAGAACAGCGGCGGCTACGGAAAGCTGGAGGAGACGGGCATCCCACTCGTGGAATGTCCCGACTACATGGAAACCTCGGCTCTCGGACGGGCTGAATGGATGCGTTTCTTCGGAATGCTGTTCGGTGCTGAGGCCACGGCCGATTCTCTGTTTGCCGTTGTCGACAGCAGCTATCAGTCGCTGCGGAACAAGGTGATGATCTCGTCAACGTGCCGTACGGTCCTTGTCGACAAGATGGCAGGGTCGGTATGGTATATGCCGGGCGGTCAGAGCACGTTCGGGACGATGCTGGCTGAAGCCGGTTTCAGCTATGCCTTTTCCGACGATACCCACAGCGGAAGCCTTGCCATGCCTTTCGAGACTGTGCTCAACGAATGTGGTGACGCCGACATCTGGTTGTTCCGTCATAGCTGCCGGAGGCCGATGACATATGCAGAGCTTTATTCGGAATATCACGGTTACGGCCGTATGCGTCCGTTCCGCGAGCGCCGTTGCTACGGATGCAATGTCGAGACGTCGCTGTTTTTCGAAGAGACGCCTTTCCGTCCGGACTATCTGCTGGGCGATCTAATCCGTATAGCCCATCCGGAGATACCGGTTCCGGGTGAAATGAGATATTTCCGGAAATTGAAAGAGTAGGGGAAGAATGTTGGCGTGACGTCATCTCTCTTCCTGGAGGATGGCGGGTGTATGATGTTTCTGTAAAGAATGGGACTTTTGATGTCTTTTACTAAATAAAGATTCTATAAGAGAATGAATAAAGGTTCGGTCTACTGTCTGATGGCGGTTCTGCTGGCAGCATTGCTTTTTGCCGTCAACCTATGCGTAGGGGCTGTCCGGATACCTCTTCATGATGTTTTCGGTGCGCTCTTCGGCACAGGGGAAGTCCGGGAGAGCTGGCGGTTTATCGTTGTCGGCTCACGTCTGCCGCAGGCCATCACCGCAATGCTGTCCGGCGGGGCGCTTGCCGTGAGCGGCCTGATGCTCCAGACGGCTTTCCGCAATCCGCTGGCCGACCCTTCCGTGTTCGGTATCAGCAGTGGAGCGGGGCTTGGCGTTGCGCTTGTCATACTCTTTCTCGGCGGCAGCGTCACGGCCGGAACATTCTCGCTGACGGGCTTTGCCGCAATTTTTGTCGCCGCTTTTGCCGGTGCCATGGTTGTCATGACCGTCATATTCTTCTTTTCCACCGTTGTTCGCAATAACACTACGTTGCTCATCATCGGCATAATGATAGGCTATCTTTCGTCTTCGGCCGTATCGCTTCTCAACTTTTTTGCCACGGCTGAGGGTGTCAAGTCCTATCTTGTCTGGGGGCTTGGCAATTTCGGAGGAGTCACGATGGCACAGATGCCGGCTTTCTCAGCCATTGTCCTCGTCGGTCTTATAGCCGCACTTCTGATGGTCAAACCGCTCAATGCCCTGCTGCTCGGTGACCGCTATGCCGAAAATCTCGGTGTCAATATCAGAATGGTCCGGAACGGCCTGCTCATAATCACCGGCGTTCTCACAGCCATCGTCACCGCTTTCTGCGGCCCCGTCGCTTTCATCGGCCTTGCCGTTCCCCATGTCGCTCGTCTGCTCACGACAACCGACGACCACCGTATTCTCATGCCGGCCACGATTCTGACAGGCGCGGTGGTCGCCCTGCTGTGCAACGTGCTCTGTGTCATTCCAGGCGACGGTGGCATAATCCCCCTCAACGCCGTGACGCCGCTGCTCGGTGCACCGGTGATCATCTATGTGATACTGAAAAGCCGATAGGCGATTTCCCGGTTATGAATTCTGATTTATAAATTGTTAGTCTGAAATTTTGGACATGCTATTTGAGACGTCACAATGTGACGGCTATAAATAGCGTTTCCGTCATACGAACTTTATAGGTCCTTTAATTTTACAAAATTCAGTCTGCCATTTTTTTCATTTTAGCCCGTTTTCAGGCCTTTCTGATGCCTTTTTGGCTCATTCCTTCCCTGTTTTTTGCATGAAAAAGCGTGTCCGGCAGTCCCGTAAGGCCCTTACGGCTCTTCCTGAGTGCAGATTTTCGCCGTTTTCTCATGCTGAATTTTGTCATGAAAAGCGTCCTTTTCTTTGCCGTAAGGCTCTCCTTGCCCTGCAACGGGGCCGTTGTCGCATTGCAACGGCAGCCCCGTTGCAATGCCGTAAGGGCCTCGTCGCATCCCCGTAAGGGCCTTACGGCAAGCCGTTCACGTATCCGTTGGGAAGTCACGGAATTTCTGTTGTTTGTAAATACTTGTAATTGAGGTGGTTGCGGAATATGTAAATATAATCTCATAGGAATCCCTAAAATTTGATACGCTCATGTTTGCGATATTTTCGCCCGCGGCCGAAAAAAATCAGAAAGTCCTCACTCTCGTAGGGCTTAAATTCGGAAAAAAGAAGACACGATGTGTCGCGGCTTTCATGATTAGCAACTTTCGTTTTTTCGCGGAAGTCTTTTTTTTTTATTTGTGGTAACAACGGCAATAAAATCAATCCGTGTTGATTGTGATAGTCGTTAAAAACGAATATCCAGAGGAATATAAAGAATCATATTCGTCAATGCAGATTCCAAAAGTAGGGAAAACAGCCAATACAATTGTTTCTATTGTATGGTTTGAGGAAAATCTGCGAGCATTTGAGATAAAAGGATGAGTTTCGAACAAATTACCATCCTCCGGTCATACAAACGGCGCTATTTGGCGTCAAAGCCAAAATAATGTATTAACTTTGCGGCCGCATAACAATCAAAACAGATAATAAAAGGACACAATTATGAGCAATACATTCGACAACGTCTCTACACCTATATATATAATAGAAGAACGTCTGCTGCGGCGCAACCTCAGTCTTATAGCCGACGTCGCCCGCCGTGCCGACATTGAGATAATACTCGCTTTCAAGGCCTTTGCCCTGTGGAAGACATTCCCGATATTCCGTGAATATATCAGTTCGACGACGGCAAGCTCTCTGAGTGAGGCTCGGCTGGCTGCCGAGGAGTTCGGAGCGCTGGCCCATACGTATTCGCCGGCCTATACCGACGGTGACATCGACACTATCGCGCGCTGTTCCAGCCATGTCACGTTCAATTCTTTAAGCCAATATGAGCGTTTCGGCCGCCGTGTGCGTGAGATAAATCCCGAGGTGTCGTGCGGTCTGAGGGTCAATCCGGAGTATTCGGAGGTAGAGACGATGCTCTATAATCCGTGCGCTCCGGGCACACGCTTCGGTATCACGGCAGATAAACTGCCGGAGACGCTGCCGGAGGGAATCGACGGTTTCCACTGTCATTGCCACTGCGAAAGTGGTGCGGACGTTCTCCAGCGGACTCTTGTTCATATAGAGGAGAAATTCGGGCGGTGGCTGCCGCGGCTCCGCTGGCTCAATCTCGGTGGCGGCCATCTAATGACGCGTCGTGATTATGACGTGGAACTGCTTGTCCGTCTGATGGACGGTCTTCACCGCCGTTATCCCAATCTTCGCATTATCCTTGAACCGGGAAGTGCTTTTGCATGGCAGACGGGGCCGCTGGTGGCTTCTGTTGTCGATGTTGTGGAGGACCATTCTGTCAAGACGGCTATTCTCGATGTGAGTTTCACATGCCACATGCCGGACTGTCTGGAGATGCCATACCATCCGGCAGTGCGTGGTGCGGAACTTCGTCCGCTCGAAGCGGCTACGGAAGAAAATACATATCGGCTCGGTGGAAACAGTTGTCTATCGGGTGATTTCATGGGCTCGTGGCGTTTTGACAGACCGCTGAAACCGGGCGACAGGGTCGTTTTTGAGGATATGATACATTATACGACTGTGAAAACGTGTACATTCAACGGTATCACACATCCTTCGATAGGTATGCTTCATGAGGACGGAAAATTGGAGATTTTGCGCCGTTTTGGCTATGAAGACTACAAAAATCGCATGGATTAGCACTTTTTTAGCAAAAAAGTCTCGAAAAGTTTTGGTGGTTCAAAAAAAAGCAGTACCTTTGCAACCGCAATCGAGAGAGATGCTTCTGGTAACAGAATGAACGCGGAAATAGCTCAGTTGGTAGAGCACGACCTTGCCAAGGTCGGGGTCGCGGGTTCGAGTCCCGTTTTCCGCTCACATATTGAACAAAAAGGAGCGCTGAGAGTTGGTTTCAGTGAAAAATGCCCAAGTGGCGGAATTGGTAGACGCGCACGTTTCAGGTGCGTGTGTCGAGAGACGTGCAGGTTCGAGTCCTGTTTTGGGCACTCTTTTTTATTCAACATGGTTAATGTGTTGGAGAGGTGGCGGAATTGGTAGACGCGCTACTTTGAGGGGGTAGTGTCAATCGTGACGTGGGAGTTCGAGTCTCCTCCTCTTCACTCATTATTTTTTTTGTTGCGGAAATAGCTCAGTTGGTAGAGCACGACCTTGCCAAGGTCGGGGTCGCGGGT
>CAMVUM010000005.1 GCA_947170725.1 uncultured Prevotella sp.
GATGCCACAAACTCAGAACTAAAAGGTAATCATACCTCTTCACTCAACACTCTGAACTCTAAACTAAACACTCACACCTCTAAACTCAAAATCCCCCGTTGGTCCGAAGAGGACCGTCCTCGGGAGAAGCTTGAGCGGCTTGGGGCACAGGCTTTGTCGAGTGCCGAGCTGCTGGCCATACTCATCGGTTCCGGCTCGGTGGGAGAGAGTGCCGTGGAGCTGATGAAACGCGTGATGGCCGACTGCAACAACAATCTGAACACGCTGGGAAAGAAGACCGTACGCGAGCTGACGGCATATCACGGCATGGGACCGGCCAAGGCAATCACCATACTTGCGGCCTGCGAACTGGGCAAGCGCCGCCAGCTGGAAAAGGCGGAGGAGCGCGAGGACCTCGGGTCGGCCACGGCCATATACAACCATCTCCATCCGCTCATGCAGGACCTCGACGTAGAAGAGGCATGGGTGCTGCTGATGAACCGCAGTTTCAAACTCATCAAGCGGCTGCGGCTCAGCCACGGCGGACTGAGCGAGACAGCCGTCGACGTGCGGCTGATAATAAAGGAGGCTCTGCTCTGCAACGCCACTGTCATTGCCCTCTGCCACAATCATCCGAGCAACAATGCGCGGCCAAGCACAGAAGACGACCGTCTGACACAGCGGCTGAAGGCGGCCTGCGACACCATGCGCATTTATCTTGCCGACCACGTCATCATCACCGACGGACGGTATTACAGTTATAACGAGGAAGGGCGGTTGTAGGAAAACCGAAGGGCACCTCTTTTTTCCCACATAGATACAGAAATCTCGCGATTTATGTGTAATTTTGCAAATAAAAACAACGAACCGATATGCAAGAGACAAGACAAAACAAGATAGCCAGGCTGCTGCAGAAGGAGCTGAGCGTGATTTTCCAGCAACAGACACGCATGATGCGCGGTGTGATGGTTTCAGTGACACGCACACGCGTGTCGCCCGACTTGAGCATCTGTACGGCTTATCTGAGCATCTTCCCCAGCGATAAGGGTGAGGAAATCCTGAAGAACATCACAGCCAGCGAGAAGACCATACGCTACGAGTTGGGAACGCGAACACGCCATCAGCTGCGCATCATTCCCGAACTGCGCTTCTTCATCGACGACTCGTTAGACTATATCGAACATATTGACGAACTGCTCAAGAAGTAATCAGGTCTGGGATTGGAGTGCAGAGTGAGGAGGCTTGATTATCCTGCCGGACGTTTGACCATGGCGGGATACGGGTGAGGGAAGGTGACATGACGCAGATTTTGTCCTACAAGTAAAGAAGAGAAGGAATGGCTCTTTATAAGAACAAGAGTTATCATATCTCTTCCATGCTATTCTCTGAATCCAAGGTCAAAGGAGGTATAATAAGTTCAGAGCCTTAAAATCATCCAAGGCTCAAAACTTAATGGTAATCACACCTCTTCACTCATCACTCTGAACTATAAGAGCTCTGAACTATAAAAACTCTGAACTCAGTCCTATAAGAATGGTAATCACACCTCATCACTCTTCACTCTGAACTAAATTATAAAAAATGAACTTCCCATTCTACATCGCCCGCCGCTATCTCTTCTCCAAGAAGAGCACGCACGCCATCAATATCATCAGCGCCATTTCGGCTGTCGGTGTGGCCGTGGCGACAATGGCTCTGGTGGTCACGCTGAGTGTCTTCAACGGTTTCCACGACCTTGTGGCCTCACTGTTCACGTCGTTCGACCCACAGCTGAAGGTTGTTCCCGTGACGGGAAAGACAGCACCGGCCGACGATCCCGTGCTGACGTCCATACGGCGGTTGCCGCAGGTGGAAGTGGCCACGGAGACGGTGGAGGACATGGCGCTGGCCGTCTACGGAGACCGGCAGGCCATGATAACGCTAAAGGGAGTGGATGACAACTTCGACAGCCTGACACACATAACGGAAATACTCATTGGCGACGGAACATACGAGCTTCACGCCGCCGACCTCAGCTACGGCATCCCGGGAATAGGCTTAGCCGAAAAACTCGGCACGGGAATTACCTACAACAGCCCGATAAAGATATATGCGCCGCGCCGCGAAGGGCAGCTCAGCATGGCCGATCCGACGGACGGATTCACAGAAGACGAACTGTATTCGCCGGGCGTGCTGTTCAACGTGAAACAGGCAAAATATGACAAGAACTATATTCTTACCAACATCGGCATGGCCCGTTCACTCTTCGACCAGCAGGGAATGGTCTCCGCACTCGAACTGCGCCTGAAGCCGGGAAGCGATTTCGACGCCGTCAAGGCCGAGATGAAACGGCTGGCAGGCGAACGCTACCGCGTTTTGGACCGTTTTGAACAACAGGAGGATACTTTCAAAATCATGAAAGTGGAAAAACTCATTGCCTATATCTTCCTGACATTCATTCTCATTGTGGCTTGCTTCAATATCATCGGCAGCCTGTCAATGCTCATCATCGACAAAAGGGATGACGTTGTGACGCTGCGCAATCT
This sequence comes from uncultured Prevotella sp., assembly GCA_947170725.1. Classification (GTDB taxonomy): domain Bacteria; phylum Bacteroidota; class Bacteroidia; order Bacteroidales; family Bacteroidaceae; genus Prevotella. The sequence continues at coordinate 2,505 of CAMVUM010000005.1, forward strand.
TGGCGCGACAGAAAGGCAGATAAGAAGCATTTTCCTTTTTGAAGGCCGGATGATTTCGGCAATCGGCGCCATTGCCGGAATCACGATAGGACTGGTTCTGTGCTGGCTTCAGCAGACCTACGGACTGGTAGGGCTGGGACGGTCGAGCGGCTCGTTTGTTGTCGATGCCTATCCCGTAAGCGTCCATCCCGACGATATAGCACTAATCTTCATTACGGTGCTTGCCGTGGGATTTGTGTCGGTATGGTATCCGGTCAGGAGCATGATGCCGAAACAAAAGGTATAAGGACTCTTTGTAGGGCCATATCCTGATACGGACTCCCCATCTCAAACACCTCAAACAAACAGTATGACATGAACGCAAAAGAGCATTGTTCCCTATTTGAACAATGCTCTTTTGCGTTTTCTCATATATTAGCTCACATTATATGAGCTCTATAATGTCACGCTCTCCACGTCAACATCCTTTTCGTGGAGGAACATCCGTGCGGATTCGCGAAACTTCTCGGGATTCTCGGTTGTCAGATAGTGTACGGTGCCACCACGCGTACAGCGCCGCTCCATCTCCAGGTGACGCTCAAGATACGACCGGAGGCTGGAAGCCACATAGTCGCCCTGAGGAACTATGCGCACACCGGAAGGGATGTATTTCCGTATCTTCGGCAGCAACAGCGGATAGTGGGTGCAGCCGAGGATGACGGCGTCGATACAGCCGTCGAGGGACATCAGCTGGTCGATGCGCTTCTTTACGAAATAGTCGGCGCCGGGACTGTCGCACTCGTTGTATTCCACCAACGGGACCCAAAACGGACAGGCTACGCCGGAAACTCTGATGTCAGGGAAGAGCTTCTGTATCTCCAGCGTGTAGCTCTCGCTTTTTATTGTTCCCTCGGTGGCCAATATGCCCACGTGGCGTGTAGTGGTGAGCGAGCCTATAATCTCTGCCGTGGGACGGATTATGCCGAGCACACGGCGCAATGGGTCAATAATGGGAAGGTCGTTCTGCTGGATGGTGCGCAGGGCCTTGGCCGAAGCCGTGTTGCATCCAAGGATGACCAAATGACACCCCATTTCGAACAGCTTCATGACGGACTGACGGGTGAACTCGTAGACAACATCAAAAGAGCGTGTGCCGTAGGGAGCACGTGCGTTGTCACCAAGATAGAGGTAGTCGTACTGCGGCAACAGACGGCGGATGCCGTGGAGAATGGTCAGGCCGCCATAGCCGGAATCAAAGATACCGATGGGACCGGGTGCGCTTGTAAGACTTTTCATAAGGCATGCTAAAAGGTTATGGCGTGCGGTTGGGACGGTGTGCGGTTAAGGAAAGATACTGATGGAAAGGCAGGGATGATGTGAAATAGGGGGGTCTAACGAAGCCGTTCGACGACGATAGGACCGATGTTCTCACCCTGTGACGGATTGATGAAAGGACAGGCGTTGTTGTCGGTATTGACGATGAAGGCATAGCCGCGCTCCTCTCCAATAACACGCAACAGACTGCCGATACGGGCATGGAGCGGAGCAAGCAGATCACGCTCGGCCTCGGCAAGCAAACGGCGACTTTCTTCACGGAAGAGAATGTTGCGGTCCAGAAGTTCCTGCAACTCGCTCTGACGTTTCTGAAGAATAGTCTGCGGAAAATCACGCTGGCCCTCAAGAAATTCCTCATACTTCTTGTTGAAATCGCTCTCCACACGCTTGGCTTCCGCTTCATATTTGGCTTTCAGGTTATCCAACTGACGCATGGCTGTGGCGTATGCCGGCATGGCATGAAGAACAGAGTCGTAGCTGATATATCCGAAAGTCAGCGACTTCCGTGATTGTGAAACGGCATCGGCCGACGAGGCCATCTCAGAAACAGGAGCGGCGGTCTTTCGTGTCTGACTGACCGCATTGGCACTTCCCTGGACCGTCTGATCCGCCTGGACTGTCTGGCCTTTAGCCGAAATGGCTGTTATGGCGAGAAGAACAAGAAGAACCGGCAGCGATTTCAGCATGCCGCCAGGACAAAACCTGAAGCTTCCGGACTTTGCCACGCTACGAAAACATTGAATGGAATCCGACTTTTGCATGATTATGGTATTGTTTGTTGCCTGCTGTGTGACCGCTGAAGATGTGCCGCATGATGGCTTTTAGCGGCGACAATAGACCAATGGGAAAAAAGAAGTGAGAGCGCGCCGGATATGCAGAATGCTTCCGGCATGCTCTCACTCATACTTTCTCAGATTATTTCAAACCGAGTTTGGATTTCACCTCGGCTGTAACGTCTGTGCTGAGGGTTGTGCTGATGTAAGGAACACCACCGGCAATGTCCATGATATAGACATAGCCGCCGGCCTGACCCACCTGCTTGATGGCGTCAATGACCTTTGTCGTGATGGCCTGCATCTTCTCCTGCTGGGCCTTGCCGAGAGCCTGCTGGTTGTCCTGATAGCTCTGCTGTATCTTCTGATACATTTCCTGAAGCTCCTGCTCGCGGCGCTGCTTGATGTTCTCGGGAAGCGTGGCCTGCTCCTTCTCGTATGCCTGCGACTTCTTGGTCAGCTCGTCCTGCATATTCTTCAGGTCGTCGTCATACTGCTTTGCCAATGCCTCCATCTCGGTTCTTGCCTTTGTGTACTCAGGCATTACCTGAATGATGTCCTGTGCGTTCACGTGTCCGAACTTCTGGGCGAATGCCGCCATAGGCGCACACATGAAAAGCATTAAAAGTAATTTCTTCATTGTCGTTATTGTTTTTAGTTTATATTATATTTCTTTTTCGGGGGAGAGAGAAAAGTGGAAGGAGGAGTGAGCATTCTTCACTCTCCGCTTTCCATCAATTCGCGTATCCCAACTTCTGCAATACTTCGTTGCTAATGTCTATCTTCGGGCTTCCGAATATTATGCCGCTGTCACTGGCCCGGTCGAGGATAAGCTGATAACCGCGCAGATCGGCAATATCCTTGACGGCGTTGTATATCTCTTCCTGTATCGGTGTCATGAGACTCGTGCGCTTCTTGAACAGCTCACCGTCCGGTCCGAAATATTTTTTCTTCAGGTCGGCGGCGGCTTTCTCTTTCTCCACTATTGCGTCCTGACGGGCTGTCTTCTGCTCTTGGGATAGGAAGACAACTTCGTTCTGATAGTTCTTATACATCGTTTGGGCTTCCGTTGAGATAGCCTCCACTTCCGCCTGCCATTTCTTTGAAACCTGATTCAACTGCTCGTTCGCACGCTCGTATGCCGGAATGTTCTTCAATATGAATTCCATATCCAGCAAAGCGAACTTCTGAGCCGACATATTCAATGAAAAGACGGCGAAAAAACAGAATAATACCAGTCTCATATTTCTTTTAGCTTTAAACATTAAACTTGCAACCTTAGCCCTTCATTTAAGAAGATCAGAATTCCTGTCCGAGAATGAAGTGGAACTGGCTTCCACCCTTCTGACCCGTATATTGAACAGTGTCGAAACCGTATGCCCAGTCGATACCCATCAGTCCGACCATCGGGAGGAAGATACGCACACCGGCACCGGCCGAACGCTTCATATTGAACGGCGAGAACTTCTTCGTATCGCTCCAGGCATTTCCTCCTTCAATGAAAGCCAGTCCGTAGATTGTGGTATTGCCAAGCATGAACGGATAGCGAATCTCGGCCGTGAAGCGGTCGTAGGCATAGCCGGGAGCCGCATACGGGGTGAGCGAACCGTTGTCGTAACCACGGAGTCCGATGGTCTCCTGAGCGTAACCGGTGGAATAGCCGCTCATTCCGTCACCGCCGACATAGAATGTCTCGAAAGGCGACGTCTTATACTTGTTGAATGAGCCAAGGATACCGAACTCAACGCGGGTCATGAGCACAAAGCACTTCTGGGCGTTGGTTAGCGGGGTGTATGTACGCAACTTGAACTTCCACTTGTGGTACTCAATCCAGCGGTACTTGTCCTGTTGCTCCCGGTCGAATGTCGCCGACGTTCCGTCCGTAGCCATATGCTCATAGTCCTTATTGTCGAAAGCCGACCATGGCGGAGTGATGGTCAACGAGGCCATGAACTCAGAACCGCGACGCGGGAAGAGCTGGTTGTCCGTGCTCACACGTGACAGCGTGATGCCAAGGTTGACGTTGTTGCAGTTTCCGTTCGAGATGAGGAAGTAGCGCCAGTCGCGCAGCATATATCTCGTATAGGAAAGCGAGAGCGAGAGCTGGAAATAGTCGTCCGGCCAGCGCAGACGCTTGCCCCATCCGATAGAGGCACCGAGCATCTGAACATACTTGTCGTCGTCGAGGTAGCTCTCATAGTTGTTGTAGTATCCGTTGTAACTGCCAAAGCCGCCATAGTAGCTATAGTAGTTGTTCATCCAGCTGTTGTTGTAGTAGTTGCTGTTCACGTCGGTCTGCTTGGAGTAGAACAGTCCCACGTTGAAAGCGTTGGGACGCTTGCCGTTGAACCACGGTGACGAGTAGCTGATGCTGTACGACTGATAATACTGAGCGTTGGTCTGTGCGCTCAGTGCCAGCTGCTCACCGTCGCCGATAGGCATTATACCCCGGTGCATCTTATTGCGGCCGAAGAGATTTCTCATGGAGAAGTTGTTGAGCTTCAGAGACACTCGTCCGATGACACCGGTCTGTCCCCATCCGAGCGAGAACTCCACCTGGTCGTTCGACTTCTGTTCCAGCTCCCAGTTGATGTCCACGGTTCCGTCCTCCTGATTGGGTTTGATATCGGGATTGACCTTCTCCGGGTCAAAGAATCCCATTGACGCGATTTCACGTGCCGAACGCATCAGCGCGTCCTTGGAGAACAGGTCGCCCGGCTTGGTATGGAGCTCACGGCGCACGACTTCCTCATACAGACGGTCATTTCCATATATGCGGACGTTGCTGATATGTGCCTGCGGTCCCTCGGTGATACGCATCTCAAGGTCGATGGAGTCGCCCACGATGTTCACTTCGGTCGGGTCAAGGCGGTAGAAGAGATAACCGTTGTTCCAATAGTAGTTTCCTACGGCGTCTTCGTCTTCCGACAGTCGTTTGGTCATCTTCTTCGTGTCATAGACATCGCCCTTCTTCATGCGGAGCAGATTGTCCAGATATGATGTCGGTGCAACGGTGTTGCCGACCCACGTGATATTTCTCAGATAGTACTTCTGACCTTCGTCCACCTTCACATAGACGTTGACATGCTTCTCGTCGACCGTCCAGACGCTGTCCTCCACGATATACATGTCGCGGTAGCCGAGCTCGTTGTACTTGTCTATAAGGTTCTGCTTGTCTTTTTTATAACGTTCTTCGGTGAATTTCTTAGACTTGAGGAAAGTCGACAGCTTTCCTGCCTCATGAGTCTTCGCGAATGCTCCTTTCCTGAAGAGGCCGCCCTTTATTTTCGATGTCTTCAGGTTTTCGTTTCCTTCGATGATGATGTGGCGAACCTTCATCTTGGCCTTCTTATCCACATTAACGTCAAGAATAACCTGGTTGTTGCCCGTGACATCGTCACGCTGCAGTATCTCTATCTCTGCGTTCTTATATCCTTTCTCATCGAAATATTTCTTTGCGAGAATCTTTGCCTTGTCGATCATGTTCGGAGTTATCTGGCTTCCTTTCATGATTCCGAGTTTGGCTTCCATATCTTCGCGTTCCGACTTCTTAAGACCGTTATAGTTGATGATGCTCACGCGTGGTCTCAGGGCCAGATTGACACGGAGGTAAATTTTCGAGCCCACGATAGAGTCGGCCGTAATGGAGACCTGAGAGAAAAGTCCGTGTTTCCAATATCGGCGTACAGCCTCGGTAATCTCATTGCCAGGCACACTGATCTGCTGCCCCACTTCCAAACCCGAGAGACTCGTGAGCACATAATCCTCATATCCCTCGACGCCTCTTGTGGTCAGGCCGCCTATCTCACACAATCTCGGCGTGCCGGCATACGAGATGTCTGGATTGACTATCTTTTCCTGTGCCTTCACCTGAGTTGCAAGTAACGGTGCCACCGCAAGCAACATGAATACCTTATTAATATATCTCATTTATTATCTACTTGAATCCTTAGCTTAATATCCTTTCACCTTGTTTCCGGTGAAATCCATGTCCTTTATTATCCTTTCAGCGTCCTTTCTCCACCTGTTCGCCGGTCTTGCCGAAACGTCTCTGCCGTCCCTGATAGCTGACTATAGCCTTTCGGAGGGCCTCTTCGTCAAAATCCGGCCAAAACGTATCGCAGAAATACAGCTCTGAATAGGCTATCTGCCAAAGCAGATAGTTGGATATGCGAACCTCGCCGCCGGTGCGTATGAGCAGTTCCGGATCGGGCATGAAGCATGTCTGCATGTGTTCCGCAACGGTATCCTCCGTGATGTCGGCAGCAGCGATGCGCCCTTCCCTGACGTCTTCGGCTATGCGACGTGCGGCTTCCGTTATCTCCCACTTCGACGAATAGCTCAATGCCACAACCATTGTCATTGCCGAATTGGCCGCAGTATGCTCTTCCGTTTCGTGGAGTTTCCGTCTCACGTCCTCCGGCAGCCGTCCGATGTCGCCGATTACGCGGAAACGCACGTTATTTTTCATGAAAATCTCGTCCTCAAGCGAAGACAGCACGAGCCCCATCAGGGCCGACACCTCATCCGCCGGACGGTTCCAGTTTTCCGTTGAGAAAGTATATAATGTGAGATACTTCACGCCAAGCCGCGTGCATTCCGACGTTATCCGCCTTACGGCCTCCACTCCCGCCTGATGTCCGTAGCTGCGTTTCTGTCCGCGTTCGGCCGCCCATCTTCCGTTGCCATCCATGATAATGGCGATGTGGCGCGGTATGCGTTCCATATCCAGTTGGTCTGTCATTGTCTCAGTCCCTATCGTTATTACATGTTTTACACTTTGCCATAATATCGTACGTCACCGACAGCTGCAGCACGCTGTAGCAATCGGTGTTCTTGAACATACCCTTGCTCGGTATGCCGTAGGGGTCGGCCACGCCGTCGAGTTTGTCGCTCATGGAGAACCGCATGGCCCATTCCAGCCCTACGTTCACCCTTGTGCCCGCCTTATATTTCACTCCGATACCAATCGGCATATTTCCCGTGACCACACTCCCGCCGTCCGTACTGGCGTAAGTCAGTCCCAGTCCGAGGGCTACATATGGTGTAAACCGCTGTGCTCCACGGTATTCGCGGCCCGTACCGTAAGGCCAGAAGTTATATTCAAACCTTACACCGGCATCCACTATCTTACTGTCGAACGCAACCACCGTGTCGCTGTAAGCCGGATACCACGTCTGCGTTCCATCCGACGCGCCTTTCAGCCGGCCATAGCCGATGTTCATGGCCAGTCCCATGCGCGGATTGAACCTGTATCGTGCCAACACCGACCCCATTGCCTGCATGTTCTTCATCAGCGAGCCGTTGAAATCGCCCTGGTAGGCAACAAGCCCGATGCCTCCTCCTATCTCCATCCTGTACTCAGGATCTTCCTGAGCCCGTGCCGTGAAGACAGACAGCAGAAGCGTGATGATGACAAGCGCATGTCTCATGCCGGTTCCGGTTTATTTTGTTACGTTCGTCCGACCACACCAAACCTGTCCCGTCCCACTGCACACAATCCACAGACGGTTGTCGCCGTCCACGGCCATCGTAGCGGAAGTGGCATTCGTGTCAAAGCCCTCAGGTATATTATATATGGTGCTGTTTTTCCACGTGATTCCGCCGTCGCGGCTCTCATAGAGCTTCGCATACGGCTCCACCGTACATCCGCCGACGCCTTCACCTCCCATGGCCAACAGCCGGCCGTCATATCCGGCAACCGTCAGACCTTTCATCCGAGGCAGCGGATAAACGGACGTGTCGTCAATGTTGACATACGTCCACTGTCCGACCTTGCTGCCCGGAGCATATTCCACAATCTTGCGCCAGACCATGGCGTATGGCTCGTCGTTGGAAATATCATCGCCGGCATTGTCCTTCAACGCCAACGGCCGGTTGCCGACCATCACAACATAGTCTGTCGTGGCATTATATACAAACGGCATACAGCAGAAAGCCACATCCTCTGCGGGCAGCCACTCTGCGTCGTCGGCCACTCCTGCGTCTGTCGTCCATGTATGTCCGCCATCCACAGAAACACCTATACGTCCGTTGTCCGTAAGTGCATAGAGTTCAGCTGGTTCAGGTTCTTTACCGTCTGCCTCCAGTTTATCCTTATCCTGACGGTCATTTGCACCTACGAGCTGCGTCAGCGCGAAACCTTCCGTTCTATAATCAACACCGACGAAAGTCTGCCCGCCGTCATCCGAACGTTTGAGCACACCGCCGTCCAGCACCATCACCGAGCCGTCCAGCACAGCCACATTGGCGGCAGCGCCGGCGCCCAATACGGTAGCCGACTTATCCCACGTGACTCCATCCGTGGTGGTATATGTCACTGTGGCGCCGTCTTTCACGCCCATTACGACCAGCCGGCCGGCCGCAACCACGGCTTTCATATCCGACAATCCGGCCAGTTCGCTATTGTCCGCCATCCGCGTCCATCCGAAACTGCTCTCCTGAGCGTCTTTGACTTTGACCGTCACGGTATATTTCCGCGTAGCGGTGTTGTCCGACGCTACGACGTGAAGGTTGCGCTGTGTGCTGAAATTTGTCTGTTCACCGGCATTAAAGATGTTCCACATTCCGTCCGACAGGTTCTCTATATAGACCAGTCCGCTGTTCTTTACAGCATAGCTGCATGTCAATGTCGTAAGGTCCGTACCTGCCGGAAGCGGTTCCACATTATATATTTCGCCGTTCAGCTGGTCAATGTGGAACGGTATATACCTGACCATCTCGTCGACATGTGACGATGTCTCCGTCGAACCGTCCTCCGCCGTGCTGCTTGTGTTCACAGTTGCGGAAGTTATATTGAAACTTGTTATTGCTATATCATTATATAATGTAATCTCCAGATCGTCATCGTCCATACAGGCAGTTAGCAGAACTGCTGCCGAAAACAATAAGAAGAGAGGATGAATATATCTTTTCATCAATATCTTTTTTAATTTTAGCTGCAAATTTAATCACAATTCCGCAAAATGCGGCATCTTTATGCCATTTATTAAACAAAATATATGATAATACACTGTATTTTAAGTTCTATTAGTAATGAAGTAAGAACTCATGGTGATAAGGCATCAGGTAGGATGTCAGGGTGATAAGCGAAGAGGTATGACCACTCTTCGTCCGTCCTCAGGGTTATATGAAAACGGCAATCACACCTCTTCGCTCATCATTCTGTCCTCATGTCTGAATACAAAAAGAGCGCGGTATGACTCACTCACTCCGCGCTCCTTCTTAACGTAAGCGACATCTTGTCTGATAAATCAAACTCCGCAAAGCGGCTGATGTCAACATTCCGTTGTCTGAAAATCTAATAACATAATCTTTACCTTAAATCTATTAACTACTAACCTAATGAATAACAATGTATTCGTCTCGAACACATTGCAAAGGTAATACATTTTGTGCGCGTACACAAATTATTTAAGTATTGTTTGGACTTTATCTGTTTTGTTTTGATTTATATCAATTTTACGCCCGTAAGCATGTATTGAAATACAGCATACCTTCATGGGCTATAAGGAGTTATTGAAAACAAGAACAGCCAGAGAGCAAAAAGAGATGTGGTTCACGGACACCACCGGGAGCGGCAAATCCATGCTTGAATCCCAAAAAATCCCAATGATAAAAAAATAAGAATCCCGACCGGCGTTTGCCGGTCGGGATTCTTATTTGTGTCTTTAAGACTTCTCTTTATTAGAGCTGAGGTCCGGCTGCTACGAGAGCCTTGCCTGCCTCATTTCCTGTGTACTTAACGAAGTTCTTCTGGAAGCGTGCTGCCAGATCCTCTGCCTTCTTCTGCCACTCAGCTGCGTCAGCGTATGTGTCGCGCGGGTCAAGGATGTTGGTGTCAACGCCCTCGAGCTCTGTCGGAACAGCGAAGTTGAAGATTGGAATGTTCTTTGTGGGAGCGTTGAGGATAGCACCACCGAGGATTCCGTCGATGATACCGCGTGTGTCGCGGATAGAGATACGCTTGCCCGTACCGTTCCAACCTGTGTTCACGAGGTAAGCCTTGGCACCGCTCTTCTCCATCTTCTTCACCAGTTCCTCAGCATACTTTGTGGGGTGCAGCTCGAGGAATGCCTGACCGAAGCAAGCTGAGAATGTGGGAGTAGGCTCGGTGATACCGCGCTCTGTACCTGCGAGTTTGGCTGTGAAGCCAGAGAGGAAGTAGTACTTTGTCTGCTCCGGAGTCAGGATAGAAACGGGAGGCAGAACGCCGAATGCGTCGGCAGACAGGAAGATCACGTTCTTGGCTGCGGGAGCTGCGCTCTTCGGACGAACGATGTTGTTGATGTGCTCGATGGGGTAGGACACGCGGGTGTTCTCCGTTGTGCTCTTGTCTGCGAAGTCGATTGTGCCGTCCTCTGCAACGGTAACGTTCTCCAGCAGGGCGTTGCGCTTGATAGCGTTGAAGATATCGGGCTCGCTCTCCTTGTCGAGGTTGATAACCTTGGCGTAGCATCCGCCTTCGAAGTTGAACACACCGTTGTCGTCCCATCCGTGCTCGTCGTCACCGATAAGCAGACGCTTCGGGTCGGTAGACAGAGTTGTCTTACCCGTACCGGAAAGACCGAAGAACACGGCTGTGTTCTCGCCGTTGAGGTCAGTGTTTGCAGAGCAGTGCATAGAAGCCATGCCCTTCAGCGGCAGATAGTAGTTCATCATCGAGAACATACCTTTCTTCATCTCACCGCCATACCATGTATTGATGATAACCTGCTCGCGGCTTGTTACGTTGAACACAACGGCTGTCTCCGAGTTCAGACCCAGCTCCTTGTAGTTCTCCACCTTAGCCTTAGATGCGTTGTAAACGATGAAATCGGGTTCGAAGTTCTCCAGCTCGGCCTCTGTCGGGCGGATGAACATGTTCTTAACGAAGTGAGCCTGCCATGCCACCTCTACGATGAAGCGAACAGCCATGCGTGTGTCCTCGTTGGCACCGCAGAAACCGTCGACAACGAACAGGCGTTTGTTAGACAGCTCTTTCTTTGCTATTTCCTTAACGGCAGCCCATGCCTCCTGAGAAGCGGGGTGGTTGTCGTTCTTATATTCGTCAGATGTCCACCATACGGTGTCCTTTGAGTTCTCGTCCATGACGATGAACTTGTCCTTAGGTGAGCGGCCGGTGTAGATACCTGTCATCACGTTGACAGCACCCAGCTCAGTCTCCTTACCTTTTTCGAAGCCTGTCAGGCTCTCCTTTGTCTCCTCCTCGAAGAGGGTCTCATACGAAGGATTGTAAACAACCTCGGTAGTACCGGTGATACCGTACTTCTCTAAAACTGACTTATCAAACTTTGCCATTTCTGTAAAATGTATTTAGTTGTATGAATATTAAATATGTATGCCAGGGCGTCCACAAACCGTACACGACATGGCTTTATCGCGGCAAAGGTAGTAAAAATAACATTTACATCAAAATGTTATCGCACACAAATACTGCCCGTTACACCTTTTTTAAGTTAAAGTATCGGAAAATCAGCCGTCCCGGCTTTCTTTTGCAAAGTCGGAATGACAAAAGCGAAACGCCCACTGCGGATTGTTTTAGGATGTTAGATGAGTATCTCCCGCTTGATTTCCGGTTCATCCGACATTTGGATTGACAGTTTCGATTAATACCAACATGCCCACCCCACTTGAAGACTCCCAACGAATCTGCATTTTAACACAACTTTCTGCGGTATGTCACTCCAAAAGCCGGAAGAACCTGATTTTCCCCTGAAAAAAGAACTTTTTTCCGTATCTTTGCATCCAATAAGCAATCAATTAAAACGATAATACGATGAAAATAATCAATCTTAGCGAGACAGACTCCGTTGTCAACAGGTATCTCTCAGAGATACGCGACATCAATTATCAGCAGAACCGCCTGCTTTTCCGCAACAACATCACGCGCATCGGCGAGATGATGGCATACGAAATCAGCAAGACGCTCAGTTATGAGGACCGCGAGGTGACAACCCCGCTGGGCACGGCACGCGTCCGTCTGCCCGAAGACGAAATCGTCCTGAGCACAATCTTCCGCGCCGGACTGCCACTGCACACGGGATTCCTCAATGTTTTCGACCATGCCGAAAACGCTTTTGTCAGCGCCTATCGCAAGTACACGGACGACACCCACACCGAGGTGGGCATACATGTGGAATATCTTGCCACACCGAACCTGAACGGCAAGACCCTTATCATCGCAGACCCCATGCTCGCCACCGGCGGCTCGATAGAGATGGGCTACCGCGCATTCCTGACCAAGGGTCTGCCGAAACGTGTTGACATTGCCTGCGTCATAGCTACTCCGGAAGGCATAGAACATGTCCGCCGGACCATGCCGGACGACATCACGACGGTTTGGTGTGCCGCCATCGACGAGCGTCTTGACGAACACAAGTATATCGTTCCGGGGCTGGGAGACGCCGGCGACCTGTGTTTCGGAGAGAAGCTGTAAGCCGATTTGCCACCTACGCCGCTTGCCTATGGCACTGACCGGCCAACAGACACCTTTCAACGTAGAGACGGCCAAGAGGCAAAGACACACCGATGTCGACAAAAAAAATCAACAAAACCGTCTCCGGAAAAATTTCCGTTTCAGCTCGATTCGGGGCTTTCGGAGGCCGTTTCGGGCTTTTCCGGCCATGAGCGCAGGACTGAAAAACAACTAAAAAAACGGCATCGGCATGCCGTAAGGCCCTCCCGGCTTTTCAGGAACGGAAATTCCGGATGTATTGTGACAGCCGTTTTTGTCCGGAAAAGCTCACTTTTTCTTGCCGTAAGGCTCTCCCGGGGTTCCAACGGGGCTGTTGTCGCAATGCGACGGCAGCCCCGTTGTGTCGCCGTAAGGCCTCCGTTGCAACCCCGGGAGAGCCTTACGGCAAGCCTTTTCTGATTTCGCGGAATTACGGCGGATTTGCCGTCTCAGGTAAGTACCTGTAAATGAATATGTTCCGAAATATGTAAATTTTATTCCGCCATACTCCACCTATTTTCACACGCTCATTTTTGCGATATTTGCGTCCACGGCCGAACTTTTTTGAAAAGTCCCTGCTCTCGCAGGAGATAAATTCAGAATTTAAATTACAAACAGACACAACCGCCAAGCTGCGATGCCGGTCTGCGGCCGGTGGAAACCTGCCAGACGACGAAGCCAGGCGGAACAAACGCCCGAGGATGTGTCAAAAGAGCAACGAACATAGCGGAAAATGATTCCCTACAAGCGCGGATTTTACATTTTGGCGCACCTTCATGGGCCGCGCCCAAAATGCGAAGAAGAAAGGGCCTTTGCGTGAAAAAAGGGGAGCGAAAGCCTCCGCTGTCCACCCTTAGCGAACCGGCCGGAAGACCGCCCCTACATTAAAACTTCTCTTAAAATAATAAAAAATAGTGATTTTTCACTAAATAAATATCGCTATCAGATAAAAATACGTAACTTTGCATGTTCGCAGTGATGAACGGACAACTATAAAAATCAAGAGACGTAACATATCAATAATATATATAATAACTGTTTAGAACAATGGATAAACTTAGCTATGCTTTAGGATTAGGCATCGGACGCCAGCTGGCACAAATGGGAGCCAACGACATCAATATCGACGATTTCGCACAAGCCATCAAGGACGTTATAGCCGGCAATGAGCTGAAAGTGTCTAACCGTGAGGCACAGACAATCGTACAGGACTATTTCGCCGAACAGGAAAAGAAACTTCAGGCCGAGCGCGCCGAGAACGGAAAAGCCGCACGCGAGGCAGGAGAGAAATATCTGGCCGAAAACGCCAAGAAAGACGGTGTTGTCACACTGGCCAGCGGACTCCAGTATCAGATAATCAAGGAAGGCGAGGGCCGTCAGCCCAAAGCCACAGACAGCGTGAAGTGCCACTACGAGGGCTTCCTCGTTGACGGAACGCTCTTTGACAGCAGCGTACAGCGCGGCGAGCCCGCCGTCTTCGGTCTCCAGCAGGTCATTGCCGGATGGACAGAAGGTCTGCAGCTCATGAAAGAGGGCGCAAAATACCGCTTCTTCATCCCCTATATGCTGGGCTACGGAGAGTCTGGCGCAGGTCAGTCCATACCGCCATACTCCGCTCTGATATTCGATGTGGAGCTGATAAAGGTGATGTAACCCGAGAGAATAAAGAGCGAAGACATGTTGATGGGTGAAGAGAGTAATTGGCGATACCGTTCTTTTTCTTCTCCAGCTCAGACAACAATAAACATTTCCAGATTCAAATAACATAAACATATCCAGTTCCCTCCTTTTTGGAGGGTTGGGTGGGTTTCAAAAAACAAATAAAGTAAAAATGAAAAAACTTACAGTAGTAGCCGCCATGGCTATCGCTGCCGCAACAATCACATCGTGCGGCAACTCTACACCCAAGGCAAACCTCAAGAACGACGTGGACACGCTGAGCTATGCTTTCGGTATGTCACAGACTGACGGTCTGAAAGACTATCTCATGCGTCAGGGTGTCGACACGGCATACGTCAACGAGTTCGTAAAGGGACTCAACGAAGGCGCTAACGCCGGAGAGAACAAGAAGAAGGCTGCCTACTATGCGGGTATTCAGGTCGGTCAGATGATCAGCACACAGTGGGTCAAGGGACTCAACTACCAGCTCTTCGGCAACGACTCCACACAGACAGTATCACTCCAGAACATCATGGCCGGATTCATCAGCGGAACAACAGGCAAGAAAGGCCTCATGACCATGGAACAGGCACAGATGCTCTTCCAGTCAAAACAGCAGCAGGTGAAGGCAAAGGCCATGGAAGGCCAGTACGGCGAGAACAAGAAGGCCGGCGAGAAGTTCCTCGCTGAGAACGCCAAGAAAGAAGGCGTAAAGACTCTGGAAAGCGGCGTACAGTATAAGGTTATCAAGGAAGGAAACGGAGCCATCCCCGCCGACACCTCAATGGTGAAGGTTCGCTACGAAGGACGCACCATCGACGGCAAGGTGTTCGACAGCTCCGACAAGCACGGCAAGGATCCTGTAGCTTTCCGCGCCAATCAGGTGATCAAGGGATGGACCGACGCTCTCGTCCACATGCCCGCAGGCTCTGTATGGGAAGTATATATCCCGCAGGAACTGGCTTACGGCGAGCGTGAGCAGAGAGACTTCAAGCCTTTCTCCGCACTCATCTTCAAAATCGAGCTTGTTTCTGTTAACGAGAAGTAATCCGTCATGAAGAAGATACTAACACTTGCACTTGCCATCATGGCAAGTGCAACGTTTAATGTTGCCACGGCCGCCAAGAAGAGCAAGAAGAAAGCGGCCAAGACCGTAGCCGTCCAGCCCGTGAAGCTCGCCACAGGCTCCGACACGCTGAGCTATGCGGCCGGAATGGCCCTCACGGAAGGTCTCCTGCAATATCTCAGCCAGTCACAGGGCATAGACTCGACAACCATCGCCGACTTCATACGCGGCTTCGAAGACATGATTGCCGTCGGTGAAGACCCGAAGATGAAGGCCTACGCCTCCGGAATGGACATCGCTTCACGCCTCAAAGGCCCGATGCTCACCGGCATGAAAGGCGAGTTCGAGAACACGCCCGACTCTGTGGTTGACTCCCTCATCTTCCGCGGATTCGCCGACGCGCTCAAGCAGGACACCACGACATTCACACAAAAGAAGGCATCCGAGATTTTCCGTGAAAGACGCGAAGCCGACAAAAAGGCCAAGGAAGAGAAACTCTACGGCGAGAACCGTCGTGCCGGCGAACGCTTCCTGGCCGAAAACACCAAAAAAGACAGCGTCGTTACGCTGCCCAGCGGACTCCAGTATAAGGTGATCGTGGCCGGAAACGGCGAAGTGCCCAAGCGCACGGACAAGGTGCTCGTGAACTACGAGGGCCGTCTTGTTGACGGAAGCGTGTTCGACAGCTCCGCCAAGCACGGCGACAAACCGGCTTCTTTCCGCGCCGATCAGGTAATCAAGGGATGGACCGAAGCTCTCACCATCATGCCCGTAGGCAGCAAGTGGCAGCTATTCATTCCCTACCAGCTGGCCTACGGCGAGCGTAACGCCGGGCAGATCAAACCATTCTCAGCCCTCATCTTCGACGTAGAGCTGGTAGGAATCGACAAGCCGCAGGCCGAAATACAGGTCGTCAGCGACAAAAAGGCCACATCGGCAAAGTCAACAAAAAAGGTCGCAAAGAAAATTACAAATAAAAAATAACAAAGAACAAGGCTATCCTGTGAAGGACGCACCAAAGTTCATGGTAACATATATTTAGATAAATAAGTATGTGCAATACTTATTGAGCCGGACAGCGGTCCGGCTTTTTTTATTTTCTTAAACGAAAAGGCTTTTACTTAGGGATATTCAGCTGATGGCTGGATACTGTTCATAATATAGCTGATGCCGATGCAAATTTAGTGAAACCGTAATTCTTCTTACGACCTTGGGAACCCGTGATTATTTCCCGAGATTTCTGACATATTCAGTAGGAGTACAGCCATGTTCCTCCTTGAAACAGCGGCTCATGTGGCTTGAAGAACTGAAGCCTGTAAGTTCCGCTATTTCATTCATCGGAAGTTTTCCCTCCTCTATGAGGCGGGTCGCGTGGTTCAGACGTACGCTTCTTATGAATACGCTCGGCGATTTGTCAAGGAGGGCGGTTATGCGTTTGTATAGTCCGGTACGCTCCATGCAGAGATCGCTGCTCAGTCTTTTCACACTGTAACCATTGTCCATATTCATCTCCACAAGGTTTATTGCCTGTGCGATAAAATCTTTGTCTTCCTGCGACATCCCGGCCTTCTGAGGTGCGACACATTCAGACTGTCCATCTTCCGATGTTTCATTGTCTTCTGAATGAGCTTCCATATCTCCCTTTTTAGCATTAGACTTTATTTTTTCTTCATAATAATTGCAGCGTTCTATCAATTCCTTCATCCGAAGTAGCATTTTCTCCTCATTATGTATTTTCTCAATGCGTTTTATCTCAATTCGGCGGTAAATCATCCATCCTATAGAGCATAAGCACAGCAGAATCAGGATATAAGCGGCTATGGCCCATCCCGACCACCACCAAGGTTTTCTGATAAAAAACGCTATTTCCACCGGTGTGCCGAACGGAGCACCGTCACGCTCGGCTGACCGGACTTGCACAAGGTAGTTTCCGGGCATGACCTGCGGCATCGTGAAATGAAAGCCACCGCCTTCACGGTCATACGTATGCCATGGAACGTCCTTGCCCGAACCGGTCTGTAAAATTCTGTATTGCCATTTCGTGGACTGTGGATTCGCATAATTAAGCGAAGCATAGCTGATGGCTATGTCATTCTTGTCATAATCAAAATCCAGCCTCTTGCCGGGCGTGAAAGAGACCGGCATCCCGTTGACAGTAATCTGTCGCACCAATGGAGCGGGCAATTCCTTCAGTTTGTCGGACGATATCGGATTTACCATCGTCCAACCTTTCGGATGGGCGAACAGCAGACGTCCGTCTGAGGAGATAAATGAGGCCCCTTCTCTATATTCTCCCGGGAGCGCGCCCATATCACTGCCGTAAGAATCTATTATGAATTCATTGTTCCCGGTGGTATATATCGCATTCATGCCATTGGCTGTCGATGCCCATATCGCTCCGTCAGAGTCAATGGCAAGCGACTTTATGCAGTTGTTCGACAGTCCGTTTTCTGTATATAATGTTGTATCCAGGCCATTGCCGGAATCCTGTATGCGCAGTCCGTCTACCGTGGCGGTCCATTGTCGGCCTTCTTTGTCTATAAGCGATTTACCACCTCTCAGTGTCACCTTTCTGATTTTGAGGCTATCGATGCCCAGAAGGCCAAGGCTTTCTCTGGAGAGAATGCGTGTTGGTTCCGGCGGACTGTACAGAAGCCCGTCTCTATACGTACCGATCCAGCACCCCGAAGCTCTGTCCATATATAGCGTATTGAGGCCCCCTTCCACAGATATATCGGATGTAATACCTGTCAGACGGGTGATGAGCCTGGTTTCGGACGTGTTGAGGTCAATGTGCCATATTCCCTTCATAGAGGCTATGTAGGCTTCGTCGGCAGTGGGTTGTGACAAGGTGTGCAACACGTAAGGTGTCTGCAGAAGAACTTTCCATCGCAATGTTCGCGTGTCAAAACGCATCAATACAGACTCTCCGCTTTTCGACACGCGCACTTGCAATACTTGCCCGTCAGGAGTTATCCTGACCAGCGATGTGAAAGTATATGATGTTGAGTCAGGATATGCCGCCGTGTGCCATATCCGTCGGCCGGAAGCCCTGTCAAATCCTTCCATTACCCCCGTACTGTAAAAAAGCATCAGAGTGTCACCTTCCGTTTCCAGATCCTGAAGTGCCCCGGGAAGCAGCCGGTATCGTCTCTTATGGCGGGTGTCGAGAATGCCTTTGTCTGACACTGTCCACAAACAACCCTCCTTATCCACGAAAAGGTCGAGCGGCTGCCGGTCTGCTCCCGCAGCATTCAATACGCTGTCGATATCAGATATGTAGGAATCGGAAGCCAGATTGAAACATTGCAGGCCGCGCCGTGATTTGCTCCATAACAGATTTCCTTCGCCCACATATACATGACGGTGTCCCTCGTATCCGGGCAGGGTATACCGGCTGTCGGTGTCATAGTGAACGTAGCTGAACCGTGCGCCGTCATAGATATTGATGTTTCCAACAGTGCTGACAGCCATCCTCCCGTCGGGAAGCTGAAGAATATGGAGCACCTGGTTGTCGCTGAGTCCATGGCGGGAATCTATTACGGAGAAAACCTTCTCTCCGATTGATGCACACAGAGTGTACGCACCGAATAGCAATGATAATATTATAATGAATAATATTTTTGAAGGATTCATATTGTGCAAAGATAGCGCATAATCTCAATACCATCAAACTCTGACGCGAAAATATCTGCAGATAAAACACCTGATATCAACCGATTTCAACATCCGTATCATCGTTTTCAACATCTGTGTCGCACACCATGCGGATTATTATGTAATTTTGCGGCATCAATCAAATAGCGCATCAATTATAAACCCTTTTTAATTAACCAGAACAATGAATACAGCAGGCATCGTCTCAGCCATCGCTCTGTCGGCCGCAATGGCTATGACAGCCGAGGGCGCATCACCTCAGATCAGCTGCAAAGCCCGGGGAATGGATGTTGAAGTGACATTCTATTCTTCATCAATCGTCAGAGTACAAAAAAGTCCGGTGGAGAAGAAAATCGACAAAAACAGTCTTGTTGTTATCAAGACTCCGGAAAACGTCGAGGTAAAAACTTCCGGCTCATCCGACATGCTCACGGCCGCATCTTCCGAAGTATCGGTGGCAGTGGATACGAACACCGGAGCCGTCACATTCACAAGCCCATCCACCGGCAAAGTATTGCTGACCGACTATTCCACCTCGTTTTCTCCGGAAAGCCATAATGGCACGGATTACACGCGTGTGAAAGGAAGTTTCATGCTCGATGAGGAAGAGCCGATCTACGGAATCGGCCAGGTTATGGACGGACAGATGAACCGCCGCAACTCAAGCCATCATCTCCAGAATGAGAATATGTTTACCTATTCTCCGTATTTCATGTCGCCAACAAAAGGCTACGCCGTATATATAGACAATTATTCTATATCTGATTTCAACGACAACCGCCAGTTGATGGAATTCTCCCAACTCGGTGATTCATTCGACTATTATTTCATGACTGGAGACACTCCGGATGATATCATTGCCAATGTCCGCGACCTTACCGGACACGCCCCTATGCTTCCTCTTTGGGCTTATGGCTTCTTTCAGAGCAAGGAGCGTTACACCACACAACAGGAATCGCTCGACGTGCTGAAGAAATATCGCGACCTCAAAGTTCCTATAGATGTAATGATACAGGACTGGAGATACTGGCCTGAATACAACGGAACTGATTCCCTGTGGAATAGTCAGACTTTTGACCCGGAGAGATTCCCGGATCCAAAAAAATGGGTGGACGAGATACATAAGAACAACGCGAAACTTATGATTGTAAGCTGGCCGGGATTCGGTCCCAAGACGCCCCAGTTTGCTGAGCAAAGTGAAAAAGGCCATATTCTCGATTTCCTCACATGGCCTCCAAAAAGTGGCGCGAAACCATATGATGTTTTCAGTCCCGAAGCCCGCGACATATATTGGAGATACCTCAACGATGGAGTCTATGGAGAAATCGGCAACGACGGTTGGTGGCTCGACTCGACAGAACCCGACCATATAGAGAAAAAAGACAAGGACTACGAGGTGATGACAGCCAAAGGCCCTTACCGTGGTGTGAAGAATGCATACTCACTCATGCACAATACCGGCATAGCCGAACATCAGAAAGCACAGAACAAGGACAAACGTGTTGTAATCCTGACCCGCTCGGGCCATATAGGCCAGCAACGCCTCGGCTCCAACACATGGAGCGGCGATGTGGCCTCTACATGGGACATGCTGCGCAAGCAGATACCGGCCGCACTCAATTTCACCCTTATGGGTATTCCTAACTGGAACAGCGATATAGGCGGATTCTTCGCAGGGCGATGGCGCAAGGGAGGGGGCACCCACAATCCCAAATTTCAAGACCTTTACAACCGATGGATGCAGTTCGGCGCATTCTCTCCTATGATGCGTTCGCACGGAACCGACCTGCCGCGCGAGATATGGCAGTTCGGAGAGCCGGGCAGCAGGTACTTCAATTCAATAGCTTCAACCATTCGTCTCCGCTACCGCCTGTTGCCTTACATTTACAGCACATCATGGGATGTATCGGCAAACGACGGCACATTCATGCGGCCGCTTGTAATGGACTTCGCAAGCGATAAAAACACCCACGATCTCGGCAGTGAATACATGTTCGGCCGCGAAATTCTCGTAAAGCCCGTCACAGAGCCGGGCGTAGCCTCATGGGATGTCTATCTGCCGGCCGGAAGCGGCTGGTGGGACTTCTGGACCAACAGCTTTACCCACGGAGGGAAGACTGCGACAAAGGATGTTCCTACCGAAATCATTCCACTTTATGTGAAAGCCGGCAGCATAATCCCATTTGGACCCGACGTGCAGTACTCTACCGAAAAGAAATGGGATAAACTTGAAATACGCGTATATCCTGGTGCTGACGCTTCGTTCACACTCTATGAAGACGAGTTTGACAACTACAACTATGAAAAGGGACAATACTCCACAATCACCTTCACATGGAACGATGCCGATCGTACTCTCACCATCGGCAACCGACAAGGCGGGTATCCCGGCATGCTCAAAAACCGATGCTTCAACGTCACCCTCGTGAGCGAAAATACCGCAGCCGGAAATGTCCCGGCCAAACCCACGAAAAAAGTGGCGTACAATGGCAGGAAGACTACCGTAAGACTCTGACCGGCATCAATGTCACCACAGAGTCGGCGCCGACACCTTCTATGCCAACAACGAGAACCGACGGTACTGTACCGAAAACAGCATAGCAATCAGCTGAATATCCCTACTTAAACGCAAAAAGTACTTATTTAACGCGAAGACGCAGAGACGCAGAGTCCTTTTCAAAAAAGACTTTGCGTCTCTGCGTCTTCGCGTTTAAATAAGCGTCCTTACGTTCAAATACGTTCCAATTATTGCCAAAACATCATCTTTTCACAACGCCGATGGCCTTATCTCACGGATTTTGCCTAAATTTGCAGCACGAAGAATATAAACGTTTATAATATATGGCTTTAAAATGTGGTATCGTAGGCTTGCCCAACGTCGGCAAATCTACGCTTTTCAACTGTCTGTCCAGCGCAAAGGCGCAGGCAGCCAACTTTCCTTTCTGCACCATCGAGCCCAACGTGGGCGTGATAACCGTGCCCGACGAGCGCCTCACACGCCTGGCCGAAATAGTACACCCGGGACGCATCGTGCCCGCCACATGTGAGATTGTGGACATCGCCGGACTCGTGAAAGGCGCCTCAAAGGGCGAAGGACTGGGAAACAAGTTCCTCGGAAACATACGCGAGACAGACGCTATCATACACGTGCTGCGCTGTTTCGACGACGACAACATCACCCACGTGGACGGAAGCATCGACCCCGTGCGTGACAAAGAGATAATCGACACGGAGCTGCAGCTGAAAGACCTTGAGACAATTGAGGCACGACTCCAGAAGCAGTCAAAGATGGCCGCCGTAGGAGGAAACAAGGACGCCAAGATTGAAGTGGCCGTGCTGGAAGCCTACAAGGCCGCTCTAGAACAGGGAAAGAACGCCCGCACAGTGGAGTTCGACAGCAAGGAAGAACAGGACGCCGCGCGCAATCTGTTCCTGCTGACCTCGAAACCGGTGCTCTATGTCTGCAACGTGGACGAAACGGCAGCCAAAACAGGCAACGACTACAGCCGCCGCGTGGAAGAACTGGCCCGTGAGGAAAACGCGGAAGCCATGGTCATAGCCGCACGCACCGAGGAAGACATCGCCTCACTGGAGACATACGAGGACAAACAGATGTTCCTCGAAGAGCTGGGACTGGAGGAAAGCGGCGTAAACAGGCTGATCAAGAAAGCCTACTCGCTGCTCAATCTGGAAACATTCATCACCGCCGGAGAGATGGAAGTGAAGGCATGGACCTACCACAAAGGCTGGAAAGCGCCCCAATGTGCCGGTGTCATCCATACTGATTTCGAGAAAGGATTTATCCGCGCCGAGGTCATAAAGTATGACGATTACATCGCTCTCGGCTCCGAAGCAGCCGTGCGCGACGCCGGAAAGCTCGGCATCGAAGGCAAGGAATACGTCGTTCAGGACGGCGACATCATGCACTTCAGGTTCAATGTGTAACTCCCGAGCGGCCGCAGGGAGCGATAACTCCTAAAAAATAAAGAAAACCATGCCCATCATCAACTACATCCTTTGGAACCCGTCGCTTGAAGCGTTCAGTCTCGGTCCGCTCTCCATCCGCTGGTATTCGCTGTGCTGGCTCATCGGCCTGCTGGCGGCCTATCTGATGGTCCGCAGGCAGTACAGAGAACAGAAAATCGGCGACGAACTCTTCGAACCGCTGTTCTTCTATTGCTTCGTCGGAATCCTTGCCGGTGCCCGATTGGGGCACTGTCTGTTCTATCAACCGGACTATTTCCTGTCTTCCGGCAGCCATGTGGTGGAAATGCTGTTGCCAATCCACTTCACACCCGACGGCTCATGGCGCTTCACCGGCTATGAGGGACTGGCCTCCCACGGCGGCACTCTGGGACTTATCGTCGCTCTGTGGCTGTATGTCCGCCGCACGAAACTGGGCATCTGGCGCGTCCTTGACAACATCGCCATCGCCACGCCGGCCACGGCTTGTCTCATCCGGCTGGGCAATCTGATGAACTCGGAGATTATCGGCAAAATCACCGACGTTCCATGGGCGTTCATCTTCCAGCGCGTTGACGCCATGCCGCGCCATCCCGGACAGCTCTACGAGGCCATCGCCTACGCCCTGCTGCTCATCATCGGATGGGCCGCCTACCGTCGTTGGCCGCAGCGTGTGGGAACGGGGTTCTTCTTCGGACTATGCCTGACGTATATCTTCACGGCACGCTTCTTCATAGAATACACCAAGGATATACAGGAGGCCTTCGAGGCCGGCATGCCGCTGAACATGGGCCAGCTGCTCAGCATACCGTTCATAATCATCGGTGTGGTGTGTATGATGAGGTCAAAGAAACCTTCCGGAGACACTAAAGGATAGATACCGGAGAGTCTAAAGAAACAAACCGGCGGACGGTCAAGATAATCACCGGGGCTGCCACCCAACCCTATAAACGTTCTGACGGCGCTGTTTTCACGACATTCCCGAACAAGGAACAGACCGTGAAAACAGCGCCGTCAGAACGTTTATGTTATTCTTTCAGAACATCATGACCATCCGGTCAGAATGCTATTTCCATTCTTTCAACGTTTCTTTTCCACGCCTTCAGGTTTCTCCGGCGGGAAAATGGCGGGCTCCTCAATCTCCTTTCCCTCCACGGCGCCAATCCTGACAAGCACATTATACATCCTTATGCCAATGCGTTCGGTCCAGTCGGCGGCAAAATGAAGATTGTCAGGGCCGAGCCATGCTTCGCTTAGGTCCACGCAATAGACATTGGGCAGTTCTTCCGCCACACGCCGCTGGGCTTCCTCCACACCCCGGCTGTACTGCCGGCTGGCGTGGGGAACGGTGCCGAAGATGAACGGCAGGGTCATATATTCCTTCCGGCCGGTCTTGCGGCTGATGGTCTCACGCATATAGCATATCATTTCCTTGAAGTTACGATAGTAGTCAGCGGCCGCATGGCGGTCACTCTCGCCCTGATGCCACATGATTGCCTTGACGTCATATCCATCGTGCAGACGGCTGAGCGTAGAGTCCGCACAGAGCGCGAAGCCCTCCATGAGCGACTTTGTCAGCGAGCGTCCTGTGGCAACATCGCCGCTGTAGGCTCTGTTGGCGGCCAGCCATTCCTCTCCGGCATACCATGAGGGGCGCTTCGGTCCGCCGGCCACAGTGTCAATGGACGTACCGCCGACAGCGGCTTTGATGGAATAGAAAGCGGCGTTGAGAGTGCTGTCAAGCAGATGGTTGACAACGTCGCAATAGGACCAGCGGCCGCGATTCTCGCTGAACTTCCGTCCACCGAAGTGTCCGTCGCGCCTGGTCGTAACGTCGGCATAGTTGAGATGACTGTAACCGGCAGCCAGATAGCCCGGCATGTCGGCGGCATAGACGCGGCCGTCCGTGTTCGACTGTCCTGCTGTCAGGAACACTGGAGCGCGCTTATCTGAAGTGACGGCGTCGCGGCCGCCCGTCTGGGCTGCCACGACCGTCGCGACCACAAGTGATATTAACAATAGTGTTTTCTTTTTCATGACCTCTTATTTCAAATCCGGCACAGTCACAGGGAAGAGATAGTGCTTCCGCTGCGGATTGTAGTCAAGCATCCACTGGTCCACAACGATATGGTTGTCGAGAGCCCGTATCGTGAGCGTATGGCGGCCGCGGGACAGCTCCACCGGCAGTTCCCGCACAGCCTGACCACGCAGTACGTTCTGTTTCCATCCTTCGGAACGGAATTTTTCCTTCAATGTATAGACCTTCGGCTCACCGCCGTCAATGCTGACGCTGTAGCGCAGGTCACCGCTGTCGTTGGGCTGGGTGGGAATCAGCGCGGTGCGCAGTGTGGCCTTACCCTCGCGTTCTGTCATGAACTCGTATGTGAGCGTGCCGTCCTTTGGCAGCGCCACGGCGTTCATGCTGTGGCCGAGCATACTGATTATGCGTATGCCTTTCGACGCCGTTGTGTATTCGCAGGCGTTGAGAGCCAATGTGCCTTCCGTATTGACGGCATGGCGTGGCTTTTCCTTATCCTTGGCAAGCCACTCACCCACCTCCTTGTCGCTGAGCTGCACGGGCAACGACGGAGCGGCGAACACAGGAAGGTCGCGCGGACGCATATTCATCGAACGGCGCCACTTTCCACCGGCCATTGTCTCGTTATAGTATTCTGTCAGATGTCGGATTTCTTGATAGGCGCTCTGGCTGCGTGCCACAGCCGTATATAGAGCCGCGTTTGAGGCCGACATGTCTTTATCCGCGCTTCCCGTAGCCAGCTGGCGGGCGCGCTGCGACTCCAAAATCTTCCGGGCATGGGCGTCGGCGGAATAGACAGGATATTGTATAGCGGCGAAATAGGCGTCGCGAAGCTCCGGCCGCACCAGCGGTTCTGCCTCACGGACCACGCTGACTATGTCGGCATATCGCTCCAGATAGCGGTCCAGCTCGCCACCGAAGGCCGTCGTGCTGAACTCAGAGTTGATGACGGGACTGAGTCCGCGGGCGTAGGTCTTCTTGTCAAGCTCCACCTGGCTCCATCCCATGAACTCCGGACGGCGCTCGCCGCAAAGACGGAAGAACTCGTGCATGGCGGGATAGAGCCGTTCGCCGGCCGCCGTGCCGAACTGGCGGCATAGCCACGCGCGGTAATGGTCATCGACGGTCGACGCCGAAACGCTGTTGATATTCCACGCCATGTCGAGGAACAGTTCGAGATCATAGCCCGCCACCTTGGGGTCGTGGACGTTGGCAATCCATATCTTGCGCACGTTATGGTCGTAGGCCTCGCGCATCTCGTTGTAGATCAGTCCCGGCTGGGTTGTAGTCAGCCACAGATAGTCGTGCGGCCGTCCCCAGTAGCTCAGGTGATAGTAGATTCCGCCACCGCCCGTGCGCTTCTGCTCGGCGATATCGGAGAGGCGCGTCATGTAGCCGTAGTTGTCGTCACACCACATCAGCGTCACGTAGTCGGGCACGCGAAGCCCGCGCTCATATATCTGAAGCACCTCTTTGTAGGGCACGAACACCTGCGTCTGCTTCTCGGGCGCACCTATATGCTTGCGCAGCAGCTCCTGCTGATCGTCGATGACCTGCTGGAGGGCCGACTGCTTCTCGTCCATTGTCCTTACGCCTTCCATCGAACCGTCGTGAATGCCGCGCATGCCGATGGTGAACATGTTTCCTCCGGCCGAACCTTTCACCTCCTTCAGACGCTCCACCCAATAGTCCTTCACAGCCTGACGGTTGGTCATATAGTTGTAGCGGCCGCGCTCCTTCTCGTTCCACTCGCCAACGTTGTTCCTCAGCAGCGGTTCACAGTGGGACGTTCCGATGGCTATTCCGCAGCTGTCGGCCACCGCCTTTGCGCCTTCCGTGCGGAAGAAGGCCTTCGTTCCGGTGTGCATGCCAGGCCAGATGGCGTTGGCACGCAGACGGAGCAGCAGCTGGAATATTCTCTTATATGTATTCGGCCCTATCTGTCCGGACTCCGCAGGCTCATAAGTCCCGCAACTCCACGGCCTGAGCGACCAGTCCTCGTCGTTGATGAAGACGCCGCGATATTCCACTGAAGCCCCCTGCAAAGTGCGGAATCCGGAATCTAACGTCAGTCTCGCGCGCCGCTCGGGCACGACATCGCCCCACCATATCCACGGCGACACACCCGCCATACGCGAGAGTTCGAGCAGGCCGTAGGCCGTTCCGCGGCCATTCCGTCCGACAACGAAAATCTGACGTCCGACAACGGAGATATGGAAACCGTCGGTCAGTGTCATCAGACTATCCACCGGAACGCCCAATCCACGCAGCTTCTTCAGCACGGACGCAGACGCGCGGTCAGCCTCAAAAACAACCACGGCGGCGTCACGCTCGCCCGCAGCCACGGCACGACGACCCGTAACGGCCTCCATGTCGCTGCCGAACATGTTGAGAGCTGTCACGACCACAGGGTCTACGCTTTTCTGTACATTATACTTAACTGCCCCGCTACCGTCAAACCATTCAACATCTGCAGCAGTAGCCGGCAAAAAGAATGTCATTGCGGAGATCACCGCAGCGATGGATTTGAAAAAGATTTCATTCATTGTCATTTGATGATTATTTTTGTTCGTTTGCCTTTTTTCAATAGCGATTGTTCCGATTGCAAATATACAACAGAAAAGCATTGTAATAAAGGAAAATCGTACAAAAAACAGTAAAATCATACGGAATAAAGCCGCTCCAGACCTCCCCAAAGGGGGAGGAGCCTGTGAGGGTGAGGGGAATTGTAGGGACGTCACGATGTGACGTCTCACAATCGGAACGATGGATAAACCAAACGCTCTAAACTCTTACCTGATAATGTTCCCGTCTCAGCGGATAATTCCCCCGGAACCACTCAAACCTCTCAGGAGAGGCTTTCAGCCGTCGGCTATCCTCCAGCGGGTCGTAGAGTTGGAGCGGGTCACCGGTATAGACGAAATCCGTGGAAAGAGACGGAGGGACGACCGGAGGAGGCGGTGTAAGCCCGAAATGGCGACAGATGGCGTCGAGCGCCATATTGTCCGCGTTGGCCTTGCCGTCGGCCGAATAGCCGGCAATGTGTGGCGTACCGATAAAGACAGCGTCGAGCAACGCCATGTTTATGGCCGGCTCGCCTTCCCACGTGTCCACCACCGCCTGACGTACGCGGCCGTCGCGCAGTGCCGAGAGCAGCGCGGCGTTGTCAACGACAGCCCCGCGGCTGCTGTTGATGATGAACGGACGGCGCGCAAGACGGCTGAAGAAAGCGTCGTCGGCCAGATGCCACGTAGCGTATTGACCGGAGTTTGTGAGCGGGACATGGAAGGATATTATGTCGGCACGACGTTCAATCTCCGCAAGCTGAACATATCCTTCAGCCCCAACGGGCGGATCGCAGACCAACAGCCGGAATCCCAGCTCCTCTCCAACCCTCACGACGCGGCGGCCCACATGGCCGCAGCCTACCACGCCGAGCGTTGTCTCCTGTGGCACGAGCCCGTAATGGCGGCACAACAGAAGGAGCGACGAACGAACATATTGGGCAACGGAACCGGCATTGCAGCCCGGACAGTTCGCCCAGCCGATGCCCGCACGGTCGAGCCACTGCGTGTCCAGATGGTCGAAGCCGATGGTCGCCGTGGCCACAAAACGGACACTGCTGCCAGCAAGCAGACGTTCGTCACAACGTGTGCGCGTGCGGACAATCATGGCATCGGCACGCCTCACGTCTTCCGCGGTGATGGACGCACCGTCCATATAGACCGCGTCATCCGTCAACCGTCTAACGGCTTCACGGATGTAAGGTATCTTATCATCAATGACTATTCTCATAAATTAAAAACAAAAGTACATAAAAAACCATATAAAACGGACCCGCAGAGTCGAAAATGTATGGTTTTCGTTGGATAATTGAAAAAGTTTACTTAGATTTGCACATCGAAAAACTATAATCATAACATATAATATGTCATTCACAGAACATTGCAACACGATATTCAGTCAAGCCATCAGAGACTACCATCTCACAGACAACGTCGACACGGCCATACGCAACCCGTACGACCGCGACTCTATTGACTTCCACCTGTACACAAAGTGCTGGATAGACACGGTGCAGTGGCATCTGGAGGATATCATACGCAATCCCCACATTGACCCCAACGACGCCCTGTCGCTCAAGCGCCGCATAGACCGCAGCAATCAGGACCGCACGGATCTGGTGGAGGAAATCGACAGCTGGTTCCGCCAGCAATACAACGAGGTCAAGCCGCTGCCCGACGCACGGCTGAACACCGAAAGCCCGGCATGGGCCGTCGACCGGTTGTCCATCCTGGCTCTGAAGATATATCACATGAAGGAGCAGACAGGACGCGCCGAAGCGTCGGAGGAACACCGCGCCAAGTGCACCGCCAAGCTCAACGTGCTCCTCGAACAGCAGAAAGACCTCTCACTGGCCATCGACCAGCTGCTGGAGGACATTGCCGAAGGACGCAAATACATGAAGGTCTACCGGCAGATGAAAATGTACAACGACCCGGCAACCAATCCGGTGTTGTATAAGAATGCCTGAAACGATGAAGGAGCACATACTCATAATACGGTTCTCGGCCATCGGTGACGTGGCCATGGCTGTGCCGGTGGTATACTCGCTCGCCATGACATATCCCAAGACGCGCATAACAGTGCTCAGCCGGGAATATGCCCGCCCTTTCTTTGACAGACTGGCCCCAAACGTGAGGTTCATGGAGGCCGATCTGAAAAAAGAATACCACGGCGTCAAAGGGCTCAACAAGCTCTACCGCCGGTTGACGGCCAAGAACTTCACGGCCGTCGCCGACTTCCACAACGTGCTCCGTTCCGACTATCTGCGGCTGCGGTTCCGCCTCGGACGCTATCCCGTGGAGCACATCGACAAACACCGCAAGGGGCGCAAGCTCCTCACCCTCTACAAGGGAAAACAGCTCGTGCAGCAGCCAACGTCGTTCCAGAACTACGCCGACACGCTGGCAAGACTGGGCTATCCGGTCAAACTCCAGTTCCGGTCGATATTCCCGGAGGGTGGAGCAGACCTCAGCCAGCTGCCGGAGACAATGTCGGAAAAACCCGACGGCGAACTCTGGATCGGTATAGCACCGTTCGCAGCCCACCAAAGCAAGACCTACCCGGCAGAGAAAATGCGCGAGGTCATCAGTATGCTGACCGAACGATACAGCCGACTGAGGATTTTCCTATTCGGCCGCGGGGAACAGGAAGAAGCCACGTTCAGCCGCTGGACAGCCGAAACGAACCGCTGCGTCTACGTAGGCCGCTATCTGGAGAACATGCGTCAGGAGCTCGTCCTCATCAGCCGGCTCGACCTCATGGTCTCAATGGACAGCGCCAACATGCACCTGGCCTCAATCACCGGTGTGCCTGTGGTGAGCATTTGGGGCGCCACCCATCCCTACGCCGGCTTTCTGGGCTGGAACCAAACGCCCGACACGGTCGTACAGACGGATCTGCCCTGCCGCCCGTGCAGCATCTATGGCAACAAACCCTGTATGAGGGGAGACTTCGCCTGCATGACGTCAATCACTCCGGAACAGATTGCCGGAAAGATTGCAGCAGTGCTCGCAAAGGCCGGAAAGACGGCGGAACGAGAATGACGCCAGCCCATCCGAAGGCCGCAAAGGCAGCGGAATGGGGCAGGAAGCCGCGCTTCACCCACGCGATTGGGCATGAGAATAGAAAGAAAACGCCCTGAAAAGGGCTTTCATGGATAACCATATTATTAATTATTTAAATCTTTAAGTTATGAAAAAGTACATTTGTGACGTTTGCGGATACGTTTACGATCCGGCAAAAGGAGACCCTGAGAACGGTATTAACCCCGGAACAGCATTTGAAGACCTGCCCGAAGACTGGCTTTGCCCATTGTGCGGAGTAGGAAAGGAAGAATTCTCCGAAGAAGAATAGGAGACGAAAGAAAATAAAATAAGATAAGGGGAGACGAGGGACACGTGTCTTGATGCATCAGCAAAAGAGCGTTGTCCCTCGTCTCTCCTTATCTTATTCTGTGTCGGCTCTAACCAAGCATTTATATACGTTTAAATGCGAAACGCAAAAACGAAACAATTCCATCTATTCACCTGATTGAAACTCAATCCTCTGTAGGGATGCCCCCAGGGGTATCCGCATTCATCCTGCATGCCGGCAACCGACATTCCGGATGCACCGGGGTGCATCCCTAAAGAGAGGAATACGTCATACATGTCACGGTTGCGGAACTGTTGAACAAGAATGCAAAGGTCTGTTGTGATGAAACAAACACAGAAAAACATCGTCTTTGCACTTTTGCGCCTTTGTGTCTAAACTACATCAACACCGCCTGTGTAATTCTCCTATTTCCTCAAAAAAACTAACAATGGTTTCTGCTGAAATAAACACTTAGACGGACATAAATACTACCATAACGGAATATAAAGGAAAGACCGTGAGATGGTTATCGATATATAGCTATGATTAATATTACTGGTTGTATTTCTTACGGCTACGGGCTGCTCCAACGAGCAATCCCGTAGTCGTATGCTTGATAAGATTGAACGCAAGGTCAACATTGCGCCTTTTTCAGCCATGGCACGGCTCGACAGCCTCATTACTCTTGTTACATACGGGAGCCGTCATGTCTCTTCATCGTTTATCACACCATTTATCACATTTGCATCCATTTTATCACATTTACCCCTATTACCAAACGTTTATCACGGTAATCACACCTCTTCACTCTTAAATCTTCACTCTTAACTCTTCACTCTTCATTTTTAATTAGTACCTTTGCACACATATATATAATATGTATATCAATGGACAACAACAAAGCAACACTTGAATTGGGAACAAAGCCAGTTGGTCGTCTGCTTATGCAGTATGCCATGCCAGCCATAATTGCCATGACCGCCGCGTCACTCTACAACATGGTGGACAGCATATTCATCGGTCAGGGCGTCGGCCCGATGGCCATATCAGGCTTGGCCCTCACATTCCCATTCATGAACCTCGGAGCGGCTTTCGGAGCCGCCGTAGGCGTGGGAGCGTCCACGTGCATATCTGTCAAGCTGGGACAGAAGGACTACGACACAGCACAGCACATCCTCGGCAATACCGTGACACTCAACCTTATTGTCGGCATTCTTTTCAGCGTCGTCTCGCTGCTCTTCCTCGACGACATTCTCTATTTCTTCGGAGCAAGCCCACAGACCATACCCTATGCCCGCGACTATATGGTTGTCATCCTTCTGGGCAACGTATTCTCACACATGTACTTCGGCATGAACGCCGTGCTCCGCGCCTCGGGCAAGCCCCGGCAGGCGATGTACGCCACGATGTTCACAGTCGTAATGAACACTATCCTCGACCCGCTCTTCATATATGTGCTTGATATGGGCATACGCGGAGCGGCTTTCGCCACTATACTCTCACAGCTGATGGCCCTGACTTGGCAGATGCGGCTTTTCTCCAATAAGAACGAGCTGCTTCACCTGCGGCGCGGCATCTACCGCCCGATAGGAATGATCGTCCGCAACATCATCGGAATCGGAATGTCGCCATTCCTGATGAACGTCTGCGCCTGTGTAGTGGTCATCTTCATCAACAAGGGACTGCTCGCCTATGGCGGCGACCTCGCCGTGGGAGCCTACGGAATTGTCAACCGCGTGGCCTTCGTCTTCGTGATGATCGTCATGGGCATCAATCAGGGCATGCAGCCGATTGCCGGTTATAACTACGGTGCACAGCAGACCGAGCGTCTCATGCGAGTTGTCAAGCTCGCGATGATAGCCGCCACGGCCGTGACCACGTTGGGATTCATCATCGCAGAAACCATTCCGAGTGAGTGCGCACGGCTGTTCACGGCCGACGGAGAACTGATCGGTATGTCTGCCCACGGCATGCGTATCGTCATGTTCACCTTCCCAATTATCGGCTATCAGATGGTCGTGACCAACTTCTTCCAGAGTATCGGTCGAGCCCGCGTCAGTATCTTCCTCTCGCTCTCACGCCAGATGCTCTTCCTCCTGCCTATGCTCATCATCCTCCCGCCGACAATGGGCGTCAACGGTGTGTGGCTCTCCATGCCCATGGCCGACACCGTTGCATCAGTCGTGACGGCTATTATCATGGTGAGGTATGTGAAGAAGCAAAAAACCATACCAACCCCATCCCGAAAGGAGGAAGCCTGATATGACTTAGTGGGTTCCCATAAATATATCATCAATCCCATCACCCTCATAACTCCCATCAATCCCATAATTCCCATCACCCTCCCATAACTCCCATCAAAAAAACAATGAGCAAGATTATCATCAACATCGGTCGCCAGCTCGGCAGCGGCGGCCGGGAGATAGCCGCAAGGCTCGCCGAAAACCTCGGATGCAAGTTCTACGACCGCGAGTTGCTCAACCTTGCGGCAAAGGAAAGCGGCTTCTGTGAGAAATTTTTCGAGCAGAACGACGAGAACCGCGGTTTCCTGCGCTCGCTATTCCACCTGCACATCCCCCACATCAGCGACATAAACTTCTACAGCAACAAACTCTCGCAGGAGAACCTTTTCAAGTTTCAGAGCGACGCCATACGCCACGCTGCCGAAGAAAGCTCGTGTGTTTTTGTCGGCCGCTGCGCCGACTACGTTCTGCGCGACCGCAACGACGTTGTCAACGTATTCATCACGGCCAATCTCGACTGCCGCATCCGACGGATATGCGAACGCGACAGATGTGACGAGGATACCGCCCGGAGGCTCATCGAGAAGGGCGACCGCAGCCGCGCGGACTATTACAACTACTATACGGGCAAGACATGGGGTCACGGCGCGAGCTACGACCTGTGCATCAATTCCAGTCTGCTCGGCCCTGAACGGACCGAGGAGTTCATCAGGGAGTTTGTAGTCAGCTGCCTCAAAAACAAACGCTGACGGACAATGAAGAAAATCGGAATAATAAGCGACACCCACGCCTACTGGGACGAGAAATATCTCCACTACTTCGAACCGTGCGACGAAATATGGCACGCCGGAGACATAGGCTCCACAGAGGTAGCCGAACGGCTGGCCGCTTTCCGCCCGCTGCGGGCCGTATGCGGCAACTGCGACGGCGGAGACCTGCGGCTGATGTTCCCCGAACGCCTGCGATGGCGGTGTGAGGACGTTGACGTGCTCATGAAGCACATCGGCGGCTATCCCGGGAACTACGACGCCTCCATTCGCGGCCAGATATACGCCTCGCCGCCCCAACTGTTCATAAGCGGCCACTCACATATACTCAAAGTGAAATATGACCGCACGCTCAATCTGCTCCACATCAACCCCGGCGCCGCCGGACTGCAGGGCTGGCACAAGGAGCGCACGCTGATAAGACTGACCATCGAGGGCAATAAATTCAGTGATTGTGAAGTTATAACATTAGGGAGATAACCGCCGGCAGCGACGCCCCGTGACGCTCACGCAGCGCCACGATACCGCACCCAAGGCAAACAAAAACAGCCTGTCTTACTCTGCAAAATGAGTCATATTAGGAAAGTAAAATGAGACATTTTTGCCGGCAATATGACTCATATTGGTCAGTAGAATGAGGCATTTTACTTTGCGGCGTAGGCCACACGGCCGTAATACAAGGACCAAAACATAATAAAAACATAACTATAACGACAATGGACAATCTGTCAAGACAACTCCAAAGCCTCCTCGTCAGCATGGGCTACATGCCCGACAGCGTGCCCCACGAGGTCGCCCACGGCATAGAACACCTCCTCCATCTTCTCGAAACAGAAGACGAAGAGGCGCTCACACACTATTACGGACTGTTCGGCGAGGAACGTCTGTCGCTTGACGAGATAGCCCGCAGCCGCGGACTGAGCCCCGAGGACATGATGGCCAGCATTGATGCGTCAATCCGCAGGATTGCCGTAACGCCGGAGTGGGAAATGCTCAAGGGAATGATTAAGTGATAATTTGCCCCGATAGTATTGACGGGAATGGCCATATAGAATATGAAGAATAAACAAATACTATAAGCGACACGATATGAAGAAAATACTGTTATTGGGCTCAGGCGAATTGGGCAAGGAATTCGTCATCGCCGCCAAGCGCGCGGGCCAGTACGTCATTGCTTGCGACCGTTATAACGATGCTCCGGCCATGCAGGTGGCCGACGAGCGCGAAGTGTTCAACATGCTCGACGGCGACGCTCTGGAGGCTGTGGTGAACAAACACCACCCTGACATCATCGTTCCCGAGATTGAAGCCATCCGCACAGAGAGACTCTTCGACTTTGAGAAGCAGGGCGTTCAGGTCGTGCCGAGCGCCCGTGCGGTCAACTACACAATGAACCGTCGCGCCATCCGCGACCTCGCATCACGCGAGCTGGGTCTGCGTACTGCAAAGTACTTCTATGCCAAGACCTACGAGGAGTTCAAGGCTGCCGCCGACGAAATCGGTTTCCCCTGCGTGGTGAAGCCCCTCATGTCGTCCTCGGGCCACGGCCAGAGCTACGTCCACAACGACAATGAGCTGGAGCAGGCTTTCCGTGAGGCCATGGAAGGCAGCCGCGGCGACGTCAAGGAGGTCATCATAGAAGAATTCATCGACTTTGAATCGGAGTTCACCCTGCTCACCGTGACACAGAAGAACGGCCCGACGCTGTTCTGTCCGCCCATCGGACACATCCAGAAAGGCGGCGACTACCGCGAAAGCTGGCAGCCGTACAAGATTTCGGACGAGGCTCTGCGTCAGGCCCAGCACATGGCCGACGAGGTGACACGCGCGCTGACCGGTGCCGGAATCTGGGGTGTCGAGTTCTTCCTGACACGTCAGGGCGAAGTCATATTCTCCGAACTGTCACCCCGTCCACATGATACGGGAATGGTGACACTCGGCCACACGACCAATCTCAGCGAGTTTGAACTCCACTTCCGCGCCGTCATGGGACTGCCCATCGCCGGAATCCACCTGGAGCATGCCGGTGTGAGCGCCGTCATCCTGTCGCCCGTTGAGTCTACGGACCCGCTGGACTACAATTTCACCGACGCCCTCAACGAGGACCACACGCGCATCCGCATCTTCGGAAAACCCGAAGCCCACGTCGGACGCCGCATGGGTGTGGTGCTCTGCTACGGCGATACGGACGCCGACACTGACGCCCTGCGCGACAAGGCGAAGCGTCTGGCGAAGACCGTGCTCGGAACAGACCCATACATGAAGAAATAAAACGGTCTTCCCACTTAAGACACATACCCTATATTGATGATAGAAACACTGCAGTCGTTGCGGTTCATATTCTTCGTGATGATATTCATGTCACACTTCGGATATGACGGACTACCGACATTCGATGCCGGCGGCGACTGCGGTGTCTCTTTTTTCTTTATCCTCAGCGGCTTTGTCCTTGCGTCAGCCTACGGCGACAAGATTGTGTCGGGCAGCTTCCGCCACCGCACGTTCATGGTGCGGCGGATATCCAAGATCTATCCGCTTCATCTGCTTTGCCTGCTTGCTGCAATCGCCATCGGTATCAGACATATCGGTGCTCACGACCTGCCCGCACTGCTGTCGAACCTACTGCTCATTCAGAGCTGGATTCCGTCGGCAGACTTCTATTTCTCGGGCAACGCTGTCTCATGGTTCCTCTCGGACATACTGTTCTGCTACGCCGTCTTTCCCTTTATCTTCCGTGCGGTCAGCCGCATGGCTCCGGCGACACTCATCGGCACTTGGGTAGCGGTACTTGCGGCCTACGCCGTGCTCCTCTGCAACATCCCGGACACCATGACAAACGCCATCGTCTATGTCTTTCCTCCCGTGCGGGCCGTCGATTTCGCCATCGGCATGACCATCTGGCGCATCGCTTCACGGCTGAAAGGGCGACACTCGGCAGTTTTGGAAAGCCGTTTGGCGGCCACTGCGGCCGAACTTACGGTTTTTGCCGCACTTGCCGCGATGCTGGCCATCCATCAGAACGTCAGCCTGCAAATACGCACGGCATGTCTCTTCTGGCCGGTCAACATGGCCGTCATCCTGCTCTTCGCCTGCGAAAGACAGGGTGGGGCGATGGCATGGCTTCTCCGCCGTAAACCTTTGATATGGCTCGGAAACATCAGTTTTCCGCTGTTCATGGTACATCAGATGGCCATCAGCATCACCTTGACCGTTCTCCTCCGCCTCTCAGCCATCATCCCGGAACCGCCCTGTTGGCTCGCCCTGACGCTCTGCGCGGCTACGACGCTGGCTGGAACGACATTGGCGCAATATATTAAGGTCAGAGTTCAGAGTGATGAGTAAAGAGGTCTGATTACTCTTGAAGCCTGAACGGCGGATGACAAGATTGAATTAACAAACAAACGAAACCACTCTGTCTCTTCCTTTTTTTTGGGGGAAGGAGTCGGAGGGGGCTCCAATATAAAAAATATGGAAGGAAAAATAATCGACTTGCCGAAGATATTCGACCCTCGCGGAAATCTCACCGTGGCCGAGGGCAACCGCAACATACCCTTCGACATCGCCCGGGTGTACTGGGTATATGACGTTCCGGGAGGCGAGAGCCGAGGCGGCCATGCCCATAAGCACTGCCGTGAGTTCATCATCGCCGTGAGCGGCAGCTTCCAAGTCACACTGGACAACGGCCGCAAGCGCACAACCTACCATCTCAACCATCCCTATCAGGGTCTGCTTGTCAATACCGGCGTATGGCGCACGCTTGACGATTTCTCCTCTGGAGCGGTCTGCCTCGTGCTGGCCTCCGACCCGTTTGAGGAGGAGGACTACATAAGGGATTACGGAGACTATTTGAAATATATGGGCATAGCCCCATCCGGCTTCCCCAAGGGGGAGTAAGAATACTCAGCATAACTCCCATCAATCCTATAATCAACATTAATCCCATAACCCACATCCCCGTTGTTTCTCCTCCTTGGGGAAGTCAGAGGAACCCCGTATTATGTTTGAGATAAAACGATATACCCCCGCCGACAACGCCGCCTGGGACCGCTATGTCTCACAGGCAAGGAACGCCACGTTCCTGTTCTACCGTGCCTACATGGACTACCACGCCGACCGCTTCACCGACCACTCGCTGATGTTCTATAAATCCGGCCGGCTCCACTCCATTCTTCCCGCACACATTGTCGGAACAACACTCTATTCCCACTACGGACTGACCTACGGCGGACTCGTGATGAACATTGACGTCACTATCAGCGACGTTGTCGAGTTGTTCTCCGGACTTAACGGCTACCTCCGCAGCTGCGGAATAACTCGTGTCATCTACCGTCCGATTCCGTGGATATATCACCGTCATCCGTCGGAAGAAGACCTCTACGCAATATTCTGGAAGTGCAATGCCCGCCTGCATCTGCGCAACATCGGCACAGCCATAGCCATGAAGCAGAACCTCAGATGGCGCAAGGACCACCGCCGGCGCCTCAAACAGGCCCATGAGAGCGGCGTATGGGTCAAGCGCGACGCCGACATTGCCGAGTTCTGGCCTGTGCTGGAAGCCAATCTTGCACGGCGTTTCGCCGCAAAACCCGTCCACACTCTGGCCGAAATGCAGTTGCTGAAGTCACGTTTCCCAAACAACATCATCCAATACAACGCCTACATCGGCGACGAAATCATCGGCGGAATCACGTTCTATGTAACTCCACAGGTGCTCCACGGACAGTATAGCGGCACCACCGACCGCGGCAAACAGGCCGGCGCGATGGAGGCTATCTACGAACAGGTCATGTATAACGACTATACCGACATTGATTTTCTCGATTTCGGCAGCTCCACGGAGGAGCAGGGAAGCATCATCAATGCCGGTCTCATTGCCCACAAGGAAGGTTACGGCGGCCGCGGAGTGTGCTACGATACGTATGAATGGGAGATATGAGAACCCACCCCAACCATTCCGAAGGAAGGGAACCTGATTAATTTTTGCTGCTGACATTATACCAAAGACACATTATATATTATAGTTATATATGACTATGGATTCCACAACAATCAAATACCTCGACTTAAAGAAAGTCACCGAACTCCACGCAGAGGAAATCCATGAAGCCGTGGCGCGCGTGATAGACAGCGGATGGTATCTGCAAGGCGAGGCCGTGGCACGTTTTGAGGAAGAATATGCACACTACTGCGGCGTCCGCCACTGCATAGCCTGCGGCAACGGACTTGATGCCCTTACACTCATTCTGCGGGCCTATATGGAAATGGGCGTGATGGCTGAGGGCGACGAGGTGATTGTTCCGGCCAACACCTACATAGCCTCCATCCTGTCGATAACCGAGAACGGCCTCGTTCCGGTGCTCGTCGAACCGCGGCAGGACACTTTACAGATTGACGACGCGCTCATCGAACAGGCCATCACACCGCGCACACGTGCCGTCATGATTGTCCATCTCTACGGTCGCATGGCCTACACGGAGCGCATCGGCGACATCTGCCGCCGCCACGGACTGAAGCTCGTGGAGGACTGCGCACAGTCGCACGGGCTGGTAAATGAAGAACGAAGAACGATTCTTCATTCTTCATTCTCTTCCGCCTCCGGCCACAGTTTCTATCCCGGAAAGAATCTCGGAGCGCTTGGAGACGCAGGAGCAGTGACAACCGACGACAACGAGCTGGCCGCCACGGTGAGGGCACTGGCCAACTACGGTTCCGCCCGGAAGTATGTCTTCCGCTACCGCGGACGTAACAGCCGCATGGACGAGATACAGGCCGCTGTGCTCAGTGTCCGCCTACGTTATCTTGACAAGGACAACGCCGAACGCCGCCGCATCGCTCTGCGGTATATAGAGGAAGTCAACAATACGCTGTTGACGTTGCCGTCGCACGACTACTGGCGGCACAGCGTTTTTCATATATTCCCCGTTCTCACGCCCCGCCGCGACATGCTTCAGGAATATCTGAAGGACAACGGCGTCCAGACCGTCATACACTATCCCATACCGCCGCACCATCAGCAGTGTTACAGCCAGTGGAGCGGC
Source organism: uncultured Prevotella sp. (assembly GCA_947170725.1). Taxonomy (GTDB): domain Bacteria; phylum Bacteroidota; class Bacteroidia; order Bacteroidales; family Bacteroidaceae; genus Prevotella. The sequence continues at coordinate 42,398 of CAMVUM010000005.1, forward strand.
CTTTCGCTGCCTGTGACCGAACGCATCCACCGCGAGGAGCTGAGCATACCGTGCAATCAGGTGCTTACCGACAATGAGGTGACAACAATCATAAACATACTAAACAAATTCGGGGAATAGTCCGCATTGGACCATTCCCCGAATTTGTTTGCTCACAAGATTATTTCTTATTCAAGACTTATTTCAGCGTTACTTTCTCTGTTTTTCCGTTGGTGTACTTAACGACATAGACACTGCCCTTGAGCGGAGTTTCCACCATCTGTCCGTTCATGTTGTAGACAGCCTTGATTTCAGCTTTGCCTCCGGCGTTCACTGAAGCGTTGTTGATACCGGAGAGATTGGAGTTGCGAGTCTTGACTACATAGGTGTTGCTGTTCTTCAGATCTTCCGACAGAACTGTGATTGTCACGTCGCTTCCGCCGCCTGTCAGGTCAACGTCAGCGGTCTCAATCAGCACGCGTGCACCCTTGCCGTCGGTCTTGACCACGATGTCGTCAGCGCTGACGCTGGCATTCTCTCCGTTCAGGAACACCTCGTAGGTGTTGTCTTCTGCCGTACCGAAGCCTTCGATATCGGTTCCCTTGACACTGACGGCCGTAGCAGAGCAATTATAGATCATCTCCATATCGTCAACATAGAGTTCATCTTCGCCGGAAGCCTGGGCAGCTCCGGCATTGGTGGAGAATGTCACGAGAATAGTCTTGGCCTCCTTGTCCGTATAGGAAGCATAGTCAAATGGAATAGTCAGCTTCTGCCATACGCCTTCGTTGCTCTCAATCGTGGCGTTGGCGGCACGGCCTACGAGAATGTCGGTATAGTCCTTGTCGACAGGCTCCTGATAGTAGCTGCCGTCCGTGATGGCTGCCGTCACCGTGGCATAGGGATATTCTGCTGACGGTGTGCCCTGAGTGAACTTCACCCAAACGCGGAGTGAGTCAGGACGACCGTTGAACATGGTGTAGAACGGATCGCCTTTGGCGTCAACATCCGTGCCAGTGATGTCAACGAAAGCGTTGTTGGCCGGATCTGCAGGTGACATAGCACCGGCGTTAAGACGTCCGTTGGTCAATGTTCCGTTGGCAACAATAGATCCTAACACCAGACCGGACTTTATAAGCACACTTTTTGTGCCGCTTGTTCCCGGACGTGTCTCGGTGCTGATGAACGTGTGGGGCACGCCCTGAACGAATGCCGTGAAGTCACCCGTACAGCTCATGAACGAATGCCAGTTGTCGGGTTCATCGCTTGTCACGGCCGTGCCGGAGAATAGATCCGGAGCCGTTACCGAATGGAAATACTCAAAGCCTGAGTTAGCCATCTGATATACATCGCCGAAAGTAACCTCAATGTTCATTCCCATGAAGCCGATGGTTATCAGGGCGTAGAGATGGTTGTCACGCATATCGGCATTGATGTTCACAGGCACAGGACCAAGTTCCGGACCCGCCCAATAGGGGATTTCGGCCATGTCACCAGGAGCTATGAGAATATTCTGAGATGTGGTCAGTATGGTCGATGCGCCGCTCTGCGTTCCCTTGACGTTGGCCACGTTAATAGTTCCTACAGGCATGGGCTCACCGAATAATGTCAGGATAAGGTTCTTCAGCTGAAGGTTGTAGGTTCCGTCATCCTGTGCATCCACAGTAATGGTATTATCCGAGGGGGCGGTTGACACGCCGTCAATAGTCACTACCAACTTGTTTGTGTAGTCTGTTGCCATAGCTGCCATGGTTCCGGCAAATATAGCGATAAGCGTAAAAAGTTTCCTCATAAATGTTTTTTCTTTTAATAAATGATTTTTTTATCTTGCAAATTTGTTTTGTTATATCCCCGACATATCGTCGGCACATAGAAGCAGGCGCACCACATCTGTTATTTCAGCTTGTATGTCAGTCCGAGCGTACCATAGATAGGGTAGAGGGTCTGCTCGATTGTCTTGAAGCTGCTCTTGTGGATGCCTGTAAGCCCCCAGGTTATGTCGGCGTAAACACCCCAACGGCGGCTAAAATACCAGTCTGCACCAAAGTCGATGCCCAACTGCCAGCGGCGCATGTTGTCAGAGAAGTCAAACGTTCCGCGCTCGTTGTCCTCGTGCCCGAACTCTATCTTCGGTCCGGTAGGCGTGTTGTGGCGCAGATAGCCGTCGTAGACGCTGCCCTCGAACTTGCGTGTCATAACGTATGAGAGATAGGGGCCGAGCTTCAGCGTCACGCCGCTGCCCAAGCGGCATGTCGCCATAACGGGAACGGTGATGAGCCATTCCTCCACTTTTGCGACGTTGTGGCCGGTGAAGAAGCCCTCCATGAAGTCGCCGCCCTGTTCTATGGTTATATGATAGTTCTTCACGCTGGCGTCCGTCTCCATACCCTTGTTCTCCAGATGAATTCCGCTCATGATTCCCCAGCGTCCGCGAAGGTCCTTCTGAACGTCGAAACAGAAAGAGACGTTGGGTTGAAACTTATATTCGTTAAGCTTGCGTATCGTGGCGGGCATGCCCACGGGGGCCGTTCCGCCGATGTTATAGCCGAGCCGGACGTTATAGTTTAAATCGTCCGGGAGTTCCAGCGCCGAGGCTGTCGTAAAAGTTGCGGTGAGCGCCATCGCGGCGAGAAGTCTGCTTATCTTGTTCATTGTCATTCTCATTCTATACATACTATACTAACTTTGTCTATGCAGAGTGTGCTTCCCACGGCTCCTTGGAATATGTCTCCGTTGTGACTCGACGAGAAGACCACGGTGATGTTATAGCCGAAGTTCTCCATCAGCGTCTTGTCCATTTCCTTGCGATAGACGAAATTGACCTCAAACGGTGTCCAATCATCGGTATACTTGATGTCCTTCATGCGTGCCACGGCCACGATGTTGGGGTTGGTCATGACGTCGTCACCGTGGAGCACAACGGGATTGCCTGCAGCGTCATGGTTCATATAGAGCACCGAGTAGATGGCAGCGCTGTCGCGTACGCCCTCCATGGGTTTGTTCTCATTGTTGGTGACCACATCTCCGGGGCGGTACTTATAGTATCCCATGAATGTCCGCGGTTCCTTGTTGAACCTCACTCCAAACTCCGTTGCCTTGAGTGTCTGGGTGATGGCATATTCGTCGACGAAACGTCCGAGATATAGATTTCCGGCGGCAATGGGCATCTTTCGGCCTCCCAACATTCCGAATACTCCTGTGCTGCGCGTCACGAGCATGACGCCTTTACCGTCATATCCGTCTTCCATCGGAATGGTAGGATAGTCGTATGGCCCGGCCGTCATTGACTTTGCCTTGAAATATCCCGGATTACCCGTCGCCCAAAGGTCGCTGATGACAGTTCCGTCATTGTCTATTTCGTTCCAGACAAAATATTTCCTGTCTTCTCCCGCCTGCTGATAGTTCTCGAAGTCATATTTCAGCATGACCTTCGGCGGTGCGAACATGACGCGGTATGTCCTCGTCCATGAACCGTCTTCCGATGTGACGGTGTATGTCACGGACTGTTCGTTGCTGAAATCGTGCACGGAGCCGTTCTCAGGCGTTATCTTTGCTCCCGGTGTGAGCCGGAACCGTGGTGCCATGGCCGTCACATCGGCGTCAGGTTTCTTCGTAAATACGATTGTATTTTCGGCCGACATGACGTCAATCAGCGTGTCTGTGCTGTTGAAAAAGACATTTTCGGGCTTGTCAACATGAACCCAGGCCGCTTCAATGTCACACTCGGCGTTGAGCGGTTCTTCCTTGAAACATGAAGAAAGGGAGAAGAAGGCTATGCTGAAAAGCAAAAATCTTGATAGTCTCATTACCTTGATATAATTACATTACAAATATGTATAACGACTGCGAAATTACCAAAAACCTACGAAACACACTCAGTTTCCTCATCTGAACGTCGTCTTTTTGTGTTAGTTTAACATATTGGAATCAGAAGTAAAAGGGAGCCGCAACTATCTGCATGAGCTTGGAAAACCTTGTTCCGGAATATACTGAGACCCTTTGGAATACAATAGATTCCACACGTCAGGACCGTAGCTGTTACATACCGTAATTCCATCAATATATAAGGATGAAGCGCCACATTGTTTGTCTCCTTTTTTCTGCTTTAAGCCTTACTAAAAGTGACAGAAAAGTATTAAAAACAAACTGGAACGGAAAAACCGGAAACACCATTTTTGTAAATAATAAAAAACTCCGCAGCATGACTCTGCCACCACGTTTCCGTCACTATATGTCTTCCTACGGGCAGACAGAGGAGTGTTGTCCGGATATGAAAAAACGCATCGTTCATATCAAACGTCAACCATTTTGCACTGTTTTCACATTTTTTCGATTGCAATATGCCGGCTGTTTCAATAAAAATATGTAATTTTGCTAACTATTTGAGCTTTTCCTATACTTCAACAGCTGCCGACACACCAAATACAGCGGCTACCGCATAAACATTATCAGGAAACCGGAAAGAAACCACAGCCATTGGCGGACATCCTCCGGAGACTCACGGAGAAAAATTAGAAAAATAAAAAACAATATAATCATAATAAAAGCAAAATTAACAAGAAAGAAATGGCAACGGATAAGATAGACAATCTGGACAAGAAAATTCTGAGTATCCTGTCACAGAACGCACGCATCCCGTTCAAGGATGTTGCGGCAGAGTGCAAAGTGTCACGCGCAGCCATACACCAGCGTGTGCAACACCTCATTGACGGAAATGTCATAATGGGAAGCGGCTTCGACGTAAACCCCAAAAGCCTCGGCTACACCACATGCACCTACGTGGGCATCACGCTCGAACGCGGAAGCATGTATAAAGAGGTGGTTGAACGGCTCACACACATTCCCGAAATCGTTGAATGCCACTTCACCACCGGTCCCTACACCATGCTGGTCAAGCTATTCGCACGCGACAACGAACAGCTGATGCAGCTGCTCAACGGACAGTTGCAGGACATTCCGGGCGTTGTCGCGACAGAAACACTCATATCACTGGAACAGAGCATCAAACGCGAAATAGCCGTCAAGATTGACGAGTGACACCGGGACGGAACTACAAAAACGGCCGGCGGCCTTCATATATTAACGGCAGCCCAAACCATACATCATCATGAATCGTTTTAACTGGCAGTCGCGGCTGGACAACATCTACGCGACATTTCCGGAAGCAAAACGGAAACCCGTCATCGGCATCACCGCAAACTATGGCGAGGCGACAAGCCGTATAGCCGAAGGCTACTATAAGTCTGTGGTGGCGGCCGGCGGCGTGCCCGTCATCATCCCTCCGGTGGCCGACAAGGATGTCATCATCAATACACTCGACCACATCGACGGCCTGCTGCTCAGCGGCGGAGCCGACTACAACCCGCTCTACTGCGGCGAAGAACCGTCACCGCGCCTCGGAGGAATATGCAGCGAACGCGACCTTCCGGAACTGCTCATAACGCGACTGGCCTACAATCGCCAGATTCCCATGCTCGGCATCTGTCGTGGAATCCAGACGTTGGCAATGGCACTGGACGGGAAGGTGGCTCAGGATATAACGTCACAGCCAGAAGAGCCTCAAAAGCCCTACCCCGGCTCTCCACAAAAGGGAGGATGCCTACGAGATGAAGGGACCAACTCACGAGATGAGAAAAAATGGTTTCCCTTCAGAAAAGACAGACAAGACTTGAAAAGCAGAAACAGTTCCACACTTCACCCCGTAGGCACCCTATTCCCATGGGAGGGCCGGGCAGGGGCTTTTGAAGCTCTCAAACACTCCCAGTCCGCCGACCGCAGCGAACCCACCCACACCATCATCATCGACCGCGACAGCACGCTATATACATTATATAATAGTGAGCGTATCGCCGTAAATTCCTTCCATCATCAGGCCGTGAGCGACCCGGGGCAGCGTTTCCGCGTCACGGCGGTGGCCCCCGACGGCGTCATCGAGGCCATGGAGAGCAGCGAATATAAGTCCATCATGGGCGTACAGTGGCATCCCGAATGTCTCGGCGACGACGGACAGCCGCTCTTCCGGTGGCTCGTCAGACAGGCGGCTGCCTTCCGCGAAGCCTGCGACGTTCACGAACGCGTGCTCACGCTCGACACTCACTGCGACACGCCGATGTTCTTTCCGAAAGGAGTCTGCTTCGACCACCGCGACCCGCAACTGCTCGTTGACCTCCACAAGATGACCGAAGGACGTCAGGACGCTACAATCATGGTGGCCTATCTGCCACAGCCCAAAATCGGCGAGACATTCTCCTCGAAAGTGGCGTTCGATGTCAACGGGCCGACAGAATACGCCGACCTCATATTCAACAAGATTGAAGACATTGTCCGCAAGAACAAAGACCATCTCAGCATAGCCCGCACACCGGCCGACCTCTATGAGGACAAACGGCGCGGACGCCGCTCCATCATGCTCGGAATCGAGAACGCACTGGCTCTCGGCGGCTCGCCGGCCACAGTGAAACACTTCGCACAACGCGGCGTGGTCTATATAACACTGTGTCACAACGGCGACAACGACATCTGCGACAGCGCCCGCGGCTGCACCACCCACAACGGAGTGAGCCGTCTCGGCGAGCAAGTCATACGCGAGATGAACCGTCATGGCGTCATGGTCGACCTCAGCCACGCCTCGGAAAAGAGTTTCTACGACGCCATCGCCATCAGCAGCACGCCGATTGTGTGCAGCCATAGCAGTGCACGCGCCTTGTGCGACCATCCCCGCAATCTCACCGACGACCAGATGCGCGCGCTCGCCAAGAGCGGCGGCGTGGCCCAGACTACGCTCTATCACGGTTTCCTGCGCACCGCCGGAGAGGCCGACGTGACAGACGTCATCGCCCATCTGGAACACGCCATCGCCGTGATGGGCATCGACCACGTGGGCATAGGCACCGACTTTGACGGCGACGGAGGCGTCCGCGGACTGGCCGACTCATCGGAAATAATCAATTTCACGCGCCGCCTGCTGGCCCGCCGATACAGTGAACGCGACATCCGAAAGATATGGGGAGGCAATTTCCTGCGCGTCATGACCCTCGTCCAGCATTCCCGCGAAAGCGGAAAATGACCGCAAACGGACCATTGAATGTAATCTGATACGTATATATAAGGAACATCATCGGAAACATTTTAAATGTAATCTGATACAGATACATAAATTAATATAAAGCGAAGACAATCAAATGAACAATATACTTTTGTTTTCAGAACACAGAGACACAGAGGCACGGAGGCCAAAATCCGCTTTGAGACGCCTCAAAGACATTTCTGGATCCATTCCTTCGGAAGGGCTGGGATGGTTGTTAGGGCTGGCTGTTATAATCCTCTTCTTTTGTGGTTGCGGAAATAAGAAAACCTCTTCCGCAGGCTCAGATAGCGTACAGCCCGTTGGCCCGTCGTTCTGCGCCGACAGCGCATACGCCTTCTGTGAGGCCCAATGTGCCTTTGGACCGCGCACGATGAACAGTGCGGCACACGACAGTTGCGGGCAGTGGATAGCCGGAAAGTTCCGCAGCTACGGTCTTGGAGTCATTGACCAGAACTTCACTGTCAAGGGATATGACGGCACGCCGCTGCGTTGCAGGAACATCATAGCAAGTTATAGGCCCGAGCAGACCACGCGCATTCTCCTCTGCGCCCACTGGGACAGCCGTCCGTGGGCGGACAACGACCCCGATTCGGCCAACTGGCGCAAGCCCGTCATGGCCGCCAACGACGGGGCGAGCGGCGTAGCGGTGATGCTCGAACTGGCACGGCTGATAGCCGGCGGCGACTCACTCGCGCTGGGTGTCGACTTCGTCTGCTTTGACGCCGAGGACTGGGGAACACCTCAGTGGGCCGACGCGACAGACGACGACGGCGACAGTTGGGCATTGGGAGCGCAGCACTGGGCGGCCAATCCCCACCGTCAGGGATACGAGGCGCGCTACGGAATACTGCTCGACATGGTCGGCGGCAGTGACGCACGCTTCCACAAGGAGCTTGTCTCAAAGCATTTCGCACCGGCAATTGTCGACAAGGTGTGGGCAGCGGCCTCCGCAATAGGCTACGGCAACATCTTCCCCGCAACTGACGGAGGCGGCGTCAACGACGACCATGTTCCCGTGAACCGCATTGCCGGCATCCCGACCATTGACATCATCCCATACTATCCCGACTGCGAGGCAAGCTCGTTCGGCCCGACGTGGCACACCCTCAGCGACAACATGGACCATATTGACCGCGGAACGCTCCAGGCTGTAGGCCAGACGGTGATACAGGTGCTGTTCAGCGAGAAGTGAAATCAAGTAATAGTTCAGAGTTATAACAGAAGAGGTATGATTGCCCTTTTATCCGGAGTAAAGGGAAACGCGTTATGAAGTATGATTACTCTCAAATTCAGAAGCAATAATAGACTGTCAACTTCCAAGCCCATTAAATGTGAGCATACATCTTCACTCATCACTCTAAATCCTAAACTAACAAAAATATGAGAACATTCATCAACGTAGAAGACCTCGGTGACCTCCGCACAGCGCTGGCCGAGGCACAGGAAATAAAAAAGGACAGATTCAAATATGAGCATCTCGGAAAGCATAAGACGCTGCTGATGATATTCTTCAATAATTCGTTGCGCACCCGGTTGAGTACTCAGAAGGCAGCGATGAATCTCGGCATGAACGTCATCGTGCTTGACGTCAATGCCGGAGCATGGAAACTGGAGACGGAACGCGGTGTCATCATGGACGGCGACAAGAGCGAACATCTGCTCGAAGCAATCCCCGTGATGGCGTCCTACTGCGACATGATAGGTGTCCGCTCGTTTGCCGGTCTGACCGACCGCGAGTATGACTATGCCGAAACCGTGCTCCATCAGTTCATCCGCTACAGCGGCAAGCCGGTCTTCGCCATGGAAACTGCCACGGTCCATCCGCTTCAGGCGTTCGCAGACCTCATCACCATCAACGAGAATTATGTTCCCGAGACACCTGGCCGCCGTCCGAAGGTGGTCCTGACGTGGGCTCCCCACTGCCGCGCGCTGCCGCAGGCTGTTCCAAACTCTTTTGCCCAGTGGATGAACGCGGCCGACGTAGACTTCGTCGTGACCCATCCCGAGGGTTACGAACTGGACCCGCGCTTCGTAGGCAATGCGCGTGTGGAATATGATCAGATGAAAGCGTTGGAGGGTGCCGACTTCGTATATGCGAAGAACTGGAGCTGTCCGGGCGTCACCAATCCGGCCGACTACGGCAAGATTCTGTCACGCGACATGAGCTGGACAATAGACGACAAGCACATGGCTGTGACCAACAACGGCAAGTTCATGCACTGTCTGCCGGTGCGCCGCGGTCTGATAGTCACCGACGATGTCATCGAAAGCGCAAACTCACTCGTCATTCCCGAGGCCGCAAACCGCGAGATTTCGGCACAGGTGGTGATCAAGCGGATGCTTTAAAACAAACCATAAAAACCAACCCTCCCGAAGGGATGGAGCTTAAATATTTATTTGAGGCCATGTCGTAGCTCAAAGAATAATCAAGCTTCCTCTCTTCGGGAGGGTTGGTTTTTATTTACGGCAGCATCAGAAGCTGATACATCAGCGTTTTTGCAATTCGCTCATGACCGCTGTCGTTGGGATGGAGGCGGTCGGTATCGGCATTGTTGAAATATTGCGCATGTTCGTCAAGCATGGGCATAAGGCCGCTGAGCGAATAGAGGTCAACGACGGGCACAGCCCAGACGCCGCCGGCCTCACGTGTCGCCGCAACGTAAGCATCGAGATATTCTCCGCAACGGTTGGCATAGTCTTCCGTGCACTGCCAGTTCTTGTCGTTGGCATAGAATCCGGCGCGGTGGATGGGTGTAAGGAGGACAATCTGCTTAGTGGGATAAAGACGTTTCAAACTGTCGAGGGCGATGTTGATGCGGCCGCGGTAGGTGGTTTTGTCCATCACAGGGATGCGGCGCATACGTTCTTCCTTACGCTTGACATAGCCATGGCCGTACTCCACGCTTTCCATACGCTCGTCCCACCATCGCCCCATGGGCACGGCATTGTTATAGTCGTTCGTCCCTACGAAAATCATGATGGCGTCAACGTCGTCACCGTGGTCCTGCTTGAGCTGTGTTGCCTGACGCGGGATGTCGTTCCACTGGCGGCCGCTGACGGCATAGACGTATGGCGTTATGCCGAGCCATTCCTGCAGCCAGTTCCAATATTTCTTCTTTGCCGCCTTGTTGCGCGGGTCGGTGATGGAGTCGCCGAGATAGGCAACGCGCTTGCCCTGCCATGGATGGGTGATGGCCTGCTGTGAAGCCGCAGGCAGGACGGTCAGCAGACAGAGTAACAATGTAATGATGTTCTTTCTCATTTTTTCGATTTGTTTTTTTAAGGGAGCTTCCTTTAAGGACTTTAATGACTTTAAGGACCTTAAGGTCTTTAAGGTTTTTAAGGACAGCGCCCGGATGACTATTTCTTTTAATTTTAAATTTTCCTGAAGTATTCGCTCAGCTCGCTTGCGAAAGCGGCCAATGTCTCCGGATCGTCGTTGCCGAAACGCTGCCAGACACTGTGGCAGGCGGCATCGAGAGATGTCGTGACAGGGTCGGAAACGTTGCGTCCGCTTCCACGACGGAAATACGGGTCATGACGGCGGAAACAGGCCATCGCCTCAACTATTGTATCGACGTCAACCGACGTCATCCGCGACAGGCTGACAATCTCCGGAGTTATGGCCACCATCGTGTCGGGCACAAGACGGAAATAGAGATCGAGCGTGAGAATGAGCACGACAGGCGTCAGATTTCCGTATCCGCCGATGGGACGAAAGTCGCGTTCAAAGGTCTCATTGGTGTCAACGCCATCAAAAAAGTCGGCGGCATTATTGAAGCCGTTCATGCTCCTGACCATCTTCACGGCGCGTGCCAGACGTTTCGGATTATTTCCGTATGTCTTCCAAATGTTTTCTATGCGCGGCGTTTCAAGCCGTGCGATGGATTCCATACGGCTGCGCAGTATCTCGGGATGGATATGAAGTTCAAGACTGAGGTCAACCATCGGTCGGCTGTAGACGGGCTTGACGCCTTCCGGACGGCTCTGATAGAGCTGAAGCAGCAGCAACCAATATTCATCTGACCAGTTGTTCGGTTTGGACATGTCTTCGGAATGTGTTATGTCGTTTATATATTGTCTGTTACAAAAGTACACAAAAAAAACGCAAGGACAAAATTTTGGTTTCGGTATTTGGAGTGATACCGCCGCATATTCCCCACCGGCAGGAGAGCATGCTACATATATTTATCAGGTAAAACCATACTACCGAACATGCCGGATAATCCGAATATGCTTTCAGAAAACAATCAACAAAAAAACGACAAAAACTCTCTCTAAACGGCATCATTAACGACCACTTCAGAAAATATTCCATCGGAGGGAGCATATAACGAAATATCACGCGTGCAAGTGTAACAACTTGTACGCCAACCGGTTTTCACGCTTTTTCACGATATGTGCAATTTCAGACCGCCGAAAAACCGCTTTTTCAAGCCCGAAAACCATTATTTTTTCTGCCGTAAGGGCCTCCCGGGAGTGCGGCGGGGCCGCTTTCGCGATGCAACGACAGCCCCGTTGCAATGCCGTAAAGGTCCCGTTGCGCCCCCGGAAGGCCCTTACGGCAAAACCGACGCGCTTCAGGCACCTTTCCGACACGCTTCAGATGTCTTTCCGCCGCTCTAAAACTGGATTTTCATTTGTCACCGTTTTTTGCGCAACAATATTTACATCAAGAATCTCCAGAAGACAATGGTTACAAATCCGCCATAACGCAAAGATAACCGTTATCGTGTTCTGCCAGAACACCCGTTTTTCTAAAAACTCCATGACAACAACCCTTTTCTCGTTTTTTTGTATTACATTTGCACATTATTTATAATAGAAAGGATTGGTTTTTCACAATTCTTTTCAGACAGAAGAACAAAAGCACGGAAGAACGAGGAACGGAGAACGGAACAACACCGGCCAGCACCTCAACGTCAATTCTGTTCTTCATCCGGATTCGTCCGCAAAATAAACGGAAGTAACAATATGTGTGTTACTTGGTAGGAGAAAACAAGAAAACAATTATATCGACGATGGAATATAACTTTAGAGAAATCGAGAAGAAATGGCAGCAGCGCTGGGTCGAACAACAGACCTATCGCGTGAAGGAAAACAAGGAAAAAAAGAAATTCTACGTGCTCAACATGTTCCCCTATCCCTCGGGAGCAGGTCTTCACGTAGGCCATCCGCTGGGATATATAGCCAGCGACATATACGCCCGCTACAAACGTCAGCAGGGCTTCAACGTTCTGAACCCGATGGGATATGACGCCTACGGACTGCCCGCAGAGCAGTATGCCATCCAGACGGGACAGCATCCGGCCATCACTACCGATGCCAACATCAAACGCTATCGCGAGCAGTTGGACAAGATTGGATTCTCGTTCGACTGGAGCCGCGAGATACGCACCTGCGACCCGGAATACTATCACTGGACACAGTGGGCCTTCCAAAAAATGTTCAACAGCTACTACTGCAACGACACGAAGCGTGCACGTCCCATCGAAGAGCTCGTAGAGGCTTTCACGGAACACGGAAACAAGGGACTCAACGCCGCATGCTCCGAGGAAATCAGCTTCACCGCCGACGAGTGGAACTCATGGGACGAGAAACGCCGTCAGGAGGTTCTGATGAACTACCGCATAGCCTATCTCGGCGAGACGATGGTCAACTGGTGTCCGCAGCTGGGCACGGTGCTGGCCAACGACGAGGTTGTTGACGGTGTTTCTGAGCGCGGCGGCTATCCCGTAGTACAGAAGAAGATGCGCCAGTGGTGTCTGCGCGTGTCGGCATACGCACAGCGTCTGCTCGACGGCCTGGAGACCATCGACTGGACCGACTCGCTGAAGGAGACGCAGAAGAACTGGATTGGTCGGTCCGAGGGAACGGAAATGCAGTTCAAAGTGGCCGACAGCGACATCGAATTCACCATCTTCACCACCCGCGCAGACACCATCTTCGGCGTCACGTTCATGGTGCTCGCACCCGAGAGCGAACTTGTCGACCGGCTGACAACAGCCGATCAGCGCGCCGCCGTTGACGAATATATAGCCTACGTGAAAAAGCGCACCGAACGCGACCGCATCAGCGACCACCGCGTGACGGGTGTGTTCTCCGGCTCCTACGCCATCAATCCTTTCACGGGTGACAAGATTCCGGTGTGGATTTCGGAATACGTACTGGCCGGCTACGGCACAGGCGCCATCATGGCCGTTCCTGCCCACGACTCACGCGACTATGCCTTTGCCCGTCACTTCGGTCTGCCGGTCATCCCGCTCATAGAGGGTGCAGACGTCAGCGAACAGAGCTTCGACGCAAAGGAGGGCATCGTGATGAACTCACCAGCCGAAAGCAAGACAGCCATAGGAGGTTTCTCCCTCAACGGACTGACCGTAAAGGAAGCCATCGCCAAGACAAAAGAATATGTGAAGGCCAACAACATGGGCCGCGTGAAGGTCAACTTCCGTCTCCGCGACGCCATCTTCTCGCGTCAGAGATATTGGGGCGAGCCGTTCCCGGTCTACTACAAGGAAAACATGCCCTATATGATTCCCGAAGAGTGTCTGCCGCTGGAGCTGCCCGAAGTGGCCAAGTTCCTGCCGACGGAGACGGGCGAGCCGCCACTGGGCCACGCCAAACAGTGGGCATGGGACACGAAAGAGAACAAGGTTGTTGACAACACGCTCGTCGACAACATCACCGTCTTCCCGCTCGAACTGAACACTATGCCCGGTTTTGCCGGTTCCTCAGCCTACTATCTGCGCTATATGGATCCGCGCAACCACACGGCGCTCGTTGACAAGCAGGTGGATGAATACTGGCAGAACGTGGACCTCTACGTCGGCGGTACGGAACATGCCACGGGCCACCTCATCTACTCCCGTTTCTGGAACAAATTCCTGTTCGACTACGGATTCTCCTGCAAGGATGAACCGTTTGAGAAACTTGTCAACCAGGGAATGATACAGGGCCGGAGCAACTTCGTATACCGCATAAAAGATACTAATACGTTTGTCTCTCTCGGTCTGAAAGACCAGTACGACACGACCCCGATACACGTCGACGTAAACATCGTCAGCGGCGACGTGCTCGACGTGGAAGCCTTCAAGGCATGGCGTCCGGAATACAACAACGCCGAATTCATCCTCGAAGACGGCAAGTACGTCTGCGGATGGGCCGTCGAGAAGATGTCGAAGTCGATGTATAACGTGGTCAACCCCGACATGATTGTCGAGCGCTACGGTGCCGACACGCTGCGTCTCTACGAGATGTTCCTCGGTCCGGTGGAGCAAAGCAAGCCTTGGGACACCAACGGCATTGACGGCTGCCACCGCTTCCTGAAAAAGTTCTGGGGACTGTTCTATCCTAAGGGAGCAGAAACAGTTGTATGCAACGACGGCACGGCCACGCCCGAACAGCTCAAGTCTGTCCACAAGCTGATCAAGAAGGTGACACAGGACATCGAGAACTTCAGCTACAACACGAGCATATCGGCGTTCATGATCTGCGTCAACGAGCTGACACAGCTGAAATGCAACGACCGCGGACTGCTCCGCACGCTCACCACCCTCATTGCTCCCTTCGCTCCCCACATAGCCGAAGAACTCTGGGAAGTCCTCGGAGGAGAAGGCAGCGTTTGTGACGCCCAATGGCCGAAGTGTGAGGAAAAATATCTGGTGGAAAGCTCCATGCAGCTCGGCGTGTCGTTCAACGGCAAGCGCCGCTTCGAAATGCAGTTTGCCGCCGACGCCGACAACAAGACCGTTGAAGAAACGGTGCTGGCTGACGAACGTTCAAAGAAATATCTCGAAGGCAAGCAGGTGGTCAAGGTCATCATCGTGCCGAAGAGAATGGTGAACGTTGTTATCAAATAATATTTTTTTATTAAACTTTATAATTTTGGAGTGTGTCAAGATGAATAGTATATACGTGAGTATAGAACTTCATTGAGACACACTTTTTTCATTAAAGTACAATTCCTTTTTTCGTCAAGGCAGCAAGGCTATGCCACAATGCTGCCGTCAAATCATTATAACAATCCCGACAAATGAAGATAGTATTCGCAACAAACAACAAAAACAAGCTCGCCGAAATACGAAGCATACTCGGCAACAGATTTGAAATAGTATCGCTGAAGGACATCGGATGTGATGCCGATATTCCCGAAACAGGCTCTACGCTTGAAGAGAACGCCATGCAGAAGGCGCACTACATCTACGACAACTACGGACTGAGCGTCTTCGCTGACGACACTGGTCTCGAAGTGGACGCTCTCGGAGGCGCCCCGGGGGTGTATAGCGCACGCTATGCCGGCGGCGAAGGCCACGACAGCGAGGCCAATATGACCAGACTGCTCAGCGAATTAGGAGAAAATAACAACCGTAAGGCACAATTTCGCACTGTTATAGCGTTATTATTAAAAAACGACTCTGTCACCGACGACAATCAGCCTACCCCCGACGAGAAACTGTTCGAGGGCATAGCCAAGGGTGAGATAATCCACGAAAGACGGGGAGGGGAGGGCTTCGGCTACGACCCGATATTCATGCCCGAAGGCTACGACCGCACTTTCGCCGAGCTGGGACTTGACGTCAAGAACAAGATAAGCCACAGGGCAAAGGCAGTGGAAAGACTGGCGGAGTATCTGAAGGAACTATAAGAAACAACTATACACGGAAGACATGAAGAGAACAATCATCGCAGCAATCCTGAACTTGACCCTTTGCCTGGGCTTACCGCAGGACAAAGCGCTCGCCGCATCAATAGGCTCATGGAACGCTTACATGGCATATAAAGACATTATGGACATCCGCCCGGCCGGAAATATGGTCTACGTGCTCGGCTCTAACAGTCTTTTCGCGTATAATGCCGACGACGGAGAGGTCAGCGTATATAATAAGGTGAACAGCCTGAGCGACTGTGTCATAAACCACATTGCATGGAACAGCAATGCCGGCAGGCTGATAATCATCTATGACAACTACAATATCGACCTGCTTGACAAGAGCGGAAACGTCACCAACATCTCCGATTACTACAGCAAGACCGTCAATCTCGACAAGACCGTCAACGGTATATACGTCAACGGAGCCTACGCTTACGTATATACCAACTTCGGAATACTGAAGATAAACATGGGCAGCGCCGAAATAAGCGATACGTACAATCTCAATATGAAGGTAACGGCGTGCACCATCGCAAGCGGCAGGATATATGCCAGGACGTCCTCAGGAATCTACAGTGCCGACATGTCGGTCAATCTGCTTGACCGCAACAACTGGCAGCGCGACGGCAGCGTGACGGCCGATATATTCCGCTCCGAAAACGACATGGAGTCCACCAAGAAACACGGATATGACGAACGACGCATATACGACAATAGAAACAAATGCTGGTGGAGCAATCAGGAGGACGGACTGCTGCAAAGCTATACGGAAGCGGAAGACGGGACGCAGACTATCACACGAAGGAGTATCACACCTGACAACTGTCCGAGATACAACAACTTCGCATTTATGAAATACTTCAATGGAGTGTTATATACCTGCGGAAGCTATATTTGGGACCAGTATAACGACGCAACCATACAGACGTTGGACAGCGACGGATGGACTTTCTTCCAGAGTGACGGCGTCAGTGACAAGACAAACGTACCCTTTCAGGACATGCTCTGCCTTGATGTCGACCCGTACGACAACAGACATGTTGTGGCAGGAAGCCGTAACGGAGTCTATGAATACTACGACGGACAATTCGTCAGATTCCACAACAGCATAAGCACGAACGGCATTATAGCAACCGCCGTGACCGGAGACATAAACTACGAGCTCATAACGGCAATGAGTTTTGACAACAACGGCGGCCTGTGGTGCTTCAATTCGCGCTCATTTACCCAGAAACCACTGCTCAATCTTGACAGGAAAGGCAACTGGACGGCACATGGAACACACGAACTGCTCACATATAATAATGGCCGCGCCGCCGCTTTCATCAAGAGTATGATGACGGACAGCAGGGGCGCTATGTGGTTCTGCAACAACGACTTCACAGATCCGGTAACCTATCGGTATGACATATCCGGCAATACCCTGAACTGCTACAACCATTTCAGCAACCAGGACGGAAGCACTGTCAACGTCCAGAACGTGAGCTGTCTGGCCGAGGACAAGGAAGGAAACATCTGGGTGGGAACAGGCCTGGGCCCGCTCATGCTCACTCCGGAACAGATCAACAACCCGTCAGCGGGATATACTCAGGTGAAAGTTCCGCGGAACGACGGTACAAGCTATGCCGACTATCTCCTTTCCGGAATAGACGTCACGAGCATCGCCATCGACGGAGCAAACCGCAAATGGATTGGAACGTCAAACAACGGAGTGTATCTCATCAGCAGCGACAATATGGAAGAAATCCATCATTTCACGGCGGAAAACAGCTATCTTCTCTCCAACTACATCGAGTCCATTGCCATCAACAGCCAAAGCGGCGAAGTATTCTTCGGCACCGGAAACGGCCTTTGCTCCTATATGGGCGACGCTACCGAACCTAACGAGGACATGAGCAAGGACAACGTGTGGGCTTATCCGAACCCCGTCAGACCCGAATATACCGGTCTCATCACCGTGGTCGGACTTTCGTCAAACGCCGACGTTAAGATCCTGTCGTCCAACGGAACCGTCATTGCCAAAGGAACGAGCACCGGAGGAACATTCACATGGAATGGAAAAGACAGCAAAGGAAGGAGGGTTGCTTCAGGAGTATATATGGTGGCGACGGCAAAAAGCGACGGCAGCAAAGGAACGGTATGCAAAATCGCTGTCATAAACTGACAACGGACAGACTGCCATAAACAACAATCGCTGTAACAAACTAACAATAACAACATAATGAGAAAATTACTGACTGTTCTAACGGCTATAATGGCTATCATTCAAGGAGTGAGCGCCCAGACTTCCGGCATATCAACTCCGGACGAGACAGGTCTTCCTGTGGTCAACATAGAGACGGTTGACGGTGAAGAACCCACGTGCGACTACATAACCCACCCGGAAGGGGCAATGGGAGAAAGCATAACCAACGCAACAAAAGTGCCGGGAAGAGTGACCGTCAGCAAGAATGGAAACATCATCTTCGACAGTGGAGACTATGAGAAGAGCGTGAGCGGAATGACCGTAAAAATACGCGGAAACACAAGTGCATACGCCTCCAAAAAGCCGTTAAAGATAAAACTACAGAAGAAAGGCGACATGCTTTGCCGAGGAAACAGCATATATAACGACAAGAACTGGGTACTGCTCAACAACACAAACACTCTGAACACACTGATAGGCATGAAGCTGAGCGAGCTGACCGGAGTGCAGTGGGTTCCGCAACTACAGTATGTAAACGTTGTCTTCAACGGCGAATATCGCGGAATATACATCCTCATTGAAGGAGTTGAACGGAACGAGACAGCCCGAATCAATGTCGACAAGAACGGAGGATATATCGTAGAGGCAGACCCGTACTGGTGGAAAGAAGATGTTTGTTTCGACACCGGCTACACGGGAATGGACAAGAAATACACGTTCAAGTATCCTGACTCTGACGATATAACTCCGGAGCAGATTGACGAAATAAAGATATGTATAGAAGCCATGGAGAAATCCATCGAGAACGGAACATACCCGGAACATATCGACGTGGCTTCATTCGCCACATGGCTCATCACCCACGATATTCTCGGAACTTGGGACAGCGCCGGCTCAAACATATTCATGACCCGGAAAAATTCGTCGTCACCATTGGAAATGGGGCCTCTGTGGGATTTCGACACAATCATGAAGATGGAAGGAGACTGGGCAAGAGTGCACAACGATTTCTTCTACTTCAGGATGCTCTTCGACAACAGCAACAAGACATTTGCAAAAACATACAAGGAAACATACGACAGACTTCGGTCAAGCGTGTTCGACGGCATAACGAACTTCATTGACTCATACGTCAAGTCCGACGACGCGGCGGCACTCGACCGCGCATACGAGCTGGAAAACCGCCTTCTCGGCTACGACAACACCACTGTCGCGGAAATGGCTATGGAGCTGAGACAATGGTTCGGAAGCCGCAGGACATGGCTCGACAGTGCTGTCAGCACAATCAGCACCGACGAAACGGGAATCACCGAAACCAGCCGCGACGACCGGAGTCTCTCCGGAACCCTCCATGATCTGACAGGACGCAGAGTCGACAGCAGCTACAAAGGTATTGTCATCAACGGAAAAAGAAAGATAATCGTACGTTAAGCTGACAACAACCGCAAAAAGAAAACGGCTGTGGAAAAACCTACAGACGGACAGACATCCGCCATTGAAAGTTTTTCCACAGCCGTTTTCTTTTTTTCCTTATATCGTTTCCCGCTGCCGTCAGAGCCTTATCCAGTTGTCGGGAAATATGTCTGGGTCATCCCATCTGTACCACTTTCTCGGACAAACAACCGCACCGCCGTTCCTGTTGAGCATCGCCGCCCAATAGGAAAATGTGCTGTTGGCTATTATATTCGCCTTACATTCCGACATCAGCAGCATGTCTGCCCAATTGTCCCGTCCGCGGTTTAAGTCCACATAGACGGCGGAATCCGGCCTTATGTGCTCCTTTGCCCACTCCGGATCGTCTGAGAAAATATAGTATGTGGCACCATTCATCAGTGTTTCCATCCGGCCGATGGCGTCATGGTAATAATGTTCCGTGCAGTAGCGGCCGAAATTTCCGAAGTTTTCTCCTTCCATATAGTCTCCGCGTCTGACATGCAGCGCCACCGAGCGTGACTCTCTTATCCGTCCGAGCATCCAGAGGCAATCCTCCGAAAGATTTTCCGTGCGAAACCTGAACATACTGCTGACGTCCACATCACTATAGAAATGGCGGTCGAGCCAGTAGCCGTCGAATACCACATCCCAACAGGTGAACTCACGGTCATTTTCCCAACGAGTCAGTCCGAGCCGTTTCGCCAGCACATAGATACGCGAAAACGCATCCGTCAGCGGCCGTGATTCAGGAAGCCGCAGGTTGAAGACACGTTCCAGCTCCAGTCCGCCATGTACATCGAGCGAGCCGGACCTGTAGCATCCGTAGATTCTTTCGCCGGGAAACGTCCGCTCCAGATACCGGTAAAGGGCATATGCAAACATCTGATTGCCCAGTCCGCCGAGAAAATTGACAATTCTCATCCTCCGATGTCCGTCATTCTTCCGTCTTCCCTCAACTCATCTCCAGCATTCTCACAATGGGCTTGACAGCCTCGCGGGCCACGTCAGGATCAACCTCTACGGATGGCCATTCGTGGAGCAGCGTATTATAGATTTTCCTCATCGTGTTCATCTTCATATAGTCGCACTCGTTGCAGGAGCAGCCCACGGAGCCTTCGCCGATTTCCGGCGGAACGGGAATGAAAGTCTTGTCGGGACACTGACGTGTCATCTCATGGAGAATTCCGGCTTCCGTGACAACGATGAATTCGCGGTCGTCACTTTCCATGGCGTGCTTCAGCAGAACAGCCGTAGACCCGACCACATCGGCAACGGCCAGAACCGGGCCTTTGCACTCCGGATGGGCCAGCACCTTCGCACCGGGATGTTCTGCTTTCAGACGTACAATCTCGGCCACAGAAAAACGTTCGTGAACGTGACATCCGCCATGCCACAGAAGCATGTTGCGGCCCGTCACACCATTTATATATGATCCGAGGTTGTAGTCCGGGCCGAAGATGATCTTCTCGCCAGCGGGAAGTGACTCGACAATCCGGCGTGCATTTCCGCTCGTCACAACAACATCGGTCAGAGCCTTGACGGCGGCAGTCGTATTGACGTAGCTCACAACGGTGTGGTCAGGATGTTCCTCCTTGAACCGCTTGAGGTCTTCAGCGCGGCAGGAATCAGCCAGCGAACATCCGGCATTGAGATCGGGACAGAGCACAAGTTTGTCCGGCGAAAGAATCTTGCACGTCTCAGCCATGAAGTGGACGCCGCACATGACGATTATCCGTGCGTCGGTTTCAGCCGCCTTGCGTGCCAAAGCAAGCGAATCGCCAACAAAATCGGCCACGTCCTGTATTTCTCCCTGCGTGTAGTAGTGGGCCATGATCACGGCCTTCTTCTCACGACACATCCGTCTGATTTCGCTCTTCAAGTCCGTGCCTTCGGCTACGGGCTCGTCAATGTAGCCCTTTTCGAGCCATTCCGTTTTCAACATCGTTTTATTATATTTATTTCTTTCTTTTTTAATTTAAAAATGTTATGTTATGGATGATGTGCTGTTGATATGTGAAAAACTTTCTTCTCTTTTTCTTGCGTATTTCGTTATAAAACTGTGGTTCGTCAATATCAACAATCATTGTTGAAACTTACATGCTGATAATGAGCATTATCGCATGTTTATCCACAATATCCCATTTCGGTGCAAATTTAATAAGTTTATATCTTTTTCTGCCAATAATCTGTTGAAAACTTGCTGAAAAGCCCTTAATAACCCTGTTGATATCCATGTTTCGCGGCGGTATGTGTGAAGCCTGTTGATAATGCAAAACTTATCAACAGGGTTATCAACAGAGTTATCAACACTATTGTGACAAGTATTTATGCTGGAGAATCGGATGAAAATCCGCCGGCATATCACAATGCTTTTCATGTTTGATAAATGATATCCGTTTCACGTTAAGTAGGGACATATTCCGTGTATTTGTCCGAATAAGATGTGTTGGTTTTAAACATCTTTCTAATGGGAAGGAGACACGGACGGATACAAGAAAGATGTCCTGACCGTTGCATGAACAAGGATTATTATACGGTCCCTGCATCCCTCTTGATTCACTCCGTCTCCTTCCCCTGGAGAGGTAGGGTGGGGCATTCTCTTTTTTTCTCCTTTTTTATTTTGCTGTCCCGACGATTTTCGGTAATTTTGCAACCGTTCACATTTGAATAATTTAAACTTTATAAATATACATGGCATATACACATATGACCGCTGCCGAGGCCGCAGCGCTGATAAAGAACGGAGAAAATATAGCCCTCAGCGGATTCACACCTTCAGGTGCCGCCAAGGCTGTGACGAAAGAACTGGCAAAGATAGCCGAAGCTGAGCATGCCGCCGGACGCGAGTTTCAGGTGGGCATCTTCACCGGAGCATCCACAGGACAGAGCACTGACGGTGACCTTGCAAACGCAAAGGCCATCCGCTATCGCGCCCCCTACACGACCAACCCCGATTTCCGCAAACATGTCAACATGGGCGAGATTGCCTACAACGACATCCACCTGAGCCAGATGGCACAGGAACTGCGCTACGGTTTCATGGGGCAGGTTGATTGGGCTATCCTCGAAGTCTGCGACTTTGAGGAGTGTGGCGACACATGCCGTGCGTATCTGACATCGGCCGGAGGTATCAGCCCCACAGCCGCACGTCTGGCAAAGCATGTCATCCTGGAGCATAATACGTTCCACAGCACGGGTGCGAAATTTCTGCACGACGTCTATGAACTTCAGGACCCGCCACTGCGTCAGCCTATTCCGCTGACAGGTGTCGGCGACCGTATAGGAAAGCCGTATGTAGAGATTGACGCGAAGAAGATTGTGGGTGTGGTTGAGTGCAACATCCCCGACGAGGCACGTGCATTCAAGGATCTTGACCCTGTGACGACACAGATTGGTATGAACGTGGCCGAATTCCTTGTAGGCGACATGCGCCGCGGAATAATCCCGCAGTCTTTCCTGCCGTTGCAGAGCGGCGTAGGTTCGACGGCCAACGCCATTCTTGCCGCTTTGAGCCAGGACAAGAACGTTCCCGACTTTAATATATTCACCGAGGTTCTTCAGGATGCCGTGGTTGACATGATGCTCGAGGGCCGTGTGAAGGATGCCTCAACATGTTCGTTGACGGTGACGAACGAAAGTCTGATGAAGGTTTACGACAATATCGACTACTTCAAAAACCATCTGACATTGCGTCAGAGTGAAATATCCAATTCACCGGAACTCATCCGGCGTCTCGGTGTCATCGCTATCAACACAGCGCTTGAGGTCGATATCTACGGCAACGCCAACTCAACACATATCAGCGGCACGAAGATGATGAACGGTATCGGCGGCTCTGGAGACTTTGAGCGCAATGCCTATATATCCATCTTCACATGCCCGTCGGTGGCAAAGGGCGGACTCATCAGTTCGGTTGTGCCGTTTGTGAGCCATCAGGATCATTCGGAGCACGATGTTAACATTATCGTGACGGAGCAGGGTGTGGCCGACCTGCGCGGCAAGAGCCCGATGCAGCGTGCCGAGTGCATTATTGAGAACTGTGCCCATCCCGACTATCGTCAGCTGCTCTGGGATTATCTCAAAATCGCCAAGGGCGGCCACACGAAACATTGTCTGCCGGCAGCTTTCGCCATGCACGATACTCTCAGCCGCAAGGGTGACATGCGCCTGACGGACTATGCGGAATACATGAAAATTTAGTTTACGCCAAAGGCTTTATTTAAGTCAGAAGTCAGAGTTGTGAGTGAAGGGTTATGATATGCTTTGTTGGCTGAAAAACAATGGTATATCTATATTAGGATAATACACCATAGCTAAAAAATGTCCCTATGGTTGTTTCCGATGCAGATATAATCCTGACCAACAAAACATATAATAACCCTTCACTCACAACTCTGACTTCTGACTTTCTTCATCAATCACTCAAAACCTGGTGCTTAAAGGTAAGCAGCCTCTTCACTCGTCACTTTGGCCTCTGACTTAAATAAGCCTCTGACTTAAACGAATTTTTCACTCTTCATTCTTTATTCTTCATTTTAAATATGTATCTTTGCATCCATTATGAGCATAACAGCAATAGCCCGCAATCTGTTTTTGCCGAGGCAGAAGCAGCTGGAGCGGCACGACAATGAGGCAGAGATACTTCAGCGCAACGCGCTGAGACATTTGCTTGACCGTGCGAAAGATACCGAATACGGACGAAATCATCTGTTCGGAACGGCGCGAAGTTATGAAGATTTCGCAAAGAACACACCCATAAACACATATGAAGAGCTCAAGGGCGACATCGACCGCATGCGTCATGGCGAACGTGACATACTGTGGCCCGGACGGGTTCGATGGTATGCCAAGTCGTCGGGAACGACAAACGACAAGAGCAAGTTCATTCCCGTCAGCAGCGACGGACTCAGAGACCTCCACTATCGCGGAGGGAAGGATGTCGTGGCGCTTTATTTGAGAAACAATCCGAAAAGCCGGATGTTTGACGGAAAGGGACTCATACTCGGTGGAAGCCACTCGCCTAACTACAATCTGAAGGACAGTCTGGTGGGCGACCTGAGCGCCATATTGATAGAGAACATCAACCCGATGGTCAATTTCGTGCGTGTTCCGAAAAAACAGACGGCACTGCTCAGCGACTTCGAGATAAAGCGCGACCGCATAGCGCGGGAGACCATGGGGCAGAACGTGACCAATCTGAGTGGTGTGCCGTCGTGGATGCTCTCAGTACTGACACGTGTGATGGAGCTGACGGGCAAACAGCATCTTGAGGAAGTGTGGCCCAATCTGGAAGTATTCTTCCACGGCGGAGTGGCCTTCACGCCCTACCGCCGCCAGTACGAGCAGCTCATAACGTCGCCCTTGATGCACTATATGGAAACATATAATGCCAGTGAAGGCTTTTTCGGCATACAGAGCGATCCTGAGGACAAGTCGATGCTGCTCATGTCGGACTATGGCGTGTTCTATGAGTTCATACCGATGGATGAGTTCGGAACCGACAATCCTTCCATCGTTCCGCTGTGGGGCGTAGAGAAGGGACGCAACTATGCCATGGTCATATCCACATCGTGTGGCTTGTGGCGCTACATATTGGGCGACACTGTCAGCTTCACGTCCGTCAATCCATATAAGTTTGTCATCACCGGACGCACCAAGAGTTTCATCAATGCCTTTGGCGAGGAACTCATCGTTGACAATGCCGAGCAGGGACTGGCCTACGCATGTCGTGAGACGGGCGCGGAGGTGAGCGAATATACGGCCGCACCGGTATTCATGGACGACAGCGCGAAGTGCCGTCATCAGTGGCTCATAGAATTTGCGCGCCGCCCGGACGACATGGCCCGTTTCGCATCGTTGCTGGACCAAAGACTTCAAGAGGTCAACAGCGACTACGAAGCCAAGCGCTATAAGGATATCACGCTACAGCATCTGGAAGTCGTGGAAGCCCGTCAGGGACTCTTCAACGACTGGCTGAAACTGAAAGGAAAGCTCGGCGGACAGCACAAAGTGCCGCGGTTGAGCAACAGCCGCGACATGATAGAACAGATGTTGGCGCTGAACATCTGACGTATATCGTCGGACATTTAAATCTTCCACAAAACAACCATCCCCGTAATATGGCATATTCATCCCACACTTCACGTTTCCTGTCTGCCGGAAAGATTCTCATCTTTCTCGTATTCGTCATCTCCTCATGTGCCCGGATGGGCCAGCCGGACGGCGGATGGTATGACGACACGCCTCCGCGAATCGTCCACACGTCGCCCAGAGACAAGTCAACGGAGGTGAGCGGACGCAAGGTTACAATATCCTTTGATGAGTATATAAAGCTCGAGGACGCCACGAACAATGTTGTCGTATCGCCCCCGCAGTTGGAGATGCCGGAGATAAAGAGTGCCGGAAAGAAGATTGTCGTCGAGCTTAAGGATACGCTCAAAAGCAATACGACATACACGATAGACTTCTCGGATGCCATCACGGACAACAACGAAGGCAATCCTATGGGCAACTACACATACAGCTTCTCCACAGGAGAACGGATCGACACGTTCGAAGTGGCGGGCAATGTGCTTGAAGCCGCCAATCTGGAGCCGGTCAAGGGAATACTTGTCGGACTCTATGCCGACCTGACGGACACGGCCTTTGCCACCAAGCCCATGATGCGCGTGGCGCGTACGGACGGCCGCGGCCGCTTTATAATAAAAGGTGTGGGCCCGGGAAACTACCGTATCTACGCCCTGAAGGACATGGACAACGACTATAAGTTCAGCCAGAAGGGCGAAATGGTGGCCTTCAGTCAGGACACGTTCTCGCCAAGTTGCGGCCCGGACATACGTCAGGACACAATCTGGAGGGACGAATTGCGCATCGACTCCATTGCCCGCGTGCCGTTCATGCACTTCTATCCCGACGACATCGTGCTGCGTGCGTTCACAGCTCCGCAAACCGACCGCTATCTGGTGAAGACGGAACGGCAGGACGAAAGGAAGATAGGACTCTATTTCAGCTATGGAAACGATACGCTTCCGCAGGTAAAAGGGCTTGATTTCGACTCCGAAGGAGCCTTTGTCACAGAGGTTTCGGAACGTAAAGACACCATCTTCTACTGGCTGAAGGACACGGCGTTGGTCAACAGGGACACGCTGCAGGTGGAGATTCAGTATCTCACGACGGATTCGACGGGGGTGCTTGTGAACAAGGCCGACACCATTGACATGTTCCCAAAGCTGTCATACGAGAAGCGGCAGAAGCTGCTTCAGGATGAGGTAGAGAGGTGGGAGAAGGCCCGCGACAAGGCCAAGAAGAGGGGTGAGCCTTATGACTCGATCATGCTGGTGAAGAACATGATGCCCAAAATCGGCATACCGTCGTCGATGGACCCTGACCGCAATATAATCATAGAGGTTCCCGTGCCGCTGGCAAGGCTCGATACTAACGCCATCCATCTTTATTCCAAGCACGACACGCTGTGGTATAGGGCACAGTGTGAGCTGCGGGATGTGCCCGGAAAGTTGCGCTATTACGAGCTCAGAGCGGAGTGGCGGCCCGACGTGGAGTACAGTCTGGAGATTGATTCGGCCGCCTTTGAGGACATCTACGGCACCGTTTCTGGCCCGATAAAGCAGGGACTGAAGGTACGTTCGATGGACGAATATAGCTCTCTTGTGGTCAATATCGGCGGAGTGAGCGATACGCTCAGCGTCGTGGTCCAGTTGTTGGGCAGCTCCGGAAACGTCATGAAGCAGGTTACGGCGGCCGGAGGCGTTGCCGAATTCTACTATGTTCTGCCCGGAAAGTATTATCTCAGCGCCTTCGTCGACCGCAACCGCAACGGCATCTGGGACACGGGAGACTACGCGGCGGGCTTGCAGCCGGAGGAAGTATATTACAATCCGAGGGAAATCGAGTGTAAGGCGAAGTGGGATCTGACCACGGAATGGAACCTTACGGCCCTTCCGCTCACGCAGCAGAAGCCGGCGGCCATAACCAAGCAGAAGCCCGATCAGGAGAAAAAACTGCGCAACAGGAATGCGGACAGGGCACGCGAGAAGGGAATCGAATATAAACCGAAGCTGTGAGAACGGTACCGGCGGGATTCATAAGCGATATAGAAAAACCGATTACTGACATTTAAAAAAAGAAAACGATGATGAAGCTTAAGACATTATTGGCAGTTGTACTGATGTCGCTGGCCGTCACCACGGCCACGGCACAATGTGGAATAGAAAACAAGGCGTTCAAGTCGGGGGAGTTTCTGTATTACGACCTCTTCTTCAACTGGAAGTTCATTTGGGTAAAAGTGGGCACGGCGTCAATGAGCACCGTTCAGTCCACCTATGACAGTAAGCCGGCTTTCCGAACGAGTCTCATAACCCGCGGAAACAACAAGCTGGACAAAATCTTCGTCATGAGGGACACGCTGCTGTCCTATTGCGACAGCCAGCTCTCTCCGCTGTATTTCCGCAAGGGTGCGCTTGAGGGCAAACGCTACTATGTTGACGAACTGTGGTACAGCTATCCCAAAGGCAACTGCCATCTCCGTCAGCACCGCATAGAGCACGACGGCCGCCACGTATGGAAGGAATCGGAATATAAGGATTGCATTTACGACATGATGAGCATATTCCTCCGCGCCCGCAACTTTGACGCTACGAGCTTCAAGAAGGGTCAGAACATCCCCATGCCGATCAGTGACGCCAAACATCTTTCAAACTCATGGCTGAAATATCTCGGCAAGGAAACGTTCAAGGTTGAAGGCTCAAACGAGAAATTCCGCTGTCTTGTCTTCTCTTTCATAGAGCGGGAGAACGGCAATAACCACGAACTCATCCGCTTCTATGTCACCGACGATGACAATCACATTCCCGTCCGTCTCGACATGTTCCTCAGTTTTGGATCCGCCAAGGCTTTCCTGAAAGGCTATAAGGGTATCCGTAATCCTATGACGGCGAAGATAAAATGATGCGTCAGAACAGAAAGGGAAGTCATGAGGAGTGACGGGAAATTTGAGTTCTATCGTGACCAATGACTTGATTTCATATACTTAATGATAAGCCGAACAGCCATTGAACTGTCCGGCTTGTTTTATACCATAAGAAACACACATCATAATAATTCCAATGAACAGATTTCTTGCCTTTGTTGCATGCGTTGCTGCAATATTGCAGGCCGTAGGCAGCGTGAGAACCAATATTCCATATACGGAGATACATGCCCAGGAACCGCCGCCACGGCGGGACAGCATCGTTGACGCATCACGGCTGCCGGACTGGGAGGAGCGCTTTGCCGACCTGATTGCTGCTGAGGGCGACGACAACGAGGTGGAATGGGAGGACATCCACGACGTGCTGGCCGACATGGCAGGGCGTCCTGTTGACATCAATGCCGCCACGCGCGAGGATTTTGAGCAGCTGCCATTTCTCACAGAGCGTCAGGTGGAGGAACTTTGCGAATATCTCTATCGTTACGGCCGCATGCGCACGGTGAACGAGCTGCGGCTCATAGAGTCGCTGGACTATAGCCGCCGACGGCTTTTGGAGTGTTTCCTATACGCCGGTCCCGGACATGCAGAAAAGCGTCCGTCGTTCCGCGACATGCTCAGCCGTGGCCGCAGTACGCTCATGGCCACGGCAAAAATTCCTTTCTACAACCGTAAAGGCGACAGGAACGGCTATCTCGGATACAAATATAAGCACTGGCTGCGCTACGACTATGTCTGTTCAGACCGCCTGCGCTTCGGTCTCGTGGCTTCTCAGGACGCCGGAGAGCCTATGTTTGCCGCCGGAAACAGTATGGGTTATGACTACTATTCGTTCTATTTTCAGCTGAAACGTATTGGGCGGATAGACAATCTGACCGTCGGCCGCTACCGTTTGGCGTTCGGCCAGGGGCTTGTTCTCGGAAGTTCGTTCAACCTCGGAAAGACCGTGACGCTTTCCTCTACGGGGCGTCCGCTCTCCGCCATCCGCGTACATTCGTCCCGCTCCGAGGCCGACTATTTTCAGGGAGCCGCCGCAACCGTTGGGCTGACGCACCGCATCAAGTTGTCCGCCTTTGCCTCCCACCGTTTCCTCGACGCTACGTTGAATTCCGACGGAACGGCCGCCACGCTCATAACCTCGGGTTATCACCGTACAGTGAAGGAGATGGAGAAGAAGAACAATACCCGTTCCACCGCAGCCGGAGCCGACATCAGCTATTCCGCCGGCCCGTTGAACCTCGGCATCACAGCCGTATATACCCGTCTTGACCGTAATCTGGCCCCCGACACGTCGAAGACATACCGCCGGTTCTATCCTGCCGGCACGGACTTTGCCAACATCGGACTTCACTACGGCTACCGCCATTACCTCTTTTCCTTCAACGGCGAGACCGCCACAGACCGCCATGGGGCAATCGCCACAATCAACAGCCTGTCCGCCAATATCTCCGACCGTCTCACCCTGATGCTCCTCCATCGCTTCTATTCCCATCGTTACACATCGCTATATGCCGGCAGTTTCAGCGACGGAAGCCGCGTTCAGAACGAGAACGGCCTCTGTCTCAGCCTCTCATGGCAGCCCGTCAACCGTCTCACCGTCACGGCATATACCGACTATTCCCGCTCGTTCTGGCCTAAATATCTCATATCCTTCACATCCCATTCGTCCGACAACATGCTTTCGGCCACCTATGCCACCCGACGCTGGACCGTCGGCAGCCGCTACCGCCTCCGTTTCCGCCAACGGGACAACGCCCGGAAGACCGCTCTCATCGCCTACAACGACCACCGGCTGCGCCTCTACGCCACATACGCCACGGCCGACAGCCGCTGGACCTTCCGTACCCAGACCGATCTCTCGCTGACGGAATACCGTGAGCGTGACCGCGGATGGATGGTCACGGAGAACATAACCTGCCGCTTTCCGTGGCTACGTCTCAGTCTTGACGCCAACTATTTCAGGACCGACAGCTACTACAGCCGCCTCTACGCCTACGAACACGGCCTGCTCAACAGCTTCTCCTTCCCGCCATTCAGCGGCCACGGCATGCGCTGCGCCGCAATCGCCCGTGCCGATTTCGGCCGTAGCCTGATGCTCATTACAAAGCTCGGCATCACCAGCTATTTCGACCGCAACACCATCGGCAGCGGCTATCAGACCATCTACGCCTCATCCGCCGTTGACCTTGAGCTGCAAGCGAGGGTCAGGTGGTGATAGGAGGTGATAGGAGGTAATAAATAGTAATGGCGGCACCGGAAAGCGGGCCGCCAAGGGTGGGTATCATAAAGATGTTGTATTGTTATGACCGTCTTCTAATCGTTATTTTTGTTCTTTAAATGCTCTATGCCGTTTTCACCTGTGATGCTATTCAATGTCTTGTCGAAAGCCTTCTGATTGCTTTTGGTTACGACTTTTCTTTTGTGTTTGATGTGATATTCAATACACAGCCATTTAGCCCAGTTACGTTTTACTCCGAGATTATACAACCTGCTGAATAGCTCAACATCTTCAAATCCATATCCGACAATATCTTCATTGAATCCGTTAATGGCCTTCAAGTCATCCATGAACATAGCCATGTTGGCCCCTCTTCCATGAAAAGGTTTGTTCCTGTATGAATTCTTGCTTAGCGGAAATAGGAATGGAATACGTACAGCGTTCCACCATCTTTCCACTCCACGTGTAAATATGGAAATCTTTAGCTCTGCGCATTTCCCTATACGGTAAGCGTCTTCTGTCTTTATGTTGGCTCTGCTTCCTGCGACAAAGAATCCCCTGCGGGCAATAGAGCAATGGTCTTCAACGAAATGTCTGTCGCAGATAATGTCACCGTCTATGAATATCACATATTCGGATGTGCATTTCCGTAGTGCTTCGTTCAGAATCTTTGATTTACGGAATCCTTTATCTTCTTGCCATACATGTATAAGAGGGCATCTGAATCCGTCCCGCATGCTGTCTATGAGTTGACGCGTGTCTTCAGTAGAGCCGTCATCTGCAATAATGACCTCGTCAGGCATCCGCGTTTGCTGGTTTAAACTTCGGAGACAAAGTTCCAGTGCTTCTTTCCAATTATATGTAGAGAGTATTAAACAGACCTTCATTTTAATGTTGTAATATTACTATATTTTTCTTATTATCCCATATAGTGAAACATCTTCACTATCATTTTCAGAACATTGCTGTTCTTGTTTTTTCTCCATATATTGACAAATCTGAGTCCGTATTTTGTTTCTTTGCCGATTATATTGTACATCTCACGGTCCTTACTGCGCAGTTCTTCATCAAGCAGTGTCAGCACATTACCGTCAAGATGAGGGCTTTTTATTATAATTCTCTTGTATAATCGTCTGATTTGCCTATATAGTCTTTTGTGCAATAAGTCTGTGACCGCTTGCGGTCTGTTGCGGACATTGAGATAGTTATTGACGTTTTTAATTGTAGCGATAATCTCGTCTTTCACATGTCTGTCGGCAACATCACTGCTCACGGATTGTCCCTCGCGTGTCATCAGATAGTTGTATAGCGGCCTATTGAGATAAAATGCTTTTTCAACGTATGCCATCGGTGCAAAGGCCCATTCTATGTCGGTGTAGAATATGCCTTCGGTTTGTGTATATTTCATCGCCTTTACCATTTCGAGCCTGTATGTAATGTTGTGCATTGTTATCGGCTTGAAATTTTTCATGCTGCTGGTTTGGAAGAAGTCGAATACCTTTTCTTCCGGATATTGTAGATGTCCGATACGGTTCCCGCTACTCATTATCTCAACTTTATTCGTCAGCACGAGGTCAACATCCGTCCTGTCCAGCACGTCAACAAACTCGCTGAAACTGTCTTTGTCGAAGCTGTCGTCCGCATCAAGAATCTTGACGTATTTTCCGGTGGCCACTTTCAGGGCCGCGTTGATGCACGACCCGTAGTTGCCGTTCGGTTTGTCTATGATGCGGAATGTTGAGGGATATCTGCCGGCAAAGTCTTTAGCGATGGCAAGCGAGCCGTCATTGCTGCCGTCATTGACGACGATGGCTTCGACGCGTTCCATCCCTTTGTCCATGACGAGCGAAGAGAGGCATATTGTCAGATATGCCTCCATGTTGTATGTGGGGATGATTATGGATATGGTCTTGTCCATATTGAGTTTATGCGGATTTTTTTCTTATTGCGGTGTCTGGCCTTCGAACATGTCGAGCACTTTTTTCACGATGGGCGCCATGTCGTAATACTTGTATTCCGCGAGCCGTCCGCCGAAGATGACGCGTTCCTCACGGTCGGCCAGTTCTTTGTAGCGGGCGTACATGGCGTTGTTCGTGTCGTTGTTGATGGGGTAGTAGGGTTCCATGCCGTCGCGCCATTCCGTTGAATATTCGCGCGAGATGACAGTCTTGGGGCAGCGGTATATCTCGTCGCCGAACATCTCGAAGTGCTTGTGTTCGATGATGCGGGTGTAGGGAACGCTGCGTTCCGTGTAGTTCACCACGGCGTTGCCCTGATAGTTCGGCGTGTCGATTGTTTCCTCCTCGAAGCTCACCGTGCGGTATTCCAGATGACCGAAGCGGAAACCGTAGAACTCGTCAATGCGTCCTGTGAACACGATTTTCTCCGCCATGGCGTCCCAGCGGTCGCGGTCGGCAAAGTAGTCGGCGCCCGTGATGACCTCCGCACCGCTGAGCAGCCCGTCCGTCAGCCGGTTGTATCCGCCGATGGGGATGCCCTGATAGAGGTCGTTGAAGTAGTTGTTGTCGTAGACGAATCTGACCGGCAGACGCTTGATGATGAACGCCGGCAGCTCCGTGCACGGTCGTCCCCACTGTTTCTCGGTGTATCCTCGTATGAGCCGTTCGTAGATATCGCGTCCGATGAGCATCAGGGCCTGTTCCTCCAGATTGCGCGGCTCGCTTATTCCGGCGGCCTTCATGCGTTCGGCGGCTTCCTGCCGCTGCTCCTCGATGCGGGCCATGGCCTCGGCCGGTGTGGCGACACCCCACATACGGCTGAAGGTGTTCATGTTGAACGGCAGATTGTATAACTCTTCTTTATAGCGTGCTACGGGCGAGTTGGTGTAGCGGTTGAACTCCACGATTGAGTTGACAAATTCCCACACCCGTCTGTCGGACGTGTGGAAGATGTGTGCTCCATACTTATGTACGTTGATGCCCTCGATATTCTCGCAGTATATATTGCCTCCAGTGTGATGTCTCTTGTCTATGACAAGACATCGCTTGCCCGCCTGACGGGCCTTGAAGGCAAACACGGCACCGAACAGCCCCGCGCCAACTATCAGATAGTCATATTGTTTCATATGTACGCAAAGGTACGTATATTTTCATGATTGAGCAAGAAAAACCATCGATAAATGATAATAAAGCCGTAGCCGTTGGTGCGTATGCTGATTTTTATATTACCTTTGCCGTTCAGAAACCAAATGTTCAAACTCTCATCATGACAAATATCAAGCGTTTCCGCCATACGGTCGTCTTCATTCTTGCAGTCCATCTGTCAGGTGTTTTATCGTTGTCGCTGTTGCGTCTCATCCATTTCTTCGCGTTGCGCGACATGTCCTCCGGTGACGGGAGCAGCGTCCTTCCGGCCTTTCTCCGCGGCCTTTGGTTTGACAACGTCGTGGCATGTTATATTACAGCCGTTCCGCTGATAGTCCTTCTTGCGGCAGCCTGTGCAGGCTGCTACCACCGCCTCTTGCGTAAAGGCTGTGGTATATGGGCCTGTATATTCTATACGCTGGCGTTTGCCGTATCGGCCGCCAACATCCCATACTTCCGCTATTTCTTCAAGACTATCAACTCCGGCATCTTCGAGTGGTTCGGTTATGCCGGAACGACAGCCGGCATGGTTGTCGGTGAGCTGTCCTATCTGCCTTGCATACTGCTCTTCTTTCTGTTCGGTGGGGGCTTCTGGCTGTTTGTCATGCGGTTGTGCCGCCGTCAGGACCGTGTGATGGAAGCGCTGCCGCGGGATAGCCGTGGCTGGCGTTCGGTGGCTCTGAAAATTCTTGTCTCGTTGGTGCTGGCCGGCCTTTGCGTGTTCGGCATACGAGGACGGCTGGGCTATAATCCCATCAAAATCAGCCAGGCATACTATTGCACCGATCCCTTCCTCAATCAGCTTGGCATCGCTCCGGCCTTCAATCTTCTCACCAGTGCCCTTGACGACATGCGCAAGGAAAACGCCGAGCTCCGTCTCATGCCTGTGGCCGAGGCCGTGGCGGAAGCCCGCCGGAGCCTCAATGTCACCGGTACGGCTGATTCCGCCCATGTTCTTCGCCGTCGCGTTGAGGCCGGACGGGAACCCGTGCGCCGCAATGTGGTCATCATTCTCATGGAGTCGATGTCCGCGTCGCTCATCGGAACCTTCGGCCATCAGCCCTCACTCACGCCAGTGCTGGACAGTCTCAGCCATACGTCGCTCATGTTCACACGCTGCTATTCGGCCGGAATACACACCAACCACGGCATAACGGCCTCGCTCTATTCCTTTCCTGCGCTGATGAAGCGCAATCTGATGAAGGGAACGGTCACTCCGCGCCGCAGCGGTATTCCGACCGTGCTGCGAGAGAATGGCTATCGGAACATGTTCTTCATGACCCACGAGGCACAGTATGACAATATGAACGCCTTCCTCCGCACCAACGGCTACGACGAGGTATATGCTCAGGAGGACTATCCGTCGTCGGAAGTGGTCAACTCTTTCGGTGTTCCCGACCGCTATCTGTTCAGCTACGCCCTTGGTGCCATCGACCGTGCCGCCGCAGGGAAGACACCGTTCATGGCCACGTTGCTCACCGTGAGCAACCATCCGCCTTACGTTCTGCCTTCCGACTTTCCCTCAACAACGTCTGACGACGAACAGCGCATCGTCGAATATGCCGACAACGCCATCGGCCGTTTCCTATCCGAAGCGTCCCGTCGGCCGTGGTATGCCAACACCGTCTTCGTTCTTTTGGCTGACCACGGAAAGCTGGTGGGCCAGCCTGACGCAGAACTGCCTCAGTCCTACAATCACATTCCGATGCTGATGTTCGGTCCTGGAATAGCTCCGGGCCGCAATGACGGCCTTGCCATGCAGGTAGACCTCATGCCCACGCTGCTTTCGGTGCTGGGTATGAGCTATGATTATGATGGTTTCGGAGTCGATCTGCTGGCCGGCAGCAGGAACAAGGTGTTCTATTCGGCCGACGACCAGATTGTTGCGCGCGACTCAACGGGATGTTACATCTATTGTCCTGCAACGGGTCATGAGAAATGTTATGATTCCTCTCCTGACGGACGGCTGACGGAGAGTTCGGACAGGGAGCGCTTTGAACCGTTGCGGCGCTATGTGTTTTCCATGATACAGACAGCCGAATTCGTCTGTCGAAGACCGTCTATCTGATTTTCCTGTAGACCTCCATTAGGTCGCGGCACAGCTTTTCGTCAGAGAAGCGGCGGGCGTATTCGCGTCCGCGTTCGGCCATCCGGCGGCGCAGGCCGTCGTCGGTCCACAGCCGTTCCACGGCCGCGGCCAGCTCCCGCGAGTCATCCGGCGAGACGTAGATGGAGTCCGGGCCGCCAGCTTCCTCCAGACATGAGCCGGTGCAGCCGATGGCCGGTATGCCGGCGGTGATGGCTTCGAGCATCGGTATGCCGAAACCCTCTATGCGCGAGGGGTAGACGAACGCTGTGGCAAGACGGTAGAACGAAGGCAGGTCGGCGTAGGGGACATCGTGGAAGAAGTGGAAACGTGATGTCAGACCGATGCTGCCGAGATATTCCTCAATCCGCCTGGTGTAGCCGGTACGGCGTCCCACGGCGACGACATGGACGTCCAGACGTTCCAGTGAGTGGCGTTCATTCATAACATCAAGCGCCTTGGCCACGAGCATGAGGTTTTTCCGTTCCTCTATGCTGCCCACGTAGAGCAGGAAACGCTGCGGAAGATCATATTTCTTATGGACCCGGCCGAGGGTATCGGAAGTTATCTCACGGCCGAAAACCGGGTCGCATCCCTGATATACGACGTCAATCTTGTCGGCCGGCGTACCGTAGTAGTCCATTATCTCGCGCTTGGTATATTCGCTCACGGCAATCACACGGTCGGCCATCCGGCAGGCCCGTCGGAACTTATAGTTGTAGATTGTCCGGTCTATGAAATGGTAGTATTCCGGACAGTGGAGGAAAATCAGGTCGTGGATGGTCACTACGCTGCGGCATCCGGCACGCCGGATGTTCAGCGGCAGCTCGTTGCTAAGGCCGTGGAAGATGTCCATCCCGTCGTGGCGGATGTCCGACGTCACGCCCCATACACGCCACAACGACCTCAGTTTCCGCCACATCCACGTCAGCGGGAAGTGGATGTGGAGTCTGTCGAGTGTCGGAATCTCTCGGAAGAACGGCGTGCGCCGCGGGTCGGGCGTGTAGAGATGATACTCGTTGTCCGGTTCTTTCTGAGAGAGAATACGCAGCGTGAACCGGCTGTAGTTGCCCAGCCCTGTGCGGTTCTGTGCCGCCCGTTTGGCGTCAAATCCTATTTTCATCCCCATCTGTTTTTTTCTTTTCCGTCTGTTTCTTGCAGAAACGGTACATTTCTATGCCCCGTTTCGGAGCCTGATAACACAGTTCGAAGACATATCCCTCTTCCTCAAACATCGGCAACCGGTAGGCTGCGTCGTCGTGGGGAATGAGCAGGAAGCCATCTGCAGGTCGTTCATAATAGAAACTGCCGATGCGGTCGCCGAGATAGAAGTTCAGTTCGAAGAAGTGGAGCGGGTCGCCCTTGACCTTCAGGCTCAGTTCCATGAACTCGTAGAGCCGTCCCTCGGAAGCCGGTGCGCGGCGGTCGATTTCGGCCGCAATGTCCTTGACGGACTTGCTGTTGAGCACCGTCGGCGTATAGACACCGTCGAGAGCTATGTATAGCGCCATTATCAGTATGATCAGCCGTCCGGCAAGCAGCGTTCCCGTGGCTTTCCGCCACCGCCACCAGCAGATGCCGGCCACGGTGGGCACGAGCACTATCAGCCAGCTCATCAGCCCGCCTATGTCCTCCAGGGCGTGGAGCATGGCGATGTTTTGGCTTGCGTGGCGGCCCGTTCCGAAGATGCTTTCGGGAATGAGGCGAAACTCTACGGCTACGAAAGCCAGGAAGAGCAGCGACGTCAGCGAGGCCAGTGTGCCGCCGAAGATGCGCAGAATCTGCGGCCGGCGGTCGGCCGCGGTCAGAATCCACCGGGCTGCGAGATAGCCTATGAATGGATACATGGGCATGAGATAGACCGAACGTTTGCTTTCCGGTATGCAGTAGAAAACGAAAATTACGATGACGTTGACCCATGCGAAGAGGTCCGTTCCGTCCATTTCACGCACGGCCGTTGCCATCCGTCGCCACATCAGGTGTATCCGTCCTGTGGCAGTGTCGCCGGGTGACGCCCATGCCGCCATCCGTTGCCACGTTCCGCGATAGTCGGCGAAGAAAAGTGCTATGACGAGGAGCAGCGTCCAAGGAACATAACCGGCAACGAGCGTGACCACATTGAATGTCCATGGGAAATCGTGGGCCTTGTATGTCATCGTTCCGGTCATGCGGCCGATGTTTTCCTCATATATCAAGTCGATCAGCTCCTGTCCTCCGTTCTGCCATGCGGCGCAGAACCACGCAGCGTATAGCGAAAGGGAAAGCAGTCCGAAAGCGGCCAGACTGAAGAACGCACGCCAGAAGGAAACGCCTCTCAGCAGGAGGAACACACCCGTTGTCAGACAGGGCAGGACCGAGCCTATGGGGCCTTTGGTCAGCGTGCCGAGCCCCATGAGCAGTATGGCCATCCAGGGTATGCCGCGCATTCCGCGTTCATACCATCCGTAGAGTCCGTAGGTCGCGCCGACGATACATGCCGTCAGAACCATGTCAACGCGGCAGTTTGCTCCGGCGCGGTGGAGCTCAAAACTGGTGTAGGCGACAAGGGCGGCTGTCAAGGCCGTCGTGTTGCCCTTCCGTCGGGCGTAGAACGCGAAGCCGCCCAGTGTCATCAGTATCAGCGCCACGGCCGACGGCAGCCGTGAAGTGACCTCCGTCACTTCTCCCCACAGGGCCGATACGGCGGCTATGCACCAATGGAAGAACGGCGGTTTATAGGCTATTTCGCCGTAGCTGTTTCGTGGCAGAATCCAGTTACCGTCTGTCAGCATGGTCATGGCCACGATTGACTCGCGGGGTTCGCCCTTGGTGTGGTAGTCAAAAAGTCCGATGAACGGCAACAGGGTGGCCACGCATATCAGCGTGAGCATCCAGAAAGTCTTGTTGTGAAGAAGTTGTCTCATTCTGCAAAAGTACAAAGAAAAGGCGTAAAATGAGCATGAAACCAACAAAAAACCACCCCGGTCCTCCCGAAGGGAGCTTGATATGTATTTGAGTCCGTATTGTAGCTCGAAGACTAATCACGATCCCTCCCATAGGGAGGGCCGGTTGGTTTTCAGGTGATTTTTGGGCGGTTTTTTAGTGTTGTTGGTCTTTGTTTTCATGTCACAATAATATCACGGAATTTAACACTTAAAAATTTCAATTCCGGAGCGTGGCGAAGCGGAGATTTTGACATTTTGGCACCACAGTCATCCAAAATATGGTCCGTCGCCGACCAACGGGGCTTTCCCGACTTTGCAGCGGGGCCGCTTTCGCGCTCCAACGGAGCCGCCGCCGTTCTGCAACGGCAGCCCCGTTGGAAGGCCGTAAGGCCCTTATTGCAAAATAAAATCGGACAAAAAGTTGCACACTTCTGCCTGTTTTGCCGTAACGTGCTGACCGTCAGACGGCAAAAGATGCACGCGCAAAACTCGCGAATTTGCGGCCACGGGATTTCCGTTTCAGAATATTGCAGGGATTTTGATGTGTTTGTCAGAATTATTCCGAGTTTTTAACACTTTGGAAGGTGTGCGTGACAACTCGGCTGTTTACCTGATTGAAATTCAGCTCCGTGTAGGTATGTCATTTGGTGCGTCCGGAATGTCGGTTGTAGGCGATAGATTTTAGTGATGCACTACGGTGAATCACCCCGATGAACCACTAAAAATGGGTGTATCCCCACTGTGTGATGAAGATACGTTATACTTGTCACAATAAGTTGGATCGTTGCCTATGTGCATCCGCAGGATGGACGCGATTCTGAATACGGAGCATATCAGAAAACGGGTATAGGCCGTGTTTTGCAGAAAAATCCGGTGAGGAAACGGATTGTATGGCTATGATAAGGTCAGATTAAAGACGTATGGCGTAAGAAAAGAGAGGCCGCAGGGCGGTACTTTCAGTAAAGTTTTGTAACTTTGCGGCTAAAACATTAACTTTCAAAAAACAAGTCATGAACTACCTTGACAGAAACGAGTTTAACTTTGAACCGTCCGAACGGGTCAAAGAAGCCTTCAGAAATTTCGATATAAGCAACTTCTGTTTCTATACGCGCATATATGACCGTGGCAAGAAAAGCATACTGTCAGAATATCTGTCCGGACTCTATGGCATCGACGAAAAGCAGGTCATACTGGGCTATGGCGCAGAAGACCTGCTGAAGATGGCTATCCACTTCTTCCTGACGGACGGAGACAAC
Source organism: uncultured Prevotella sp. (assembly GCA_947170725.1). Classification (GTDB taxonomy): domain Bacteria; phylum Bacteroidota; class Bacteroidia; order Bacteroidales; family Bacteroidaceae; genus Prevotella. Next base: position 82,307 of record CAMVUM010000005.1, read on the forward strand.
AAGACGATGCTCATCCCGAAATTCTCCTGGTGGTACTACAAGTCAATAGCCAGCGAGGTGGAAGGTGAGACAATTCAGTATCCGGTCTATGAGACGGAAGACACTTTCAGGTATGACATGGACGAACTGCTGGCCATGATCGCCGACGTCAACCCCCGCATACTGCTCATCGCGTCTCCCAACAATCCTACGGGCAACGGGCTGACCGCCGGGGAGATGGCCCACATAATGGGAACCGTGCCGGAGGATACCATCGTCGTTGTCGACGAGGCCTACGCGTCGTTCACAGGCAGCGACACGGGATATATCAAGGAACTGGTGGAGAGACATCCCAACATGATTGTCTGCCGGACTTTCTCGAAATTCTACGGTCTGCCCGGACTGCGGCTCGGCTTCGGGTTTACGGGACAGAGCGAGCTCATGGAGCGTTTCAGCCGCTATGCCAACAAATATCTCGGTTACGACCGGCTGTCCGAAGAGATGGGCATCGCCGCACTGGAGTCGGAAGACCACTACCGGAAGATAGCCGAAGTGATGGACGAGGCACGGCGGATGTACACGGAAGAAATTGGCGCGCTGAAAGGATTTAAGGTCTACAGATCCGTAGCTAACTTCATTCTCATCAAATATCCGATAGAACTGAAGCCGGCCCTGCAGGCGGAATTTGCCGGGGAGGACTATAAGGTGAAGTTCATGGACGAGCCGGACCTGAACACTCATATGCGCATCACCCTCGGACGCCGCGAGCAGAACAGGACCGTGGCCGACGTGATATTAAGGATAGCAAAACAGGCAGGACTATGATAGCGGTTATTCTTGCGGCCGGAATGGCCTCGCGTCTGCGTCCGCTGACGGACGACAGGCCGAAATGTATGCTCAAGGTCGGCAGCCGCACGCTGCTGCAACGCACCGTTGACGCCCTGCTTGCGGCCGGAAACATCACGGAGCTGGTGGTCGTGACGGGCTATCGCGGAGACATGATACGCGGTTTCCTCACGGAAAACTATCCGCATCTGGCTGTCCGCTTCATCGACAATGCCGACTACAGCACGACAAACAACATCTATTCGCTGTGGCTCACGCGTGAGCATGTGGCCGGCCGTGACTTTATACTTCTGGACAGTGACATACTCTTCGACCCGCAGACAGTGGCGCGGGTGCTGTCCGTGGCGGAAACCAACCTCGCCCTCAACCGCCACGAATTGGGCGAAGAGGAGATAAAGATAATCACCGACGGCGACGGCTTTGTGACGGAAATCAGCAAGACGTGTTCCATCGAACAGAGCATAGGCGAGTCCGTGGGCATAGAAAAAATGAACGCCGGCTATTCCAAGGTTCTGTTTGAAGAACTGGAGACCATAATATGTGACGAGAAGCAGACCGGCGTTTTCTATGAGCGGGCCTTCGAGAGGCTTATCCCGCGTGGTCACAAATTCCGCGTGACAGACGTGACCGACCTCTTCTCGATGGAGCTTGACACGGTTGAGGACTTTGAACAGGCCAAGGACAGGATACCGGAAGAACTTTTCTGATGGCCGGGCGGACTAAAAAAGAAAGAAACAACATGGTGGAATATGACATAAAGGACGTGCAGGGCCGTATAATACGCATATTGAACGTAGTGGACGGCGTGTGCAGGGAACACGGATTGACATACTATCTGTGGGCCGGAACGATGCTCGGTGCCGTGCGCCACAAAGGCTTTATCCCGTGGGACGACGATGCGGACATAGCCATGCCGCGTGAAGACTATGAGAAACTGATAAGCCATCCGGAGTGGATGCCGGAGCCGTTTGAGTTCATCTGTGCCGAAAATGACGGTGACTATCCGTTGCCGTTCGCCAAAATACAGGATGGAAGTACCACCATCATTGAGCGTATGCACCTGAAATATCTCGGCGGAATCTATATCGATGTCTTTCCGCTGGACGGTGTGCCGGCCGGAAAACTGGCACGGCGTTGTCATTTTGCCAGGTATCAGTTCTATAAGAAAGTGCTTTATTATATCTATCGTGACCCTTACAAGCATGGCCACGGTCCGAGCAGCTGGATTCCGTTGCTCTGCAGACGGCTGTTCACACAGGACGGTGTGCAGAAAAGCATACGGAAAATAATGATGAAGTACGGTTATGACTCGTCAGAACAGGTGGCCGACTATGACGACGGTATGCGAGGCATAACGGATAAGAATGTCATAGGAAAGCCGGCGCCATATATGTTTGATGGACATGAACTGTTGGGCGTGGAACGGTATGACGCCTATCTGAGCAATAAATATGGCGACTATATGACCATACCTAAAGCCTGTGACCGTCATCAGCATAAGTTCCATTTTGTGGATCTTGACCATTCATACCGTGAAAATCAGGATATGATGGGACAATAAGAAACCGGGAAGTCAAAGTCTTTTCCTCTTTGACTTCCCGGTTTCTTTATGGTTGTAAAGGTATAAATAAAGATTGGAAACGATTGTATGCGCGGAGTTATTCATAACTCCAGCCTGAAATCCACTTCATGCTTCTTCTGATAGCGGATCCAGAACTTGCGCCTTTCCTCCAGGGCGTAGCCCAGCGCCTCTTCTTCATCGAACCCTCTTGCGGCGGCATACTCGCGTATCATGAGCGTGAAGAACCGTTTCGGCCCCCAGAGGCGCTTGAAGTTGGACAGACCTTTCTGCATCGTGACGGAACCGAAATACATGCGGTTGATGTCGACAAGTGAGAACCGGTAGGCTCCGGACGGCGTACGGGTGTATAGGATATTGCCTGGAGAGTAGTCGAGGTGCATGAGCTGTTTCTCGTGGATGGTCGCCGTGAAGCGTGCAAACTCCGCTGCCAGTGTCTCGTATGTGCCTTCCTCGGCATTGCCGATGTCGTATAGAGTGTGCTCGTATGGACACTGGATGCTGACGAAATAGCTGAAACCGAGCAGTCCGAAGCGGCGCTCCTCGATGTATGCCACGGCTTCGGGAGTGCTGATGCCGCGCGAAAGGAGTATCTGCGGATAGTTGTAGGCCCGCAGTCCCTTTGGCTTGCGTATGCCGGATGAATATATCAGAAGATTCGGTCCTGAGGGGCGGTGGTAGCGCTTTACGTTGAGCATGGTGCCGTCGGGAAGCGTGAACACCTTGATTGTGTTGCGCCCTTCGTGGATAGTGTCTCCACTGGTTGAAAAGACGTCGGGTATGCTTTCGATGAAGCCGCTCAGATGGCTGTACTGCGGATTGGTCTGTATGGTGGTCATTCTGATGTCTTTTTTATTTGTCGAGTGTCTCACAGGCTTCTTTGATGGCGCGTTTGAGGTAGTGGCCTTCTATGAAGCGGTCGCTGAGGCGCAGGGCGTTTTTACGCATGGCGGCATAGTCGTCGGACGTGATACCGTCAAGAGCCCTGGTGAGGTCGGATATGCTGTCGATGCAGATGCCTATCTGCTCCTTGCGGACGAAAGAGGCAAGTGCGGCGTTGCTCCATATAATGATGGGTAGTCCGGCACGGATGTAGAACGAAACCTTGTGGGGAGAGTTGTATGTGAGGTATTCACCGAAATTGCCGGTGCATCCGTCAAGCGAATCTCCGTCCCATACGAGGCCGAAATCTCCGTCGACGTCGCTTATGAATGTGTCTGGGGGAGTGAAATCGTGGAATATGATGTCGTCACATTCGCGCAGTGACGGCAGCCCGTCACGATTGCCGTAGATATGGAGCTTGTAGCCTTTGATGATGTCGGGAAGGAGCGTGATGAAGGCGTTTTTGCGCATGGCTAAGGCTCCGGCATATACGATGCGGGCCTGTCCCGGTGTATATGATGATGTCTCGCGGCATCTGGCTTCCGACTGATAGTCGAAGACGCCCAGCACACCGGTTGGTTTGGTCAGTCCGTGGACCTTCAGCCACTGTTTCATTGTATTGTTTGAGGCTATGACATAATCGGCGCACATGAGGCGGCCGATTTCCTTTTTCTCCGTCAGTTTCTTGCGTCTGAAGACTCCGAGGTCGTGAATCAGGGCTATGGTCTTTGCTCCACGCAGTCTGGCAACGCCGCAGATGAAGGTGAAATACTTCTTGATGGGATATTGAAGGAACACGATGTCGCCCGGACGAACCCTTAGCATATAGACCAGAACGCCGATGAGATTGTAAAGGAACGTTACAATCTTGTTACGGCTGAATGAGCGCGGCAGGCTGAGGTTGGTTCCACCTATACGGGAAATGATGTCCTCGTTGTCAGTCCGGGCCTTGTTGCCGGAACTGGCTGTTCCGCGATAGTTGCGCGAGATATAGCATAATCTTTTCATTTCTGTCTGTTTTTAAGTACATAAAGAGTTAATGGTGCTGACGGCGCAGTTGGCGGCTTGCGGTCATTGGCGCTTTTGGTCATTGGCGCTTTTGGTCATTGGTGCTTGCGGTCATTGGCGGTCTGTGGTCATTGGAGGCTTGCGGTCATTGGCGCTTGCGCTTCCAGCGGTTGTGCGTCCATAGATACGTGTGGGGCGTTGTGCGTATCGATTCTTCCAACATGGCGAAGAAGCGACGGGTTATTTCAAACTCTTCGAGTTCCTGCGGACGGTCTGTCAGAAGGCGGAAGGTGCAGACATAACGGCCGCGCCGCGGACGTTGCATGTCGACGTAGAAGACGGCGTTGTTCATTTTGCGCATTATCCGCTCGGCTCCCGTGAAGACGGGGGTGTCGTGATTGAGGAAGTCGAGCCACAGATGGATGTTCTCCCACTTCGGCGTTTGGTCGGCGATGTAGCCGAAGAGCGACATGCGGTTCTCCCGCTTTAATTCCACCAGACGGCGCAGGATGTCTTTCTTGGGTATGCACACGCCGCCCATGCTCTGACGGATGTCGATGAAGAGACGGTCGAAGGCTTTGTTGTAGAGCGGGTGGTAGATGAGGCCCATGACGGCGTCGTTGTGGCGGTCGAAGGCAATGCCGGTGGCGGAGAGCCACTCCCAGTTGCAGTAGTGGCCGAGTATGGCGGCGCAGGTCTGGCCGCGATCGAAACATTGCTCTATCTGCTCGGCGTTGCGGAACTCAATGTGTTTCAGCAGCCGGTCGGGACTGATGGACAGGAGCTTGATTGTTTCGTTGAAATAGTCGCATAGAAATTGGTAGAAGCGGCGCTCGATGTGTTTTATTTCCTTCAGGCTTTTGTCGGGGAACGATGTCGTGAGGTTCTTTCGGACAATCTTCCTGCGGTATCTCACGATGTGGTAGACGATGATGAATCCAATGTCTGACAGCAGATAAAGCACTCGCAGAGGCAACAGCGACACGGCGTGGAACACAGCGTGCAGTATTGTGTATGTTATGTTTTCCTTCTTGTTCATCTGTTTTTAAGGTCATTGGATGTGACTTGGAGGATGGCCTTGCCCATCCGTTCCAGCCTTTCGGCGTCGTCACTCTGGCTTGCGGCCATGCCGCTGGCATCCAGGTCGTAGACGATATATCCCGTACTGTCGGTGAGCATGAAGCCGTTGTTGTATGTGTTCATGGCCGTCGGATAGCGGTAGGTGTCGCTGAGCACGTCGCGGCTGAATGAGAATTCGTCATGGCTGATGCCCATCCGGCCAAGCAGTGTGGCAGCAAGGTCGGTCTGATTGCATATCAGGCTGATTTCCTTTGGTTGTCTGACGGCTCCTCCGGTCCATATCATGGGGATATGGTTGTAGATCAGCTGCGTGTTGTCAATCCCGCCGTATCTTATGCTGTGGTCGGGAAGCATGATGACAAGGAGATTGTCCCACGCTGGTGTGGCGCGCAGACGGATGATGAACTGTCCTATGCAGCGGTCGAGATAGTGGAACGAATTGAGCACTTCGTCGTCCATATCGTGCGTCGGGACGTCCCACGGCTCGTGGCTGCTCAGCGTCGAGTAGCCGATAAGAAAGCGTCTGTCGTCCTTTCTTGAGGTAATCATGTTGTAGAGCCGTTCGAACGTTATGTCGTCACGGACCCCCCATTTGGCTGACTTTTGTTCTTCTTTCGTGAAGTCGTCCATGCTGGTCAGACGTTCAAATCCGGTGCTGATGAGATAGCTCCGCATGTTGGTGAAGTTGATGTCGCCGCCGTAGAGATATTCCGTTGTGTAGCCTTCGCGTTTCAGGCTGGCCGCTATTGATGGCATGGTGCGGCTCTTGTCGGGCATCTTCATCACCGAAGTGTTGGGGAAAGAGGGATAGCCGCTCAGCGCGCATACCGTCCCCCGGTCTGTGCGCCATGAGTTTCCGTAGCATCGTGTGAAGTAGATGCTTTCGTGGGCGAGCCTGTTCAGATTGGGCATTATGTCCTTGCGCCCTCCTATTTCCGTGAATACGCCGCCGCAGCCTTCCAGCAATATCACAACAACGTTCGGCCTGCGGTTGTTCAGCAGCAGCGTGTCTCCGCCGCGGCTTTCCGTGTTGTAGACGCCGTCGGTGAGCTCACGGCACGTCCGTTCGTCATAGTAGTTGTATATATCGTAGTCTTTTGAACCATGCTCAAACGACGAGAGGAAGCAAAAGAGCGGGTTGACGGCTGCGTGGTTGAGATATTGTTTTTGTGAGAAATAGACCTGCCCGATGTTTGTTGTGGCGTCTGTCACGCCGCCGCGGATACCTATTATGAAAATGGGTATGACCGCGATACATACGGCTGTCGCTGCGATTTTGCCGCCGAGGCGTCCTGCCGGCGGCATTTTTTTCGGCGTTATGAACGTGAACACCTTGTATATGATGTAGGCGGTGGCGGCTGTAAGTGCTATTCTGCCGGCCAAGTACCATGTTGAGACGCTTGACGTGATGCCCTGTGGGTTTTCAAGATACGGCAGGACGGTGTTGTTGAGTTTGAATCCCCAGAACTCATAAAGGCTTGTGTCACTCACGAATGTGGCTGCCAGCGCGACGGCGATGATGCCGTACCAGACTTTTAGCGTGGTGTGCATCGGTTTCCATCGGTCCCACCACAGCGAGACCATGGTTGCGAGGAATGGCAGAATCAACAGATAGATGGCCGTGGAGGCGTCGAGCGAAAGTCCGTGCCACGCCACTGCGGCGAAGTCGGATACGGTGAAAGGATATGTCCCGCTGTTGTATGCCATGAATAACAACTTGGCAATGATGAATATCACCACCGTCACGAGATAGACTTTTATGACAAACAGCGTCCTTTGTCTCATTTTTTATATACGTTTAGCATCGCCGGCTGCCTATGTCCTTTGCATTTCTGTCAGCTTCTTGTAGTAGCCGTCCATCGCGATTAGCTCGTCGTGAGTTCCGCGTTCCACGATTTCTCCTTCGTGGATGACACATATTTCGTCAGCGCTGTGGATGGTGGAGAGTCGGTGGGCGATGGCCACGGTGGTGCGGGTCTTCATGAGCCGTTCGAGGGCTTCCTGAACGAGGCGTTCGCTTTCGGTGTCGAGGGCTGATGTAGCCTCGTCAAGGATGAGGATGGGCGGGTTTTTGAGGATGGCGCGGGCTATGCTGACGCGCTGGCGCTGTCCTCCGGAGAGGCGTCCGCCGCGGTCGCCGATGCCGGTGTTGAACTGGTTTTCGGACTCCATGATGAAGTCGTAGGCGTTGGCAATCTTTGCTGCTTCCTCTATCTGTTCCTGTGTGGCGTTGTCAACACCGAAGGCGATGTTGTTGCGGAAGGTGTCGTTGAAGAGGATGGCTTCCTGGTTTACATTGCCGATGAGCTGTCGCAGGTCGTGTATGCCGAGGTCTTTGACATTGATGCCGTCTATGAGCACTTCGCCTTCCTGCACGTCATAGTAGCGCGGGATGAGGTCGACGAGTGTCGATTTTCCGCCGCCGCTCTGTCCTACGAGGGCCACGGTCTTGCCTTTTTCTATGGTCAGGTTGATGTTGCGGAGCACCCAGCGCGTGCGTGTCGGATCGTCGGGATGGTAGTTGTAGGCGAAGGATACGTTGCGGAACTCTATCTTGTGTTGGAATTCCGGCAGAGGGACCGGGTTTTTCGGTGCCTTTATCGGGTTTTCGGCCTTGAGGATCTTGTTGACGCGGTCCATTGAGGCGAGTCCGCGCGGTATGTTGTAGCTGGCTTTGACAAACTCTTTGAGCGGGTTGATGATGCTGTAGAGTATGACGAGGTAGTAGATGAATGTCGGTCCGGAGATTGTCGATTTGTTGAGCACGAGTATTCCGCCGAACCACAGCACGATGACGATGAGCACCGTTCCGAGGAATTCGCTCATGGGGTGGGCCAGCTGTATGCGGATGGTCATGTTCTTGAGCGTGTTTCGGTGGAGGTTGTTGATTTGGTCAAAGCGTTTGTTCATCTTCTCTTCTGCGCAGAAGGCCTTGATGATCCGCAGTCCGCCGAGGGTCTCCTCAACCTGGCTGATGGTATCGCTCCAGAGGGCCTGTACGTTGAGTGACTGGGCTTTGAGCTTTCGGCTGATGATTCCCATGAGCCATCCCATGAATGGCACGACGATGAGGGTGAAGAGCGTGAGCTCCCAGCTGATGAAGAACAGCGTGACAACGTAGCTGACGATGAGGATGGGGTTTTTGAAGAGCATGTCGAGCGACGACATGATTGATGCTTCCACTTCGTTGACGTCGCCGGTGATGCGGGCGATGATGTCTCCCTTGCGCTCTTCGGTGAAGAAGCTCAGCGACAGTGACGTGATCTTGAAGTAGATCATGTTGCGGATGTCGCGCACGATGCCGGTGCGTATAGGCACGACGAAGGCTGATGCTCCGAAGTAGAGTCCGGTCTTGATCATCGTGGTCAGGCAGAGGAACATTCCGATGGCGAAGAGTGCCGTGACGGCCCCCCACTGGTCTATCATCTGGCAGACGTAGTAGTTGAGGTTATTGAACGCCCAGTCCTTGAAGTTGCCGTCGCCCCATGCCATGGGGTTTTCTACCCGCTTCTCGTCTATCTTGAAGAGAATCTGGAGGATTGGTATCAGCGCGGCGAATGAGAATATATTCATTGCGGCTGAAAGGATGTTGCATGCTATTGAAGCGACAAGAAACTTCTTGTATGGCGGCAGGAAGCGCCACATTATCTTTAGGAATTCTTTGACCATCGTTCTTTTTTGGGGATTTAAAGGATTTAAAGGGAGTTATCGCTCCCTGCGGTCGCTCAGGAGTTAAAGCCGATGGCTGACTAAAGGTTTCAGTAGTTGACCAGCGGCTTTTGATATCTTCATTATCGGTAAGATAGCTCCTTCAATGTCTTTTTGTTATTTCTTTTGTTCTTTATTCCGTTATTTCTCCGAACAGTGTTGCGCTGGTGCTGTCGGTGATTCTCACGCGCACGGTCTGGCCGACGTGACACTGTCCTTTGTCGAAGACAACCATCTTGTTCTGTTCCGTCCGTCCGCACATCTGTTCCCGTGAGCGTTTGCTGTAGCCTTCTACGAGCACTCTGAATTCGCGGCCCACGTCGCGTTTGTTGGCCGTGGCTGACAGTTCGGTCTGGAGTTGTATCATCTCGTTGAGACGTCTGATTTTCACGTCCTCCGGCACGTCGTCGGGGAGGTGTTTTGAGGCGTAGGTGCCCGGACGCTCGCTGTATTTGAACATGAAGGCGGAGTCGTAGCCCACCTCGCGCATCAGCGAGAGCGACATCTGGTGGTCTTCTTCGGTCTCGCTGTGGTAGCCGACGAAGATGTCTGTCGTTATGGCGCAGTCGGGGACAATGCGTCTGATGGCTGCCACGCGGTCAAGATACCATTCGCGGGTGTACTTGCGGTTCATCAGTTTCAATATCCTGTCGCTTCCGCTCTGCACCGGCAGATGGATGTGGCGGCAGACGTTGGGCTCTTCGGCTATGACGCGCAGTGTCTCGTCGCTCATGTCTTTGGGATGGCTCGTTGTGAAGCGCACGCGCATCCCGGGTACGGCACGGGCCACCATGCGCAACAAAGAGGCGAAGCCATGGCCTCCCTCTGTCTCCCCCGCGGATGAGCCGGAGGAGTCCGGAACTTTATATGAATTGACGTTCTGTCCCAGCAGCGTCACCTCTTTATATCCGCGGTCGCAGAGGTCGCGCACTTCGCGCAGTATGCTTTCTACGTCGCGGCTGCGTTCGCGTCCTCGTGTGTACGGTACAATGCAATAGTGGCAGAAGTTGTTGCATCCTCTCATTATGCTGACGAATCCTCCTGTTCTTGCTCCGTGAAGCCTTTGCGGAACGACGTCGCGATAGGTTTCGGTCGTTGACAGTTCTATGTTGATGGCTTTGTGGCCGGTTTCAACCTGTGCGATGAGGTCCGGCAGCGACATGTATGCGTCGGGTCCGGCCACGAGGTCGGCTCCGTGGCGGTCTATCAGTTCCTCGCGCACGCGTTCGGCCATACATCCCAGTATGCCGACGATGAGTTTCCTTCCTTTGCGGCGTTCGGCGTTGAGCGTTTCGAGGCGATGGATGATTTTCTGTTCTGCATTGTCGCGGACAGAACATGTATTCAGTAGCACGGCGTCGGCATCGGCTATATCCTCACATAGGTCATATCCGGCCATCTTCATCACCGAAGCCACGACCTCCGAATCGGCCACATTCATCTGGCATCCGTAGGTCTCGATAAACAATTTTTTCATCCTTAGAATTATATAATTTGCTGCAAAGTTAACTTATTTTGGGTGTATTGCCAAAATAAAAGGGGAAAAATATACCCGCGCCGGATTCAAACGGTGTGTCCGTCGCTATGCGGTCTTGTCCGGTGTAGCCATGTCCGGTCTCTGTTTCCGTTGTTCCGGCCATTATTTCCGTTGTTTTGGCTTTTTGCGGTCGTTTTTGATTTTTATGACCGTGATGATGACGCTGGCCACGGTTGTGATGGTGTTTGTGACTACGAGCGGGATGTTGCCGAGAATCAGTCCCTGGATGACGAAGAACATGCTTCCGGCGCCAAGGGCGAGGAAGGTTGGCATGGCTATTCCGTCGGTGTCCTGTGTACGGATGGTATGGTAGGCCTGGGGCAGATAGCCGCAGACCATACAGAGGGCTGCTATTGAGCCTATAATGTTTGCTGCAAATTCATTCATAGGCTGCAAATCTACAAATATTTTTCTGTAGGGACGAAAAATTTAACATTAAATTCACGAGGGGGAGTTTCTTTCGGTCTCCATGAGGGGGAGGACGGAAGGAACGTTCCAAATGTTAAAAGCTCGGAATAATTCTGACAAATGCCTCAAAATCCTTGCGATATTCTGAAATGAAAATCCCGTGGCCGCAAATTCGCGAGTTTTGCGCGTGCATCTTTTGTTGTCTGACGGTCAGCGTGTTACGGCAATAAAGGCAGAAGTGTGCAACTTTTTGTCGGTTTTTATTTTGCAATAAGGGCCTTACGGCCTTCCAACGGGGCTGCCGTTGCAGAGCGGCGGCGGCTCCGTTGGAGCGCGGAAGCGGCCCCGCTGCAAGGCCGGGAAAGCCCCGTTGGTCGGCGACGGGCGGTTTTTGGGATGACAGTGGCGTCAAAATGTAAAAGTTCCGGCTTCGGCGCTCTCCGGAATTGAAATTTTCAAGTGTTAAATTCCGTGATATTATTGTGACATGAAATCTATAACCCGACACCCCTAAAAAAAGAAAATATTTCCGGAGGGAGCTTGAAATGTTTTGTTCCATTGCGGTTTCTCAATGACGTAACATCCTCGTTGGGGTGTATGTGTCATTCCTCTTAACGACATGGCGGGCTCCCTCCTGAAGTGTTGGGAGTGGGTCCCGGTGATTGGGCACAGGGTGTTGGTTTGGGTCATTATCTGATTATTTCATTGCAGAGTAATTCATAATTCGTAATTTATTAGTAATTTTGCAGCGGACTATTCATACATAATTAAATATAAAGACAATGGCAAAGAAAGCATTACTGATGATTCTCGACGGATGGGGAATCGGAAAACATGGCTGCGGTGACGTTATCTTCAACACGCCCACGCCATATCTCGACTATCTCACGGCCGTCAGCGCCCACTCACAGCTGGAGGCTTCGGGAGAAAACGTTGGTCTGCCCGACGGACAGATGGGAAACTCGGAGGTGGGACACCTCAACATCGGCGCAGGACGCGTTGTATATCAGGACCTCGTGAAAATCAACCGTGCATGCAAGGACGGCTCCATTCTCCAGAATCCCGGAATCGTGGCGGCCTACACCTACGCCCGTGACAACGGAAAGAAGCTCCACCTGATGGGTTTGACCAGCAACGGCGGCGTTCACTCGTCACTGGACCATCTGAAGAAGCTCATCGAAATAGGAAAGGAATACGGACTGAAGGAGACCTACATCCACTGCTTCATGGACGGCCGCGACACCGACCCGAAGAGCGGTGCCGGATTTATCAGCGAGATTGACGCCGTGTGCCGCGAGAACGGCGCACACATAGCCAGCATCGTGGGCCGTTTCTACGCTATGGACCGTGACAAGCGCTGGAACCGTGTCAAGGAAGCCTACGACCTCATTGTCAGCGGCACTGGCACAAAGGCCGACGACATGGTCAAGGCCGTGGAGGCAAGCTATGCCGAGGGCGTGACCGACGAGTTCATCAAGCCCATCAGCAATGCCACCGTCGACGGAACAATCACCGAGGGTGACGTCGTCATCTTCTTCAACTTCCGCAACGACCGTGCAAAGGAGCTCACACAGGTGCTCACACAGCAGGACATGCCGGAGGAAGGAATGAAGACCATCCCGGGACTGCGTTACTACTGCATGACACCCTACGACGCTTCGTTCACCGGCGTGGAGATTCTGTTCCCCAAGGAGAACGTAGGAAACACGCTGGGCGAATATCTCAGCTCACAGGGAAAGCGCCAGCTCCACACGGCCGAGACGGAGAAGTATGCTCACGTGACATTCTTCTTCAACGGCGGACGCGAGCAGCCCTACGAGGGCGAGGACCGCATACTCGTTCCCTCACCCAAAGTCGCCACCTACGACCTGAAGCCGGAGATGAGCGCATACGAGGTGAAAGACAAGCTCGTCGGCGCAATCAACACTCAGGAGTATGACTTCATCGTTGTCAACTTCGCCAATGGTGACATGGTTGGCCACACCGGTGTCTACAACGCCATCGCCAAGGCCGTTCACGCCGTCGACAACTGTGTCCGCGAGGTCATCGAGGCCGCCAAGGCCAACGACTACGAGGCCATCATCATTGCTGACCACGGCAACGCCGACAACGCTGTCAACGAGGACGGAAGCCCGAACACGGCCCACTCGCTCAATCCCGTGCCGTTCATCTACGTGACCGACAATAACTCGGCCAAGGTCAAGAACGGACGTTTGGCTGACGTTGCTCCCTCAATCCTCCATATCATGGGACTGGAGCAGCCGGCCGACATGACGGGCGAGAACCTGATATACTAAACACCAACCGCCCCAACCGCCCGAAAGGATGGAGCTTAATATGCTTTAAGTGAGGGGAGACACAATGTAGCGGATCATGTAGTCTAAAGATTAGTCAAGCGGACTGCAGGTCCGCTACATTTGGGTTTGATGCAACACATTTGGGTTTGATGCAACACATCCATCCCATTATTCCCATCCATCTCATTTCTCCCATCCCTCTCATCCCTCCCATCTCTCTCATCTCTCCCAAAATCCCCCCTCTCTCTTTAAAAAACAAAAGGTATGAAGAAAATCGTATTACTCACCGGAGCCGGCATGTCGGCAGAAAGCGGCATAAAGACTTTCCGCGACTCTGACGGACTGTGGGAAAACTATCCCGTGGAGCAAGTTGCCTCACACGACGGCTGGCTGGCCGACCCGACGCTGGTCACCGAGTTCTATAACGCGCGGCGCAACGAGCTGGTCAAGACCGGTCCGAACGACGGCCATCGTCTTGTGGCGGCGCTGGAAAAAGACTATGACGTGACGGTGGTGACTCAGAACGTTGACAACCTCCACGAGCAGGCCGGGTCGTCACGCGTCATCCATCTCCACGGCGAGCTGATGAAAGTATGCTCCAGCCGCGACACGGAAGATCCGCGCTACTGGCAGACGCTGACGGCAGCCGACTGCCGCGTAGAACCGGGAACGAAGGCCGGTGACGGCTCGTTGCTGCGGCCCTACATTGTGTTCTTCGGCGAGGCTGTGCCCAATATCAGCGTCGCTGCGGACCATGCCGCCGAGGCCGACATATTCATCATCATCGGCACGTCGCTCAATGTCTATCCCGCCGCCGGACTGCTCCACTACGTCCGCCCCGGTGTCCCTGTCTATCTGATAGACCCAAAGCCGGTCAGAACGTCCGGAACCCATGAGGTAAAGCAGATAATGAAGGGAGCGTCGGAAGGAATGAAAGAGCTGATTTCAATTCTGAAGTCGGAATCATAAATTATGATCGGGGGCGCCGGACATGAGTGGCATTATTAATGTCACCGCACAATGCGGTGTGGCGATAATAACGAACCTCCCGCGGCCCCTCCTCCCTTTGCAGGTATGCACCCTGGCGCATCCGAAACCCGAAATGTCGGTTGTCGGCATGCAAGTGAGCGCGTATGCACCGGTGTGCATCCCTGCAAATGGTGAATACCAATTCGGTAAATATCAGAAAAGTCGGAGCAAACCAAATAATAATCTATTGATTAATGATTATGCCAACAGCTTAATCATTTCGTCTATCGTCTGAACCGACCGGCCTTTGAATGAATATGCGTCCGCTGTAATCGTGAGATGTATGTCCGCCGATTGTTCAGCTTCGTTATGACAGGAACCGGCATGTTCCATGCTTGTCTCATATTCTTCCTCCGTACTTATTTCGTTGCGCAGAAGCGCTTTGCGTACCATGGCCACGCGGCGGGCGTCGACACCGGGCGCGACATACAGGCGGGCGCGCCGTTCCGTCGTGTGATTGAGCGTGAAAAGTCCCGTCATCGCGTCGAACGTGATGCTGCTGTTCTCGAAGAAATCCGGCAGCCGGCCGTTGAGGGCAAGGTCCTCGGGTGTTCCCGTGGTGACACCGCTGCGCGACATGAGCCAAACCGTGTCCGCAATCTGAAGGGCCAGCTCGACGTCGTGGGTGGAAAGAAACACCGTCTTCTCCATCTCGCGGCTGATACGGTGGAGGAGCTGCATGGTTTCAATCTTGCTCGGATAGTCGAGAAAGGCGGTCGGCTCGTCGAGGATAATGACCGGCGTCTGTTGGGCCAGCGCCTTGGCAATCATTACCTTCTGGCGCTCGCCGTCGCTCAGCGTGCCGACCATGCGGCGGGCAATCGCCGTGATGCCGGTCAGCGCGATGGCCTCGTCGACAATCTCCATGTCGGCAGCGGAACAACGGCCCCAGAATCCGGTGTATGGCGAGCGGCCCATGGCCACCATCTGACGGACGGTCATGTTGTGGATGTCGGGCTTGTCAGTCAGTACGATGCCGATGGTGCGGGCCAGTAGGCTGTCGCTGTAGTCGTCCAACTCCGTCTCCGCGACATAGATATGGCCGGAAAGCCTGGGCTGAAATGCCGCCATCGTGCGCAGAAGCGTGCTCTTGCCGACGCCGTTCGCCCCGAGCAGACACGTCAGTTCACCCTCGCGGACGGCCGCGCAGATGTCTGTGACCACTGCGGCGACGTTGCCGTTCGTCCTGTAGCCTATCGTCAGATGGTCCAGCCGTATCGTTTCCTTTGCTTTCTTCATACTGTCTTTCTCTTAGTTATTATATGTTATATCGCAAACGCAAAGGCGCAAAGTTTATTCTCTTGCGATAAAGTCATTCGCGCCATCCTTTGCGCATTCGCGTTTGGTTAGGTATTTGCAATCAGTGTCAGAATGCGGTACTATATCAGAATGCAATTTATGTCAGAATGCGGTATCTCTTTATCAGCTCGGCGAACAGCGCGTTTTCCTTCAGCACCTCCACGTTTCCCGTCATGATCATCTGGCGGCGGGCCCTCGTGAGGGCCACGTTGAGCTTGCGGTCTATCGTCCGTCCGTTCTCGGTGAAGCAGTTGGCTGTCAGGAAGGCCAGCTGGCTGCGTCGCTGGACGGTGAAGGAATAGATGATGACGTCGCGCTGACTGCCCTGATAGCGTTCCACGGTGTCGATGGAAATGCGGTCGGCCTCGGCAACGCCGTTCTTCACAATCTCGCCGCGTATGGCTGCAATCTGATTGCGGTAGGGTACGATGATACCTATGGTGCGCTCGGAGTCAAACCGTTCGCCGTAGAAGCGGCGTATGCGGGCCACGATGTCGGCCACGATGCGGGCCTCGCTCATGTTGACCTTGTCCGATGACGACTCGTCGCGGCACGGGGCGGACGGAATGAACATCATGCGGTGGCGTTTGAGCATGTCGTCCGCGTCGTCACGCGACGGCATGTCGTATCCCAACGTGTCTTCCTCCTGATGGGGACACGGCACAGGCGTGAGCTTCTCGCCGGCGTAGAACATCTCACAGGCAAAGGCGGCTACTTCAGGGTGCATGCGGCCGTGGCGTCGCAGTATGCCCACGGTGTGGCTGCGGCCGGAGCGCCGTTCGATGTCGATGAGCCGTTCGAAAAGCGATCGGCGGCAGTCCGTCAGGCAGACGGCGTGAAGCCGCGGGTCGTCAACGCGAGAATCCTGTTCTGATTGCTGGACTACGGCGGGCAGCTGCTTGTGGTCTCCAACGAGAATGAAGCGGTCAATGTAGCACCGTCCCAGCCCGTCGTGGGCTGCGAGAAGACCAATGACGGCCGGTTCGAGAATCTGTGAAGCCTCGTCGACGATGGCGAGGGAGAAGTGTTTGAGGCCGAATATGAACGGCCGCGACTGCATGGTCGATGTTGTCCCGACGACGACGCGCGTTTCGGTGATGCGCTGTTTTATCGTGTCCAGCCGCGGTTTGTCCCCGAGCGATGCCTCCAAGAGACTGTCGCGGAAGCGCGGGTCGCAGGACGCCTCGCCGCCGATGCGCAGGAAACCGATGCCGGCCTCAGTGAGCATGGAGCATATTTCGTCGACGGCGCGGTTGGTGTAGGACAGCAGGAGTATGGACGAGTGGGGTGCCGTCAGTTCTTCTTCGATCATGAACCGCAATGCCATTGATGTCTTGCCCGTGCCCGGAGGGCCTACGAGAAGATAGTAGTCGCGTGTCTGGCGGGCTTCCAGGAGTATGTCGTCATAATTCGGGTGATAGCTCCGCGATAGCCTGACAGCGGTGTCCGTGAGCGGCGGCCGCTGGCCGAGAAGCAGCTGGCGGCGGTGGTCCGGTGCGGTGATGAATGTATGGAGGCCGCGCAGATGGCCCACTGTTCCCACGTCGCCGGCCGCATGTTCAATGGCAAAGCGCCGGCCGCAGAAAATTTCCGGATTGCGCTGCGGGTTGCTCAGCCGCATCACGGCCCTGACAGTGTCAATCTCTTCGATGGTAGCCTTGTATAGCAGGCTCCGCCGTATGTCAGGCGTGTCGCGGTAGGTGTAGAGGTAGACCATGTCGCCGCGGCGGAAAGTGGAGGCCCCTTGAGCCGCCACTCCTGTCACCCCAAGGATGGAAGAACTGCTGTCTGACGTAGTGTAGGAGTAGGGTAAGAGGTGGAGACAGATGATGTCGTCATCGTTATATGTGTCTTTCCCTTTGTCAGACCGCAGGCTGTCTTCCCTTGTGGTGGACGAAAGGGAGGTTTTCAGGGCTTCGGATACCTCTCCAAACAGAATGGCTCCCGTCTCGATCTTTTCATGCAGCGGCATGTTCCAAAGGTCGGCCACTGAGCCGGACGAGCTTTTGCCTGTACCGACACGCGAGGCCAGCTGTTCGCGGTAGACAAAGGTCATCATGCGTTCGAAGTATGCCTGTTCGAGCGGCGGAAGGACATGCAGCGGTGCCGTGACGGCCTCGGTCTGGGGCCGTATGTAGTTGTTGAAGAAGGTTCCGTTGAGGTTTCGCTCGTTTATTGTTTCGGCTGAAAGGCGGCCGAGAATACAGCCAAAACCGTTGCTCGCGATGTGATATTCGCCGGCAACGATGCGGTTGCGCAGCTTGATGGCCTCGTTGAAGAGGGCGCGGTAGAAGCTGACGGTCATCAGTCCGTCCTTTGCCGGATAGCGGGAATAGAGCAGCCGCATGTCCGTGTGGCGGTGGCTTAAGCCGAAGTTGTGTTGCAGAACGCCGTAATAGAGCAGCAGCTGGACGTAGTGAGCCTCCGTGTAGGCCATTCCGTCCCGTCCCACAATCCTTGCCTTACCTGATTTCTGCTCTACAAGCAGGCGGAAATCCGTTGTCATGAGGTCGGCACGGCCTTGCAGTCCGAGCCGTTCGCAGACGAACGACGGTTCCAGTACGGCCTTGGCTATGTCGAACGACGGTTCTGCGCCGCGTTGCGACAGCTCTGCGCCATGCTCGGGCGTGCTTGACTCTTCGCCGGCTGGAGTGTCGCCGTAGCTTCCGAACAGCGTTTCCACGGCCTCACGGATGTTCTCCGTTTGGCTGGTGGCGTCGCTCTTGAATGCGGCGGGGGCGAAGTTGGGGCATGTACAGAACTGCAGGGCTTCATCACGGAAGGACTCCATGATGGTATTGTTGATGCTGAAATGCTGTGGATTGTTGATTATGCCGTCGAGGGAGCGGCCCGCGAAGTTACCGAGAAGAATGGGCTGGCTGTTCGCCCGCTGGCGGAGGCGGTTGATGGTGTATGCCAGCGGATGGTGGCCGTAGTCGGTGAAGCAAGCGGCAAGGGAACTGATGTCTATGAGGAAGTCCGGTTCAACGACGACGAGCTGCGGGCTGACGATGTCATCCTCGATGTGACAGTCAAGCAGGTTGAGCTGCATACCTTCGTGCAACAGCTGCCGTAGATAGTCCATATCGACGCCGCGGTCAGCCTGTCCGTAGTCGCTGCGTATGGTGCGGGTGCCGGATTCGAGGTCGGCGGTGACATAGATGTAATCCTCGTCCCACCTGTCAACGATGCAACGGATGCACCGCATGTCAATCCTTCTGTTGCCGTCGGCCGGCCGGCCCGTGTGGGGAAGGATTCGGGTGAGCCGCGGGGGCACGTTGTCGGCCAATATGGCGGAAATGAATATAGTGAGGGCGCGGACGTCATACATCAGCTCGCTGTGGCTCAACTCGTCCTTGCGGTTGGAGTGGCGTCGCATGAGCTGTATCTCGTGCCGGTCATGTTCAGCCACGCCGTAGCGTCGGCAGAGGTGGTCCACCTGTGAAAAAAGATTGCCGAAGCCCGTCCGTCCGCCTTCCGATGCTGCTTCACAAGCCAGCAACAGCGTCTCGTGAAGCAGCCGGTTGCGTGACGCGCCGCCCGAAGTGGCCGTAGCCACCTCGAAGCAGCGGTCAAAGAGTTCACCGGAGGTTATCTGTTGAGCCTCCATGCCACGCCATCCTTGGTGTCCTTCACCTCGAAGCCGGCGTCCTTTAAGGCATCGCGTATCTGGTCGCAGGTAGCCCAGTCCTTGGCTGCACGGGCCTTGGCGCGCAAGTCAAGCACCATGTCGACCACCTTTCCGTAGGCTTCCTCGCGTGCGCCGGATGAGCCGCTTTTCTCCTCTTTCAGTCCGAGCAGGTCGAAGGCGAAGAGCCGCATGGTCTCGCAGAGTTCCTTCAGGCAGTCGGCGCAGATGGTGGCCTTATGGTCAACGAGGCGGTTGACAACGCCGCAAGCTTCGAACAGATGGCTGATGACCATCGGCGTGGCGAAGTCGTCGTTCATGGCGTCGTAGCACTTCTGGCGCAATTCCTTGACGACTTTCTCCGTCTGCGGGTCACACTTGTCCGACACGGTGATGCGCTCCAGGTCGCTGATTCCGTTCATCAGGCGCTCCAGTCCCTTCTCGCTGGCCTTGAGGGCTTCGTTTGAGAAGTCCACCGTTCCGCGGTAGTGGGCCGAGAGAATGAAGAAGCGTATGGTCATGGGGCTGTAAGCCTGTTCGAGCGACGGGTGGCTGCCGGTGAAGAACTGTTCCAGCGTGATGAAATTTCCGAGGCTCTTTCCCATCTTCTTTCCGTTGATGGTTATCATGTTGTTGTGCATCCAGTAGCGCACCATCTGGTCGCCCTGGCTGGCCACGGCCTGCGCGATTTCACATTCGTGATGGGGGAAGACGAGGTCGAGTCCGCCGCCGTGGATGTCGAAGTGTGCACCGAGATACTTCCGGCCCATTGCCGTGCACTCGCAGTGCCATCCTGGGAATCCGTCGCTCCAGGGGCTTGGCCATCGCATGATATGCTCCGGCTGGGCTTTCTTCCACAGTGCGAAGTCAACCTGATTGCGCTTCTCGCCCACGCCGTCAAGCTCACGGCTGGCGTTGACAACGTCGTCGAGGTTGCGGCCGGACAGAACGCCGTACTTATGGTCGCGGTTGTATTTTTCCACATCGAAGTATATCGAGCCGTTGCTCTCGTAGGCATAGCCGTTGTCGAGTATCTTCTGGACGAGCTGCTGCTGTTCGATTATATGTCCCGTGGCGTGGGGTTCGATGCTTGGGGGCAGTACGCCGAGCGCCTCCATGGCTTCATGGTAGCGGTTGGTGTAGTGCTGTGCTATCTCCATCGGTTCGAGCTGCTCCAGACGTGCCTTTTTTGCAATCTTGTCGTCGCCGTCGTCGGCGTCATGTTCCAGATGGCCTACGTCGGTGATGTTGCGCACGTAGCGCACCTTATATCCCAGATGGCGCAGATAGCGGAATACGAGGTCGAAGGTTATGGCGGGACGGGCGTGTCCCAGGTGGGGATCGCCGTAGACGGTCGGTCCGCAGACATACATGCCCACGTTCGGGGCATGGAGTGGCTCGAAAGCCTCCTTGCGGCGGCTGAGCGTGTTATATATAAGAAGTGTCTGTTCCATAAGTCAGTTATGAATATTAGCAGATGCAAAGATAATGCAATTTTCCGACAGAGCGTACAAGAATCGGAAAAAAAGCCCCACCACGGCCCTCCCCATAGTTAGGGTGCCTGCGAGATGACGTATCTACAAATCCCTTCATCTGCGTAGGTTCGTCCCCTTTGTGGAGGGGCTTCTTATTCGGAAGAATTCGGACAAATGCCTTAAAATCCTTGAAGAATTCAGAAATGAAAATCTTTTGGCCGCAAATTCGCGAGTTTTGCGCGTGCATCTTTTATCGTCTGAGGGTCAGGGGGTTATAACGTTTTTAGCCGAAGTGTGCAACTTTTTGTCCGCTTTTATTTTGCCGTAAGGGCCTTACGGCCTTGCAACGGGGCTACCGTTGCATTGCGGCGGTGGCTCCGTTGCAGAGCAACGGTAGCCCCGCTGTAGGGCCGGGAGGGCCCCGTTGCAAGGCAGCGGACGATTTTTGGGATGAAAAGGGCAGTGGAATGTAAAAGTTTCGGCTTCGACGCTCTCCAGAATTGAATTTTTCAAATGTTAAATTCCGTGATATTATCTTTACGTAGGTAAGAGTTCAGAGTGAAGTTCTTATAGTGCAGAGTTCAGAGTGATGAGTGAAGAGGTATGATTACTCTTGTTGGCTGAGAAATGGGGGCGTAAAGGAACACATGGGATTGCTACGGAACCCGCCGCTTGTTTGCGGACAAAAACAAGAATATGTCCCTACGGTTGGCTTCAATTCCGCCATTTGTTTGCAACCGTCGGTTTTTATCCCCCTGCTACGTTCACCATCTACTGTTCTTCCGTCACCCTCGGTCGGCAGCGGTTGATTTCTATCGGTATGGCGGCGAATCGGAGGACGGTTGGCGTGACGGTCAGACGGGCGACGATAGCACGGCGGTTGAGCGGGCGGTCAAGGTCGAAGATGAAATTGCCGAGGCTGTAGAAGACGGGGCGGCCGCGGTATGTCTCAACGTCCTGAGCCGTGTGGGAGTGGTGGCCGATGATGGCGTCGGCACCGGCGTCAATGAGGCGGTGGGCGTCGGCGCGCTGGAGGAGCGTGGGGTGGAGCGTGTGTTCCGTGCCCCAGTGGAGGCTGACGATGATGCAGGCCGTGGGACAGCGGCGGCGCAGGGCGACGATTGTGTCGCACAGGACGCCGACGGACGATTCGCATACGCCCGACCGGGAGGCCATCGAGACATAGTTTTCGGACATGACCAGCAGTGACGAAAGCATGTAGACGGGGCGTACCGGTGTTGCCAGTAGCTGTGGGCGGGCTGCCTCGGCTGCGTTTTCCCCATATCCGAGTGGTGTCATTCCGGCATAGAGGATGTTGCGGTAGGTGTCGGTCAGTCCGCGGCGGCCTTGATCGATGCTGTGGTTGTTGGCCAGATTGAGGTGGGTCACGCCGTGGCGCCGCAGGACGGGCAGCACGTCGGGCGAGGCTCGGAAGACGAAGCGCTTGTTCAGGGGGCTTTCGATGTCGGTCGCGGGACATTCCAGATTGGCCACCACGGCGTCGGCCGAGGCGAAAAGTGAGTCTATCGAGGGTGTGAACAGAGCGTCGGCGCCGCTGTTTTTTATCACCCGGGCCACATCGCGGCCGAGCATGACGTCGCCCGTGAAGAGGACGTCGAGGCTGTCATCGTCGGCGGGAAGCGCCGCCGACGCGCATGCCGGAAGAAGCAATATTATTATGAAAGCGAGCGTCGTCTTCATCATGTATCGGAATATGTCCCTACGGCCGGTATGAACCGGCCTCCTTTGCAATGTGATTCATCTGTATTCCAATGTCCCCTTGCATAACAACACCTAACATCCCGAACTGTAGAATATCAATTCGTTGTCCGCGGGCACAGAGTCGGGCAGTATTATCTCCTCCATCCACTCCGGAACGCCGTAGCGTGGACTGGCGTCGAGCATCTTCTGCCACTGCTCGTCGGTCAGGCGGTTGCCCGGCGGCAGACGGAACTCGCGGTAGGAGAAGACGGCGCCGCGCGTCAGGTGGAGCAGTCCGTTGATTTCTACGACCACGAAGATGTCGTCTACCGTGCCCACAGCCTCGTGGAGTATGCCTCGGTCGGGATTGTTCGATGCGTTGGCCGTATAGACATCGGCCACCACGGCCACCCGCTTGTCCGGGCCCTGAACGTCCTCCCACACCATGCCGCTCTCCGACGCCTTTTCCTTTAGGATGTCGAGCGTCAGCCATTCGTACGTGCTGCCCAGCTTCTCGATGCTCCGGAACTCCTCCGCCGTCAGTTTCCGGCCGTCCAGCTCTTTCTCCGAAATGTCGAGGAGGAAAGCCGTCTGCTCCTCCACCTGCTCCGTCAGCGTGGCCAGACGCGGCGTCATCATGTTGTGGCGGCGCAGGACAGTCTCCACAAGCCGCACCAGCGAGAGCGCCTGACGCCAGTAGCCGACGTTCGGTTCGACATACCCCACGACGACAGGGTCGGGGATGACGCCTCCGCACTCGGCCGCCATAGGCTGTTTGGCATACAGCATGACGTCGTGTTTCAGTTCCGCCCATGAGGCCAGCGACGCGTTGAGGTTCTTCTTCGCCCACTGCGGCGTGGTCATGAAATAAGGTTGGCGCGGGTCATTCCACTGCTGCATGACCGTCAGGGCGTCCATCCACCGGTTATATACCGTCGTGTCGCGGCTCAGCAGCGGCATCAGCGCCGTGACGGAGTCCAGCTTGCTTGTGTACCGAGGCCACCGCTCCTGCTCGCAGTAGTCGTCCAGAAGAATCCTCCGGGCGGTCTGAGAACCGAACGCCGCCATGACGTCGAGGCCCTTGGGGCAGCCGCGCAGGGTCTCCGGCCGCGTCACGACGTCAACCAGTTCCTGAAGCACCTCGCTGTCGTAGAGATAGCGCTGGGGCATGAGACAGATTTTCTCGCGGCACGACAGTTCTTCCTTCGGCCGTATGCGCATCTGCCGAAGGCTCTCCGTGTCAAGACGGCTGGCCAGCCGGGCGAGAAGGCGGTTGTCCTTCATGAGCCTCATCACGTCATAGTCGTCCTTCCGGAGAATGTCCGCCACGTCGAGCAGCGAAAGGCCGTCGGGCTGGCCCACAAGCAGCGACAGGACGTCGGTGACGCTGACGAGCTGCCGGCGCACGTCGCTGTCCGCGTTCAGGGCGTCGGCCATGAGCACAAGGCTTCGCAGACGGTCGCTGTCGGACGTGCAGAACGGTGCATGCTGAATCCACATCAGCGTCCGGAAATACTGTTGCATGGCCTGTGTGCGGCTGTAGTTTCCCCGCGGTTGGAACAGGCTGTACATGAAATAGACGCCCGTATAGCCGAGCAGCGGCGAGAAGTCGTCGCTTCCGGCTATCACCCGTTCCACCTCGTTGTCCACCTCGTGGCTATATGTTTCGGGCACGCTTAGCTTGCCGTTTCCCGACAGCCGCCCGGCAACAGCGAGCCACGCCATGGCATAGTCGGCGGCCTGCCGCGTCTTCTTGTCGGCCGTAGTGACAGCCTTAGCGGCAATGCCATCGTAGAGTCCGCTGACGATGACGTCTATCTTGCGTTTCAGATGTTGCTTCTCCAGTTCCTGAAGGACGGCGGAGAAATAGATATGGACCATCTGCAGATGGAGATCGGTGGTGATGAAGTTGGGGAAATCGTGATAGTCGTTGTTCTCGTAGCAGTGGAAGAGCTGTGCGCCCTGTCGCGGGACGATGGCGAAACCGTCTCGCGCGAGCCGCCGGTAGAGTGGAAGCGATAGCTCTTCAAGCTGGAACTTGTTGACGATATTGTCGGTGTTGACCCGTCCGCCGTCGGGTACGGTGAAGTTGAGGGCGCGCAGCTCGGCCTCGCGTTTCCTTATACGTTCGATGAAGGCGGTTTCGCCGGGAGAATATGTCAGCGGCCGGTCGTATAGCGGGCCGTCCATGCGCTCCCACAGCCGGTCGGCATACCATGTTGTCCGGTTGAATATAGCGCGCAGGGCGTAGTCCTCGAAGCAGTAGCCCTGACGGGCGGCGAAGGCGTTGCGGAGTATGCGGAGGTCGGAAAGACTGAGGCGGGAGATGTCCATCGAGGTGTCGATCTCGCTGTTGAGGCTTTCCACGTCGATGACGCAGCCCAGGGGAATGAACGGTGTGGGTTTCCGGGTGTTGCTCTGTGGATAGGCGGACAGCGCGATGATGGCTGCCGCGATGATGGTCTTGATTCTTTTGGTTTGCATGGTTTTTATGGGATTTTATGGGAGATTATGGGAGGGAAATGGGAGATTATGGGAAGTATGGTTTTTATGGGATTTTATGGGAGGTATTGGGAAACTGTCCGGGCGTTGTCCGGAGGCTATTGTGAGTCTTCTTCGGCCGTCCCGAAGGTCTTTCGGCGTGCTTCTGCTTCCGTCATCTCGCGGCCGACGTATCCGGCGAACTCCATTCCGAAGGAGCGCCAGCGGTAGTCGGCGACCATGAAAAGACCGCTGCGCTCGTATTCCATGACGCGCAGGACGCCGCGCGAGGGCAGGAAGCGGAAGTCGGCTACGGGCTGGCCGAGGCGCGAACCGAGCCAGAGCGGGCGGACATGGCCGCGGTAGTTTTTGAAGATGAAGACCCGACGGTGCGGTTCCGGGTCATAGCGTGTGGTCTTTGTGACGCCCACAATGGCGTCTGTAGAGCCGTCGCCGTCGACATCGGCCGTCTGGAATTGATATACGGGAAACGGCAGCGTCCAGCCGTCGCTGCCCAGTCGGACGACGTAGAGGCTGTCGGACTTGCGCTCAAGAGTGAATTCGTCCTGCGCGGCAACCGGAATCACGCCAAACATGCAGCACAATATTGTCATCACTCTCATCCCCTGTCCTCCCAGGCCGAACGCGGCATGAATACGGCTATGGTCTTCAGGCGCACATAATCGCCGGAGACATACATCAGTCCGCCGTAGGGATTGGCCGTTCCCCACGAGTTTTTCATTATGAACCAAAGCCGGCCGGCGTTGTCGCGGGCCAGTCCGACGACGGCCATACAGTGGTCGTCGGTGGTCTCATGACGTTCGAAGGCCAGTTGACGGGCCGTCTGAGAGACGTCTGTACCGGCCGGGAGGCTGGCCGTACCACATTCGAAGGAATATCCTTCCTCGCTCGTGTCACCCTCCCAGCATACTCCTCGGCCACGGCGCACGGCAAGGGCCATGCGGGCCATAAGCGTGTCTACGGGAACGTTGAGCATCTCCGACTGCGTCCGGTTGTCGGGCACCTCCAGCGCGAAGGTCTCGTAGAAAGGGTGGTGGGTGAAGCTCGTCATGGCGATATATTCGTCAGGGGCGCAGACGCTGCGGGCGAATTCCCCGGGAGTGTATTGTGCGCCGAGCATGAAGACATTCCGCGGCGCCGGACCGAGTGTCTCGTCGATTACGGCCGCAGCTCGCTCTTCGGCCCTACGGAGCGGCAGTCGCGTGTTGACGGCTACGCGGGCTAAACGCCGCAATTTCGACATGAGCACGTCATAGTCGGCTTCAGGCGCGTCACGGTAGGCGTCGTATGCCACCAGTCCGTGACAGGCGATGACGTCAAGCAGGCTCTGTGGCGTGGCGCGCATAGTGGAGGGACTGCGGTCGCATTTGAAATAAGCCCGTCGGAAGTTGTCCTCGGCCAGTGCGCGGGCGGCATATTTCACAGAGAGATGAACGGAGTCGCCGCGCATGATGTGCTCCGTCTCAATGGCGGAGAGCATGGCGTAGGCCCAGCACAGTGGCGAACGGCCCTGATTCTTGATTGGCGTATAGGCGTTGAGGACTTCCGTATGGAACCGTTCCGGCATGTTGCCGTCGTTGTTATCGGCAACGTTCTTCCTCTCTTCGCCACACCCGGCAATGGCCAGTGTGGCGAAGAGAGGAAGAACGCAGATACATTTGTATATATGATGATTGAATCCGGGTTTGACAGTCTTCATCGTAGATTGCGGTCAGTGTTTCTTTTGCACCCGACAGCAGTCCCATCTCAATAATCCGTGCGCGGCGTTCTTCTGCGGTCATGCCGTTGCGTCGGTCGCATGGTTTTGTGACGAGGAAGCGGGTGTCAATCGGCGTAATGTCATACGCAACCGCAAAAATAGACATTTTTTCCCATACGGGCCACTGTTTCCGCCTTTAACTTTGAACTATCCCTTCACTTCTTCCGGCAGTTCGGGCATCGCGCCGTTCTGTGTGCAGACATATGCCGACACCTGTACGGCCAGCCTGTGGGCCTCCTTGACGGGCAGTCCGCGCAGGATTGCTGCGCAGAACGTTCCGGTGAACGAGTCGCCGGCTCCGACGGTATCGGCCACTTCGACGCTCGGTGTTTCCTGAAATGACATCTCGCCCGGCGTGAATACATAGCTGCCGTTGACGCCGCAGGTCAGCACGAGCATGTCGAGATTGTATTTTCCCAGTATCAGCCAGCACTTGTTGCTGATGTCGAGGCCCGGATAGCCGAACAGGCGGCCTATGAGCACGAGTTCCTCGTCGTTTATCTTCAGTACGTTGCAGCGGCGGACGGACTCCTGTATGACTTCCTTGGTGTAGAAGTTCTGGCGCAGATTGATGTCGAATATCTTCAGACAACCGTCCGGCGTGGCGTCGAGGAAGCGGTTGATCGTATTGCGGGACACGACATTGCGTTGTGCCAGTGAGCCGAAACACACGGCACGGCAGCGGCGGGCGATATCTTCAATCTCGGGTGTGAACGGAATGTTGTCCCACGCCACGTTCTCGCGAATGTCATACGTGGGCACGCCGTCGTCGTCGAGCTCCACCTGTACCGTGCCCGTAGGGTAGGGTACACGCGGCATGACGTAGTTGAGCTTCTTCTCTTCCAGTGCGGCAACGGTTTCTTCGGCGAGCTTGTCCTCGCCGAGGGCGCTTATCGCCACAGACTTCATGCCGAACTGTCCTACATGATAGGCGAAGTTTGCGGGTGCTCCGCCGAGTTTCTTACCGTCGGGCAGCACGTCCCAAAGGGCTTCGCCGAGGCCGACGACAACCTCAAGAGCTTTACTCTCTACGGCCTCACTCCTTCCCCCTCCCAAATGGGAGAGGGGAGTGGAGCTCTTCTGCTGACTCATATTATCATTACTACTGTTATTGTCATTTGCCGGGTTTATATTATTCATGCCCGCGTTATGGCTTAAATCCTGGTTATTCATAATCGTTGTCTTTAGGAATTGTTACGGTAAAATAGTTGTTTCGTTATCTTGTTATTTTTCCTTCGCTCCATTGTTATGCTTCCGAGGCTGTCTACTCCCCTCTCTTTAGAGATGGGGTGGGACCGTTGGGAGTGAGGCTTCTTGTGGCTATTCCTAAATACACCACTCCAACGGCCATCACGGCCACGGCGCCCATCTGTCCCACGGCGTCGGCGGCGAAGCCCATGAGCAGCGGGAACACCGTGCCGCCGAAGAGTCCCATGATCATCAGGCCTGAAACTTCGTTCTGCTTGTCGCTCACGGAGAGCAGGGCGTTGGAATAGACGAGCGAGAATATGTTGGAATTGCCGTAGCCCACGAGGGCAATTGCCGTGTAGAGCATGAGACGGTCAGTGGCGAAGGCCAGTCCGGCCATACTCAGAACCATCATCGCCACACTCACGACGAAGAACGTGCGGTTGGACATCAGACGAAGCAGGAGCGATCCGGTCAGACATCCCACGGTGCGGAAGATGAAATAGAGGCTTGTGGCGAAGGCGGCGTCGTTTAGCGACATGCCCAAGCGCTCCATCAGAATCTTCGGGGCTGTGGTGTTTGTTCCGACGTCGATACCCACATGACACATGATGCCGACGAACGACAGAAGCACAACCGGACGTCCGAGCAGGCGCAGACAGTCGGCCATTGACGAGGCGCGGCCCGTCTGCGGTTCCTCTTCAATATGTGTGGTTACGAGCAGCAGCGTGGCCAGCAGTCCGATGACGAAGTAGATGGCGAAAAGCACTCGCCAGTTGAGTCCGAATGAGGGTATGGCAGCCGTAGCTCCCCATATAGTTATGTATGGGGCAAGGAACGATGCTATGGCCTTTATGAACTGGCCGAACGTGAGCGTTGCGGCCAGATTTCCGCCGCGGATCACGGTCGAGATGAGCGGATTGAGCGACGTCTGCATCAGGGCGTTGCCGATTCCGAGCAGCGAGAACGACAGGAGCATGGCTGCAAAGCCTGCGCTGAAGAGCGGCACCATGAGCGAGACTACCGTCACGGCGAGCGAAAGCAGCACCGTGCGCTTGCGGCCGATGCGGTTCATGAGCATGCCGGTGGGCACGGAGAAGATGAGGAACCAGAAGAAGACGAGCGACGGAAGCACGTTGGCCACGGTGTCGTTCAGGCCGAGGTCGGCCTTGACGTAGTTGGAGGCTATGCCTACCAAATCGACAAATCCCATTGCGAAGAAGCAGAGCATCAGCGGGATAAGCGTCAAATATTTGTTGTTCATATTGTTTTTCTTTTATGGGAGTTTATGGGAGTTATGGGAGTTATGGGAGTGATGGGATGGGGGTAATGGGATGGTAAAACCTCTCATTTGCCCACAGCATACACCGTCGTGGCAGCCTTGCCGCCGCTTACGGTTATCGTGTTATAAGGCTCCGACGGAAATACGAGGTTTGTCATGGCCATGCGGCCCTCGCCGTCGAATGCCTCGATGCTGCAGCGGTCGACGAAGATGCGCAGCGAGCGCATCAGTCCGCCATACACCGGGGCCGTGGTCACAGCGGGGAAAGCGTCGCTGAATCCGGTCTGTCCGCTTGCTGTGCGGTCCATCGAGAACGTGCGGGCGGCGGGATTGTAGATCATCACGACTGTTTCGCCCTTTGGGTTCTGTAGTGTTATGGTCAAAGGTTTGCGCATTGAAGATATGAAGTCGACATTGATTTCGTATGCTCCGCTGTCTGCGGCGAAAGTCCTGCGGCGTGATGATGACCGCCTTGCGAGTACCTTTCCGCGTGCCGCCGTCATTTCCGGCGATGGTGTGGAGCTGAGATAAGTCTCGTTGCCGTCGGTGAAGAGACCGAGGTCGCGGGCAATGGTGTTGGCGCTGCGGTACTGCATCGTCGGCAGCTGATTGGCATATTGCCAGTTGCTCATCCAGCCGATGGCCACGCGGCGACCGTCGGGCGCGTTGTCAAAGGTCACGGTGGCGTAGTGGTCCTTGCCGTAGTCCATCCATTTGGTCACCTCCGGCGCCGATTCACAGGTGAAGCGGTGGCCGTCGAACGTTCCGGTGAAATACTGTGTGGCCGAGCCTCCGAACGGTCCGCCGGGATTGATGTTGCACAGAAGCACCCACTTCTTCTCTTCCGTGCCGCTTACGGGCAGCTCCATCAGGTCGGGACACTCCCACACGCCGTCGTGATTGCCGTAGTCGTGGCCGAACGAGCTTTCGTAGGTCCAGTCCTTGAGGTTGGCCGACGAATAGATGTTCATTTCCTGACCGGCGGCCAGAATCATTATCCAGCGGTCCGTCTCTTTGTGGCGGAACACGTGCGGGTCGCGGAAATCCGGCACATTTGACGTAATGACAGGATTGCCGGCATACTTTGTGAACGTCTGTCCGCCGTCGGTGCTGTAGGCCATGCTCTGCGTCTGGCTCTCGCCTGCCGAGGTATAGAAAGCCACGACGGCGCCGCGGCCGAATCCGGCCGTGTTTTCGTGGTCGACGACGCACGAGCCGCTGAAAATCATTCCGAGTCCGTCGGGATAGAGCGGTGCCGGCTCCTGCTGCCAGTTCACGAGGTCGGTGCTCGTGGAGTGGCCCCACGAGAGGTTCTCCCAATACGAGCCATAAGGGTTCCACTGGTAGCAGAGGTGCCACTTGCCGTCTTTATAGAACATTCCGTTCGGATCGTTCATCCAGCCGTAGAGCGGCGTGTGATGGTATGCCGGGCGGTAGTATTCGCGGTTTGTGGTGTCGAACGTATCGGAATATTTTATCGCTTTCCAGCACGCAAATTCGCGCAATGCGCCTTCATGGCGGTTGTTTCCGTTGTTGTGGATGTCGATCAGCACGCTCTTGTCCTTATACTGTGACAGGTCGAGCGGCACGTAATAGTCAATATGGTCTACGGCCATCCGCACGTTTATAGACTGTACGGGGAGATTGTCGGCCAGCACGCGGAGGTTGCACATTTCGGCTTTTTCCTCCACGGGCAGCAGCATGTAGCGTGCGGTCCGGTCCGCTCTCACCATTGCGTGGGAGCCGCTGAGGAACATCGTCTCTCCTGCGGTCTGTGCCGCTGCCGTCATGAAGGAGGCGGAGAGAGCGGCTGTGATGATAGTGTTTCTTATTGATCGTGTCATGTCGTCAGTTATTTCTTTTAAGTTAGTTATTTTTTAAAGTTAGAGTAACGCAGCGGGCTGCTTTCTGCAAAGATAATCAATACCTGTTGTCCGGCAAAGCCAACCCCTTTGTTTTTATTCTTTCTGTCAGTCTTCTTCGTCGTCAAAGTCCCAGACAGAGTTGTGACCCTTGGTACGGAACGAACCGTTGAATGTGTTGTCGCTGTCGTCGAAAGCCACGTCTATCGTGTTCTGACTGCCTGATGCTGCCATGAATGCTTCTGTCTCCATCGTCATGACGAGGATAGCAGGTGATACGTAGTTCATTTTACAAATACCTTTTTACCGTTGATGATATACATTCCCTTGGCAACTTTGTTCAGTACGTTGATGCCGCTGGCGAGTCTCATTCCGCTGAGAGTGTAAACTTCTGAGGCAGTCGTGTCGTTGGTGACATTGCTGATTCCCGTTGTAGTTCCGAATGTGACGCTCTTGGCCTCGGCCGGAGCTTCCAGATAGGCATGGAAAGCATTGATGGTAGCCTCGTCGCCACCCCTCATGAATGTGTTGTTGTTGACTACACCCCACAATCCGGCGCCGCTTTGTGGAGCATAGACGCCACAGAAATCCGTCAGAGACTGTCCGTCGGAAAGTTCGGTAATGTATTTGTCAGTGAAAGTGAGTGTCTCACGACCGTTGGCCATGCTGACTAACAGCGGTGTGTTGGCCTCGGCATATTCCGTTTCGAGGAACGAAACCACGGTATGTTCGCCGCCATTGATGCCGTTGAACGTGGACAGAGCAGCTGCTCCGAGATCCTCCTTGGATACGAAGAAGGGCAGATAGACCGTGTTAAAGCCCTCATAGAGAGGTCTGTTCATCACGACTTCAGCGGCATCAAATCCTGTCGGTGCGCTGAAGGCATATCGTTCGTCGAGAACGACTCGGCCGGCATGGTTGCCCTCGCCGCCGCATACCACCACATTGTCACCGTCAACGTGGCTCTCGGTGTAGATGAGGATATTCGGATTGACACTACCGAAAGCGTTGTAGGCGTCTTTCAGCACGGTTCCGCGCATGTCGACGGTCACGGCTCCGGTGCTCATCTTCGTTGCCAGAAGAGCGAAATCGTCATAGATGTTGGCCACCCAGTCGTTGTCGGCGTTCTGACAGTCGCCTTTCATCCATGCTCCGGTCAGGGTGACAAGGCCCGTCAGCGAGCCGTCATCAATATCCGTCATCAACTGTCCGTTGGCGCGTGTGGCCGGTTCTATCGTCACTTTGTCTATATATACATCCTGCTCGCCGTCCACACCGCTGGTCTGTGCCGTGATGGATATGACGCCGGGGTGGTCGAAAGCGGGGTTTGCTGAGAAGTCGAAGACGACCTTCTGCCACTCGCCGCTGCCGCCGTACCATACGGCCACCTTCTCCCAATAGCCGTTGCTGCCGTCGGTCGGGTCTGAAACTTCGATCATCAGGTTCTCGTTCTGTGCCTTTCTGACCATCATAGATATGCGGCGGCTGCCGTCCATCTCCGGCTTCAACCAGTCGCGGAAAGGAATCTTGACCACCTTTCGGTCGTTTGTCATCGTGAACTTGAGACATTTCTCCGATGTGTTGATGCCGCTGCGGTCGGGATTTTCCACAACCACAGGACTGCCGTCTTCCCAACATCCGCCCTGCGAACCGAGTTCAAAGTTCTCTCCGTCCCAAAGTGTCGTCTGGGCAAAACATGATGCCGAAAACATCATAGCAGCTGTTAAAAGCAAATTCTTCTTCATTGGTTTGATAGTTGTAATCCGTAAGGTTTATGTCCGGATTGTTTGTTTTAGGTTTATGCCGCAAAATTACATTCCGGCGGCTTTACGGGATAAAAAATATATTTCAGATGATATAAAATATCGTTCATGTAACATTATTGATGCAGAACGAAACATCAGTGGTATTTCCTTCACCATGACGGAAAATAGTCCTTACCAGTGGGGTAATATGTGAACTGCACCCAAAAAGTTTTTTGTCTAACTTTCGGGGTGCAGCTCATTGGGGTCAGTTCAAATTCTGACACAGTCTCTTTTAGTCTCTCTCTACCAGAACAACTTCACGTTGCTGATCTTCACGCTTCCGTCGGAGCAGAACAGCGACCATGGGTTGCGTTGCATGCCGTAGACGCGGTTGGTGAAGGCATACTGGCCGTTGACATATACGACGCAGACACTCTGGTCGGCAATCATAGTCACGTGGTAGCGGCCGTTGTCCGGCGAGATGAAGCTGAGGGAATTGATGTTCTGACGCTGCTCGCTGCCGTCGCCGGCGAGTGACCGGCGGTCGAACTTCAGATTGTTCCAGCGGTCCTCGATGTATATGCGGTAGTTATGGTCGCGGTCGGAACAGTCGGCAAGGGCGATGCCGAACACGGCTGTGTGCGGGTCGGTCACTTCGGCGTCGAACTCAATGCGGTTCTGATAGTCTAAGCGCGAGAAGCGCACTTCGTCACCGGCGTTGAGCGTATAGCCGCTCCCGGCCGCTCCCTCGGGCTCACCCGTGCGTCCCGTCTCGGCGATGGCCGCCGGTTGGGCGATTCTGGCCGCAATGGCGTCGGGGCAGGTCAGGCCCAGTGTACCGTCGGCGTTCTGGACGAGCTTGTGGGCCACGAGCGAACCGGCCCAGTCGGTAGTGCCTTCAGGAAGATTACCCTGACGTGTGGCGGACCATCCCCAGATGTAGCGGTTGGTTCCGTCGGAGGCTGTCTTTCCAGCATAGAACGATGTTCCTTCGAGTTTGCCCTCGTCGCGCCACGGGAACTGCGGGTCGTCGCCCATGGTCATAAGCTCGCCGAGCGTGCGGGCATAGAAATACTGGACCTGACGGGTGATGTCCTTGTCCGAATAGACCAGATACCACCAGTCGCCCATCCGGAAGACGTCGGGACACTCGTAGAAGCGGCCCCACTTGTTGAGGAAGAACGGTTCGGCCTCGGTCCAGCGGGCGAGGTCAGCTGATGTGAACTGTGCCAGCACAGAGCGGCCGTTGCGCAGCGTCGACACAATCATGCGGAACACGCCCGTCTCGTCGTCGAAGAAGACATACGGGTCGCGGAACTCATCGCGGTTGTATCCCTCGGGAGCTTCCATACGGAAGGCGCGGTCCTTCGTCCAGTGGCGGCAGTCGTCGCTCGTGGCGCGCAGGATGACCTCGCGGGGCGAGGCGGCCTTGTGGCCGGTGTAGAACGTGTAATACTTTCCGTCGGCAAAAACCGTGCTTCCCGTACCGATTGCCGGGTCGTCCTCCATTGCTCCGCCGCAGGCTATGGTCTCTTCGCCGCCCGTATATGAAGCGGCATCAGCGGTTTCAAGCTGGTGTATCGGATGATAGATTGTGGAGTTTCCGTCGCGCATGTCCTGAAGGTAGAGTATGCGGAACGTCCTTGACTGCGGATCGAAGAAGGGCATGGGGTCGCCCACGTAGCCGACGAACGGCTTATAGTAGATGTCGGCCTTGTAGCTTTCGCCCGACGAGAAATAGCCGGTTGTGGCCTGCATGCCGGCGTCGGGAACGCCCACGACGTTGTCGTCGCTGCATGCTGTGGCTGCCAGCGTCATGCCGGCGGCAAGTATGATATTGATGAGATGTTTCATAATGGTCCTTTTTTTGATGTTCT
This sequence comes from uncultured Prevotella sp., assembly GCA_947170725.1. GTDB lineage: Bacteria > Bacteroidota > Bacteroidia > Bacteroidales > Bacteroidaceae > Prevotella. The sequence goes on from CAMVUM010000005.1 coordinate 116,978, forward strand.
TTATTCAACTCCCGTCAGATACTTCAGTGCGTTCACCGTAAGCGTGACGCGGTTCTGGCGGTATGTGTTTGCGTCGCCGTTGGCTATGTTCCACTCATATCCGCCCGTGCCGATGAGCACCACGCGGCCGGCCGTTGCCGTGCGTGCGGGGAATTCCACGATGGCCGTCTTGTTGGAGTCGTCGGTCTCGTGGGCCAGACGGCGGCCACCGGTTGTGCGCTCCCAGCCTTCGAGCGAATGGTCGGGATAGTCCCAGATGTTCCAGTCCACCTGCGTGTTCTTCGTCGCGAAACCAGCGTCAACGAGATAGACGGGAGCGTCCGTTGTGGTTTCCATGCCGCTGAAGACGGGATGGTCGGGCGTGTCGACCGCAAATCCGAGCGGCGCGTCGATGATGGCGGCCACGTCGCTCTTGTTCTGGGCGTTCGGTTCGCGCTGGTCGATGGCTATCTGATAGACGTCGTTGATATACTTGCAGGCGTATCGTGAGAGCAGCAGGCTGCCGCCACGGGCGTAGTATTCCTTTATCGCGTCACGCGAATCCCATCCCTGTGAAGGCCAGGTGTCGTCGTCACAGTGCCACCAGAGGGCTTTAATCTCCGACGGGTCGAGCTGCACGGCACCGCTGATGATGTCCTGCATGGAGATGTAGCGCGAGCGGGCCACGTTGGCGAGCATCCACTCTGCTGCGGCGCGTTCCTCGTCTTTCAGTCCGCTGATGGTGGCGGCAGTGCCGATGAAGGCCGTCATGGGCATGTCCGAGGCCACGGCAGAGACTGTATATGTGACACTAAGGCCGTGGTTTGTCACGGTGAAGGTCACCGGCGAGGTGAAGTCGACCGTGCTGCCCGCAGCCGGGTCGGCCGTAGCGCCCTCGCTGAGGGTATATGAGACGGTCAGGCGGGTGATGTCCGTCCCATGCGGCAGATATACCGTGATGGTGCGTGCGTTGTTGTCGATGGTTCCGTCGTAGCGCGCTCCGGAGGCGTCCGACAGCGTGAACGACCCGAAAGCGGCTTCATAGCAGCGTGCCGTGACGGTGTAGTCGATGTAGGTATTGCCGTTCGTGATTTTATAGACCACGGGCGATGTGAAGTCAACCGTGCTTCCCGACGGTATGTCCGACGTCGCTCCGGCTGACAGGGTCAGCTCCGGTTGGAGCGCGGTGAGGTCGGTTCCGGGCGCGAGGCGCACCGTGACGGTCTTGCCGATGTTGTCAATCTCTCCTTCCTCTCCGTTGATGACGAATCGGGTTATGTAGCAGTCGCCGTCCATACGGAGGTCGCTGCCTTCCAGCCCGTCGGTGCATGCGCCCATGACGAGGGCGAAGAGACAAAGCACGAGGGCCGAAAATGATTTATTCTTTCTCATTGGATAACTCCTTTTAACTCCTTAAATAAAACCTATTCCCACCCACAGTTCTGCACATACACACCGTTGCTGTAGTTGATCTGCTTCTGCGGTACTGGGCAATATTCGTTCTTGTTCTTTGTGAAATAAGCGTCGTTGAGATATGAACGGCGGTTCTTCTCGCTGCTGTAGTAGGCGTTCATGACCTCGTCGGCCACGCCCCAGCGCACAAGGTCGAAGAAGCGTCCGCACTCCATGGCCAGTTCCAAACGGCGTTCCGTGCGCACGGCCCGGCGTGCTTCGTCCACATTCCATGCCGTGTTGTACGTTCCTATCTTATACTTCGCCGGATAGTCGAATATGAGTGTGGTGCTCTGTGCGGCACGACGGCGCAGCGAATTGACGATGCTGCGTGCATCCTCCAGATTGCCGGCGGCATCGCCGAGCGCTGCCAATTCCACTTCGGCCTCGGCACGCATCAGAAGCACGTCAGCGTAGCGCAGCACGATCCAGTTCTTGGAGTTGGCGTAGAACGGACCGTTCTTCTTCAGACAGTCACACTCCTTGTCCACATTCTCCTTCATAGAGGCGTAGTAGCCGTAGATCTGCGGTGCGCGGGCCCATGCCTCGGTGTAGTCGACGTTGACATTATACTTATAGGGGAATCCCGGCATGGCTACGGTGTGGAACAGACGCGGGTCGACGTTGTCGCTTGAGGCGTCATAGTTCTCGGCATTGGCGTTGGCGGCAGGCAGTCCGTCTATGTCCGTCTTGAAGGTGTTGACGAGGTTCTGGCTCGGCTTGTTGAAGTCGCAGCATCCGATTCCCTGCGGCGCGGTCAGCTCGTAGGCGAAGTTGAGATTGCCGTATTTGGTGCCGTCGTCCTGTGAGTATTGTATCGCCCATACCGACTCACGGCCGTTTTCATACGTTCCGGGGAGGAAGTTGAAGGCATAGTCGTCCTCCAACGTGTTGCCGTTGGCAGCGTAGATGTCAGCCGCGGTCAGCTCGATGACCTTTTTCAGGTCGGCGGCGTTCATAGACGTTATTTCATTCGTCCGCACGTCATCCTGCCGGTAAGCCTTGAAAAGATATGTCTTGGCCAGATAGGCGGCCGCTGCGGCGCGTGTGGGACGGCCCTTGTCCGTCGGTTGCGTTTCGGGAAGATTTTCGTAGGCGTACTGGAAGTCGTCGGCAACTTTCTGCCACAGTTCGTCGTTGGTGTAGACGCGGTTTGAAATCTGTCGGTAGGCCTCGGTGTTTTCCTCAACGTTCTCGTCAATGACGGGCACATGTTTATACAGTTCCTTGAGTTTGAACATGAAGTGGCCGCGGATGAACCGCATTTCGGCCGTGCGCTCCTTCTTCTTCGGGAAACTCTCTTCGGTCACGGTGGCGAGGCTCCGCAGGGCGTCGTTGGCGCGGTTGACACCGCAGTAGAGACGGTACCAAAGGTCGTCGAAGACCCAGAGGTCGGCCGTCAGTCCGCGTGCAATCTCGGCATAATACATGTGGGAACCGTCCTCGGTGTTGGCTCCGCCCTTGTAGGCGTCATCCGAACGGACGTTGCCCAGCTGCCACAGCTGAAACGAACTGTTCATGTCCTCGCCCGTGACCATGTAGGCATAGGCCGAAATGACCATGCTCTCAATGTTCTCCGGAGTGTAGACCTGTTCGTTGTCGAGTATTCCTTTCGGCTTTGAAGACTCGAGGAAGTCGTCGCACCCCGTCAGTGACAGGGCCATTGAGCCAAGCATCAGCGATGCTATGATATATCTTGCTTTCATACGATAAATGTCTGTTGATTGGTTATGACTGAGGTTCAGAAGCCCACGTTGATGCCGAACGTGATGTTGAGCGGTATAGGATAGCCCGTTGTCGGATTCTCCGGGTCCATTCCCGTGAACTTGCCGCTCTTGATGGTCAGCAGGTTCTGGGCGCTGAGATAGACGCGCAGGTTCTGCATGGCGGCCGCTTTCGTGATTCGTTCAGGGAATGTGTAGCCCAGCTGGAGCATGCGCAGCTTGAGATAGGAACCGTTCTCGATGAAGTAGGTGGAGAAGCGGGCTTCGTTGTTCAGGTCCGACATGCTCACGGCGGGGATGTCGGAATCCGGGTTCTGAGGCGACCAGGCACCGAGCAGGCGGGTAGTGCGGTTGGCGTTCATGTCGCCGAGCGACCAGAAATCGGAGTTCTTCTTGATGGCGCTCACGTCCACGTCGGCCCCCTGGACGCCCTGCCAGAACATGGTGAAGTCGAATCCGCGGAAGCGCAGGGTGACGTTAAGTCCGTAGGTGAAGTCGGGATTTGGGTCGCCGATCCACGTGCGGTCGTCGGTGTCGATGACGCCGTCGCCGTTGACGTCGCGGTAGCGTATGCGTCCGAGACCGGGCTGGCCGATGCGCACGTCATACAGGGCCATGTAGTTGTCCACTTCTTCCTGCGTACGGAAGAGTCCGTCGGCCACGTAGCCGGCATAGCGGTTGATGGAGTTGCCTATGATGTTCATTGCGCCGTTTCCTCCGAAGTCACCCGTCGAGGCTACGTCGTCGGGAACGAAGAGCACCTTGTTGCGGTTGAGCGAGAGGTTTCCGTTGATGTCGTAGGACAGTCCGTAGGCGGTCGTGTGACGGTATCCGAGGTTGAACTCAAATCCCTTGTTGCTCATGCGGCCCACGTTGCGCCACTGGCCGCCTCCCTCGCCGATGACGGCTATATAGGACGGCTTGATGAGAATATCTTTCGTTCGCTTGTCGTAGTATTCGAAACTACCGTAGAGGTCGCCGCCGAAGAGCTGGAAGTCCACGCCGACGTTGGTCTGTGTCGTTGTCTCCCACTTCAGGTCGTCGTTTCTGAGCTGCGTGCGGCGGAAGCCCGAGGGGAGCAGTGAACCGCCGTTGGAGCCGGTGATGTCGTATGACGTTCCGTAGGTCGGTGCGTCGCCCGTTCCGTAGTTGGCGTCGTAGATGGAGTAGCGGGCCGTATTGTCGATAGACTGGTTTCCGGTCTGTCCCCATGCGGCGCGCAGCTTCAGGTCGCTGACCACGCTGCTGAGGGCCTTCATGAAACTCTCCTCGCTGAGACGCCAGCCGAGCGAGAACGCCGGGAACGTTCCCCAGCGATTGTTCCGGCCGAAGCGTGACGAGCCGTCGCGGCGTATCGTGAACGAGGCCAGATAGCGGTCGGAGTATGAGTAGTTGACCTTGCCGAAGAACGATGCCAGCGAGTATGTTCCGGCACCGCCGCCGGCGATTGACTGTCCCGTGCCTGCGCCGGGATACATATAGTCGGTGGAGATGATGGCGAAATCCTCGCGGTAGGCCGAAAGGTTGATGTCGTCCTCGCGGTTCAGCTCCGTTCCGGCCATGATGTCGAGCTTGTGGCGGCCGAGCGTCACGTTGTATGTGGCGATGGCATTCCACATCCACTTGGTCCAGTGTTCCTGTCCCATGTAGACGGCGCTGAGGTCGTCGTTGAGAAAACCGTTGGTGTAGGGGCGTGTGTAGCTCATGGCCAGCTTCTGAGCGTAGTCGATACCGAAGGTGCTGCGGAGGTTGAGGCCCTTCAGAGGGTTGATGTTGATGTGGGCGTCGCCGAAGAGCCGCCAGTAGGAGTATTTGTTGTCCTTGTTGTATTCGTTGACGCGGACTACGTTCTGACGGTCGGGCATGGTCGAGCTCGGACCGCCCCATCCCTTGCCGTCAACGGTGTGGACGGGAATCATCGGCAGCGAAATCATAGCGTCGTTGATTATGCCGCCCGGTGCCTGCACCTCGCCCGTGCGGTTGAGGGTGAAGTTCTCGCCTACGGTGACGATGTCGCCGATGAGCTTGTACTCGGAGTTCATGCGGGCTGAGATGCGGTCGAACGAGCTGTGCTTTATCAGACCGTCGTTCTTGTAGTATCCCAGAGAGAAGAAATAGTTGCCACGGTCCGTGCCGTTGGTCATGGAGAGGTTATACTACTGTATGACTCCCGTCCGCGTGACCTCGTCAAACCAGTCCGTGCCGGCCGATGTGGCGATGGTATTCTCCTTGTCGAGAAACTTCGGCAGCGACATGGAGTAGAGCGCTGGATAGCCCGCGGCATCGTAGCCCCAGTCGTAGCGGTAGCCGATGGGGTTGGAATTGGGGTTCGTGCCCGAGTTTGTGTATGCCGTCCAGAGCGTGCGGCCATACTGCTCGGTGTTCATCATGTCGAGCTTTGTCTGGAAGAGCGAGACGGAAACGGAGGCGTCGAAGTTGACGGACAGCCGTCCGGCCTTGCCGCGCTTGGTCGTGATGATGATGACACCGTTGGCCGCGCGCGAACCGTAGATGCTGGCCGAGGATGCGTCCTTGAGCACCTGGATGGACTCGATGTCGCTTCCGTTGAGCTCGTGCATGCCCGACTGCGACGGCATGCCGTCGATGATGTAGAGCGGGTCGTTGTTGTTCATCGTGCCGATACCGCGGATGCGCACGGTGGCCGCACCGCTCGGATTGCCGTCAGCCGTGACATACATTCCCGGCACACGGCCCTGAAGGGCTTTCACGGGGTTGTTCTCGCCCTCCTTCATCATCTCGTCGACCGAGACTACGGAGACGGCACCGGTCAGGTCGGCCTTGCGCTGGGTCATGTAGCCCGTCACGACGACCTCGTCCATCACGCGGCTGTCGTCCTCCATCGTGATGTCAAGCCTCGGAGCGGCCTTGACCGTCACTGTCTTCATACCTATATAAGATATGACGAGCGTGGCGCCGCTGTTGGCTTTCATGTGGAAATTGCCGTCGTAGTCGGTCACCGTTCCGGTTCCTCCGGCGCTTTCGTTGCGCACGGTGGCCCCGATGACACCCTCTCCGTCGGCGGTCTTCACCGTTCCGGTCACGTCGATTTGCTGCGCCACGGCCGTCAGTGAGCCTGCGAGCAGGACAATCGTGCAAAACAGGATTCTCTTGATCTTTTCCATTGTTTGCTGTTTTTGGGGTTAGTTGTTTGGGTTAATAGTACAAAAAAATGTATGCCGCAAAGTTATCGTGAACCGGCACACAAAGATAAAAAATATATTTCAGATGATGAAAAAAATCGTTCATGTAACATTTTTGATGCCTTTTGAACGATTATTGGGATGTTCCGGCGGAACGCTGCGGACGCCAGCAGGGATAATAGAAATGTTCTCAGGGGATAATAGGAACGTTGTCAGGAATTATTCGGGACTTCACGGCAGAAGACCATTCAATTAATGCGGATTTATTAAGCGGCCCGTGTAACATTATTACACGGGCCGCTTAATAAATCCGTTGTATGCCTATGCCGTTGTGTCAGGACACGTTAGGCGGCGTTAAAGTGCCGGCGAAGACCGGCCTATCTGTCATTGGGAGTGTGTCCGAAATGGTCCTTATAGCATTTGATGAAATAGGACGGCGATGAGAACCCCACCTCATATGCCACTTCCGACACAGTCCTGCCGCCTTCGAGCAGCAGCTCCTCGGCACGGCTGAGACGGCTCAGGCGGATCAGTTCGACGGGCGTTGCTCCGGTCATGGCCTTCACTTTGCGGTAGAGCTGGACGCGGCTGAGGTTCATTTCGGCGCTGATGGTCTCGACGTTGAGATCTGAGTCGGAGATGTTTGCGGAAATGAAGTCGAGCAGACGGGTCATGAAACGGCTGTCGGCAGCATTGAGCGCAGGTGCCGCACCACTGCAGCAGCTGTCGGCCGGTGGATTGTCGAAGATGTCGTTGCTGACGGCAGTCGTTTTTTTCTCATTGCTCCCATCATTTCCGTCACTTCCATTCTTCCTGTCATTCCCATATCCCTCATAAACCCCGGCAAACAGTTCCCGAAGTCTCCTGCGGCTTTCGAGCAGATTCTCAATTCGCGAGATGAGCACCTTGCCGCTGAAAGGCTTGGTTATGTAGGCATCGGCACCGCAGTCGTAGCCCTCGGCGCGCTGCTCTTCGAGCGTGCGGGCCGTGAGCATGAGGACAGGAATGTGGCTCGTGGCCGTTTCGCCCTTCACGCGCCGGCACATCTCCAGACCGTCCATGACGGGCATCATGACGTCGCTGACAATCAGGTCGGGAACGTTCTCAACGGCCATCCGTAGCCCCTCGCTGCCGTCGGCGGCCGATATTATGGCATATCTGTCACTTAGCAGGGATGATATGTATGTGCGTATGTCGTCGCTGTCGTCCACGATGAGAACCTGCGGACGGTTGTCGGAAGACTCGGCCGTGTCGGAAGACAGAGTCTGCGGGGCAGCAGTGACGGCAGGAGCGGCACCGGACGTAGGCGTGTCGGTGTCTCCATCGCTCTCGTTTCTCTCTTTGTCCTCGTTTTTCCCGTCATCCGCTTTCCTTTCTTCTCCCTTTTTCTCTTCAGTCCCGGTCGGCAGCAGCACCGTGAACGTCGCGCCGTGGCCCGGCTCGCTCTCCACCGTGACGCGGCCGCCCATCATTTCGGCAAACGCCTTGACCAGGGCGAGGCCTATGCCTGTTCCGTCGGCGGCACTGCTGTTGACCATGAAGAAGCGGTCGAAGATGTTCTGCTGCTTGTCGCGCGGTATGCCCTCGCCCGTGTCGCTGACGCTCAGGGCTATCATGCCGCGTGTGTCGTCAGTCGTTACGGTCAGCGTCACCGTTCCGCCGCGGGGGGTGTGTTTGATGGCGTTGCTCAGAAGGTTGTAGCAGATGCGCTCCACCTTATACATATCCGTCACCACTTCGATGCCGTCGGCCGTGCGGCAACATAGCTCTATGCCCTTGCTCTCGGCCACTGGACGGAAACAGTCGGTCCACACGCGGGCCTGTTCGGACAGCCGGAAGCGGGTGACCATAAGCTCCATCTTGCCGTTCTGCAACTTCCGGAAGTCGAGAATCTCGCCTATCAGCCTGAGCAGAACGTTGGCGTTGCGGCTCACTATCTCCAGCCGGCCGCGCTGACGCGGTGTGAGGTTGTCGTCGCCGAGCATCTGTTCCACCGGGTCGGCGATGAGCGTGAGCGGCGTGCGGAACTCGTGGCTCATGTTGGTGAAGAACACGAGCTTTGCGTTGGCTGCCTCTTCGGCCATACGTCGCCGCATGAGCATGGCCCGATAGACCATGATGAAGAAGATGATGAGTAAGATTACGATTATTACGAACAACAAAAGATAGACCTTCTGATGGTTATATTGTGCCAGATAGGTGTCTATCTTGCCGTGGAGCGTGTCGAGATATTCGTTCTGTCGGGCAATTTCTTCGGCCTGCATCAGCATGACACCGGCATTGTCGCGGGTGACGAGTGCCGCCCGCAGCGTGTTTTCCTTGTTGTACGGCCGGTCTTCGAGGATGTTCATGGCGAGTTCCATGACCTTGTCGCCACTCGTGGGATAGATGCACGAGACGGTCAGTGTGCCGTCCTGAACGCGGGCTATGCCGCCGTCGGCACCGGGCAGAGCGTCCACACCGGCGAACAATATGCCGCCGAGATCGGCTCCATAGCTTTCCATCGTCTCGTATGCTCCTTCGGCCATACGGTCGTTATGGCCGAAGATGCAGTCTATCTGTCGGTCCGTGTCCTTGCGCATCACCTCTTCCATGGCTTCGCAGCCGCTGTCCTGAAGCCAGTTGCCCGAAGGCGAGGCGATGATATGGATGTCGGGATAGCGCTTCAGCACGTCGGTGAAGCCGCGGTGGCGCTCCATGGCCGGCGACGAACCGTCAAGCCCCTGAATCTCGACTACCGTGCCGCGGCCGTCGAGCTGTGTGGCAACGAACTCGCCGATGCTTCGCCCTATCTCCACGTTGTCTGCTCCTATGAATGCCGTGTATTTTCCCGAGCCGGTCTTGCGGTCGACCAATATCACGGGTATGCCGCTGTCGTAAGCCCTGTCAACGGCCTCGGAGATACTGTTCATTTGATTTGGCGAGACGATAAGGAGGTCTACGCCATCGTCGATGAATCTGTCGATCTGTGCTTGTTGCACGGTATCGTTGTCGTCGGCCGACACCACACGGATGTCGACGTTGTCATACAGATATGTTGCCGTGCGCAGTTCCTCGTTGAGCTTGGCCCGCCACGAGTCTTCGCTGCACTGCGCAACGCCGATGGTGTAGCGGCGCGGCGAACCGCACGATGACACAATGAGGCACATCGTAAGCATCATCCAAAGTCCTGCGGCCGCTATTCCGTGGCGCAGCCTTCCTTCCGGTCGCGGTTTCATGCGCCCTCCTTGGCCTTGAAGGCCAGTGCATACATGCGCATCTGCTTCACCATGGCCAGCAGTCCGTTGCTGCGGGTTGGGCTGAGGTGGTCTTTCAGACCGATGCGGTCGATGAAATACAGTTCGGCGGCGAGGATTTCGTCGGGCGTATGTCCGCTGAGCACGCGTATGAGCAGTGCGATTATGCCCTTGACAATGAGAGCGTCGCTCTCGGCTGTGAAGCTGATACGGCCGTCTTCATAGTCGGCCTGCAGCCATACGCGGCTCTGACAGCCGTCGATGAGGTTGCTTTCGGTCTTGTAGCGCTCGTCGAGCGGAGCCTGTTCGTTGCCCAGGTCGATAAGCAACTGGTACTTGTCCATCCAGTCGGAGAAATCAGAGAATTCCTCGATGATTTCGTCTTGAAGTTCGTTTATTGTCATAATGGGAAGACCCTTACGGTCCCCCGAGGGGGACGCCTGTGGGCAGAGTTAGGTTATTGTTGTTATATGTATATTCTCTTTTGTGTATGTCCCTTGCGCCTTGTTCTATCCGCAGGTGTCCCCCTTCGTTGGGCTACAGGGGGCTTTCTCTATCTTGAAGAGTTTGTCGCTGGGCCGCACTTTTTCCGGCACGGCGATGCTGATGCGTGTTCCCTTGCGGGCGAGGTCCACGGGACCGTGGTCGCCGTGGATGACATCGGGCGTGACATAGAGAGCGCCGGTGGTCGGGCCGGTGATGAGGAGCTTGTCGCCGGTTTCGAATTCGGTGGCTTCGACGGTGAATTCGGCCACGCCGAGCTTGCTGAAATACTTCACGCCCTTGCCCACATAGACCTTGCGTTCGGTTGCGCAGGAGCCGTAGTGGCGGTTCCATTCGCCCAAGGTCTGGCCTTGATAGTAGCCGTCCCAGAAACCACGGTTGAAGACGGTGGCCAAACGCTCGTCCCATCCGTCTTTGCGCTCCTCGGTGAACGTTCCGTCAAGCACTGCGGCTATGGCCTCGCGGTAGCACTCCACGACGGTCTTGACGTATTCCGGACCGCGGGCGCGACCCTCAATCTTGAACACTCTTACGCCGGCCGCCATCATGCGGTCGATGAAGCGCACGGTTTTCAGGTCCTTCGGACTCATTATATATTTATTGTCGATGGCCAGTTCGGCGCCCGTCTCGTTGTCGGTTGCGGTGTAGGAGCGGCGGCATATCTGGACGCAGGAGCCGCGGTTGGCGCTGCGGTTGGCCTCGTGGAGGCTCATGTAGCACTTCCCGCTGATGGCCATGCAGAGCGCGCCGTGGCAGAACATCTCTATCCGCACCTGCTGGCCGGACGGTCCGCATATGTTCTCCTCGCAGATTCCACGGTAGATTTCGGCCACCTGATCCATGTTGAGCTCACGGGCCAGGACGACGACATCGGCGAACTGGGCGTAGAACTTCAGTGCCTCGATGTTGGAAATGTTGAGCTGTGTGGACAGGTGGACCTCCTGGCCTACCTTGCGACAGTACATCATCACGGCCACGTCGCTGGCAATAACGGCCGATATTCCGGCCTCGTGGGCGGCGTCGATGATCTCACGCATCTGGCTGAGATCTTCGCCGTAGATGATGGTGTTGACCGTCAGATAGGTCTTTATGCCGTGGGCGGCGCACGTGGCGGCAATCTCGCGCAGGTCGTCGATGGTGAACGTGCTGGCCGAGTGGGCTCGCATATTGAGCTTCTCTATGCCGAAATAGACTGAGCCGGCACCGGCTTTGATGGCTGCGGCGAGGCTGTCGCGCGACCCAACGGGGGCCATTATCTCGAAATCGCTTGTTTTCTGTTGTGTCATTTGTCTCTTTCCTTTTATGTCCGGAGGTGTCGCCGCTGCGCGACGGTTGGCTCCGAAAAACATCGCAAATATATAAAATCGGTCACAAACCGACAAGAAAAGAGGCAGAAAACGCTTTGTTCACGCCTCTTTTTCCTGTTTTTCGACGCAAGGCCCTAAGCCGCAAAGATAAAGTAGAACTGCACCATGGTGCAGCCTCTGCCATTGTATGCCGGCACCGGATATTCCGGATGCGCTATTGTGCGGATCTGCAAAGTGGCAATCGGGTGAATGGCACAATGGCTTTGTTTCCCAAATGGTTTTGTGGCTTGGCGTTGAATGATTTATTTCACTACGACTTTGCGCATCGTGGAACGGCGTCCGTCCGTGGTTTTGACGATACAGATAGTGCCGCGGCGTGCCTCGGCAATGCTTCCGAGGCGCATGCCGTCGAGCGTATAGACTTCCGTGCGGACGCAGCCTGTCGTTATTGTGGGGATGCAGCCGATGGCGGTAGGCTCATCGTCAAGGGCCGGCATGAATATCACTTCGCCCAGCTTCGGGTCGTCGTTCTTGTGGAAGACAACGGTTTCGATGTTCTCCTGAGTTTGTGAGGCAACGCTCTTCCAGTAGTTGCCCTGGGCGTAGACCGTGTTGTAGGAATTGTTGTAGAGGTCGTAGGTGATGCCGCCGTTACCGTTGTTGAGGAAGACGTTCAGTCCGGGATTGTAGTCGTCGGCCGTCGGGTCTCCGGTCTTGCCGATGTTGACGCTGCGTCCTCCGATGACGGTGATTCCCCAGAGATTGTCCTCGATGTAGTTGCCTGTGACGGTCGTCGTCTGCGTTATGTATGGATCATAGATGTTTATGCCGCTACCGCCGTTCATGGCGTTGACTTCATACTTGTTGCTGACGATGACATTGTTCTTTATCGTGGCCGTCTGCTCGCAGTAGGTAGCTATGCCGAAGCGGTTGTTCCTGATTTCGCAGTCCTCGATGAGCGTGTTGAGCGTTCCTGTTAGTCCTACGAGGTTGGAGACGACTATGCCTCCGACCATAGTGTGTTCTGGTGCGCCGTAGATGCGGCAGTCCTTTATGACAATGTTCTCGGCCGTTGTCAGGTTGATCTGCGGCGTATTGATGTTGGCCGTTCCGTTGGCTGTGAAGGTGCATCCGGTTATTGTGACGGGATTGCGGTTGTTTGCCGCGCCGCCGATGGCGCTCTTTGCGCATTCGGTGAAGGTGCATTCGGTTATGGTGAAAGAGGTTCCGTCGGTTCCCAAGTTGAGTGCCGAGGTTCCTGAAATGCCGTTGTGGCGGGTAAAGGAACATCCGGTTATGTCGGCTCCGGCGTAAGAAAAATTCCGTAGTCCGGCATATTCGAAGTCGATGTTCTGGAATGTGGTACGTTCAGTGTTGCACATGAATATTCCGTAGGGCTGTTCCAACTCGTCGGCCGCAGTGAAGAGGACGCGTTCTGTGGCCCGGAAGTCGGCCAGTCCGGAAACGGTCAGTCTCACACCGCCGCCCATCATTACCGTTATTCCGCTCTCGATGGCGAAGGCGTCGCCCTCGGCTATCTCAACGTCTGAGGTCATCGTGAATGTCAATCCGTCGCAGGTCACGCCCGTTCCTTTGGTCTGGGCGAGGCGTGTCATGGTCCATGTCGTTCCGTCACCGGAGGTCTTGAAACTGTCGGCCATGGTGGCGAGGGCCGTCATGAGGGTCAGGGCTGTAAGTAGAATCTTTCTCATACTCAATGTTATTAGTGTTGTTAATTGACTTTTGCCGACGTTCTGTAGCCGGATGTGACGTCCGTATTTGGGCGTTTTGCTTTTTTGAACGTCTTAGCTTCCACAATACAGACATCTTCATTTGTCTTCGTCCGTCGCCGGATGGCGGAGCGGGATAGGAGGCATGGGCCGGTCGGCGGTGCAAAGTTACGCTTTTTGACAGACAAAGGGTCGATTGTAGCATAAAAAGTGGTAACTTTGCCCCGAAAAAAGTTACGAAACAAGATGAAAATCAAACTCCTGAACCGGTTTCTGCTTCTTCCGCTGCTCCTGTCGTGGGCCGCTATGAGGGCTGCTGAGCCGGACGACACTTTGGTTGCGGGGCTTCATGACTGCGACCTTCTGTTCCAGATTTGTTCCACAGGAAACGCTATCACGGAGGTGACCAGCGGCGCTTCGGGCCTTGCCATCGACCATGTGGCCATCTTTGCACGCATTGAGAGCCGTCCGTCGGTGATTGAAGCTCTGCCCGGTAGAGGTGTGTGTATCACTCCCATAGATTCGTTTCTCGGTCGGCGACGCTTTTCCGACGGCCGGCCTGCGGTTGTTGTGGGCCGGGTGGGGGAGCGGCTGGACACGGTGAAGACGGTTGCGGCGGCGCTGAGTCTCGTTGGTTGCGGCTATGACAGCCTCTATCTTCCGGATAACCGTGAGATTTATTGCAGCGAACTGGTGCTGCGGAGTTACGTTGATAGCATGGGAGAGTTCGTTTTCGAGCCTGTCCCTATGACGTTCCGCGATAGCGAGGGCCGTATCCCGGACTACTGGACGGAGTTCTACGCCCGTCACGGCATGCCTGTTCCGGAGGGATGGATGGGGAGCAATCCCGGAGAACTGTCAAGGAGAGTGGGGATAGAAGGTCCTACCCCGGCCCTTCAGAAGGGGGGAGGCTACGAGAAGAAAGGCGGCTGTCAGATGAATGAAAAGTTATCCGATGAATGAGAAGTTGCCCGATGAATGAAAAGAGAGAATAGAATTATCAAACAATAACCAGTTATAATCAAATAGGGTTCCACAGACTTCTTGCTCCTATGGGGTGTCGGATGGACATATAATCTCGTAGGTAGCCTCCCTTTGGGATGAGCCGTGGTGGAGCCGGTTTTTATATGAGAAAACTAAGAACAATAGAGATGAAGCGTCTCACGGTGGATGAGTTCCGTGAGGCCGACAAGTTGCCATTGGTGGTTGTGCTTGACGACGTGCGGTCGATGCACAACGTCGGCAGTGTGTTCCGCACGGGTGACGCTTTCCGCATTGAGGCGGTATATCTGTGCGGTATAAGTCCTATGCCACCAGCGGCCGAGATACACAAGACTGCGCTCGGAGCGGAGGACAGCGTCGAGTGGCGCCATTTCGATACAGCGGTCGAGGCAGTCCGTGAGTTGCAGGGACGGGGATATTCCGTCTATGCCATAGAACAGGCGGAGGGAAGTACAATGCTCCACGATATGAGTTATGCCGCGGGAGAACGATATGCCGTCGTGATGGGCAATGAGGTGAAGGGCGTCCATCAGGAGGTCATCGACATTGCCGACGGGTGTATAGAGATTCCGCAGTACGGAACGAAACACTCCATGAATGTCTCCGTCACGGCGGGGATTGTCATGTATGAGTTTGCAACAAACATGAATGGGAAGCCATGACAGGCTCCAAGACTCCATCCAACCATCACGGAAGGATGGAACTTGAAATGCCGTATTCCATTATGGTCCTTCAATGATATATCAAGCTCTCTCCATTCGGGAGGATTGGATGGAGCTTGTTTTTCTTTTTATCACTTTGCGTGCTCGTTTTACGTCAATTCTTTGTAATTTTGCACATCGAAGTTACGAAAAGAGTGTAATTTATTGGAAATGAGCGTAGGCTAATTACTCTTG
>CAMVUM010000006.1 GCA_947170725.1 uncultured Prevotella sp.
GTTTCCGGAGAGTCAGCAATGACACTCCGGAAACTTTTTTTGTTGGTGGTTGGTGATGGAAAGAATGGGAAGGATAGGAGGAGTGGGAATGATGGGAGGAATGGGAAGATGATGGGAGGAATGAGAATGATGGGAGGTTAATATATTTGGTTTGGTGGACAATATAGAGGGTTTATCAGCGTTTTATAGTTATTGAAGTTATGCAGTGGACTGATAGGATACGACAGGTCAAGATTGTTTTGGTTGTTGTGGCTGTGGTAATAGCTGTGACATCTTTATTGGTATCTCATGCTCTTGTGCGCGACCTTTCCGAGGAGGAGCGTACGAAGATGGAAGTGTGGGCACAGGCATTGCATGCGTTGAACAATGCGGATGAGAATACGGATGTCACTTTGGTGCTTGACGTAATACAAGGAAATAACACAATCCCGGTTATAGTACTTGATCCGACTGGCAATGTGATGGACTATAGGAACATCAGTGTAGAGGCAGGTACGCTGGAGGACTCGATTGCGTATGTAGCGGCTCTCGGGCGGCAGATGTACCAGTCAGGGAAATATATCCGTATAGACATCGGTGACGGAAAGAAGGATTATCAGATTGTGTGTTATGACGAATCGACGATGTTGAAGCGGTTGTCGTCATATCCTTATGTGCAGCTCGGTGTTGTGCTGGTTTTCGTTATAGTGGCAATTTTCGCGTTGCTGTCGTCCAAACGTGCCGAGCAGAACAAGGTGTGGGTGGGCCTTTCAAAAGAGACTGCCCATCAGCTCGGGACACCGATTTCAAGTCTGATGGCGTGGGTGGAGATTTTGAAAGAGACTTATCCTGGCGACGGGCTGATTCCAGAAATGGATAAGGATGTCAAGCGTCTGGAGCGCATTGCCGAACGGTTCTCTAAGATAGGCTCGCAGCCTGAGGCTAAGGAGACGAGTATGAACGAGGTGTTGGAGCATGTGATCGATTATATGGACCGCCGGACGTCGTCACAGGTGGAAATAATAAGGAAGTTTCCGGAGTATGATGTGCGTGTAAGCATGAACGCATCGCTTTTTGAATGGGTTGTGGAGAATCTTTGTAAGAATGCCGTGGATGCCATGGAAGGACATGGCCGTATCGTTCTCTCGCTCATGGAAGACAACGGGCGGGTTATTGTCGATGTGGCAGATACAGGTAAGGGAATCCGCCGAAAGGATATAAAGAATGTGTTCAAACCCGGTTTCACGACAAAGAAGCGTGGTTGGGGACTCGGACTTTCACTCGCCAAGCGCATTGTGGAGGAATATCACAACGGCCGGATATATGTTAAATCGTCGGAAGTGGGTCGTGGCACAACCTTCCGGATTGAGCTCCGATGACACGGTTGGCTAATTGTGACGGTGATGGAGAAAGGAGCGTAACGGCCTTATCCAAATGAGGTTTACCGGATGGACCGTGGCGGAGGACTGTAGGGTTGGGTTCGGAATGTAATTAGAATATGCGCCAATTATGGGTGTACGCTGTTCTGTGAGCTTGCAGCCATTTATTCGTAAGTCCATCGGCTTGGTAGCTAAGGGGAAACCGTATATACATCCCGTTTTTCATTTCAAATGTCGGATGGGCCTTGTTTGCATCGCCTTTGCATCGTCTTTATGTTTTTGTATTGAAAAAAAACGGTGTCACATTGCCTTATATCAAAAATAATTCGTAACTTTGCATCCCGAAATGTGTAGTTTAGAGCCATTTAAGATAGATTTGAAAGGACTGGAGGACGGTCTCACGAGGCTCAACCTCAGTCTTGATGACACTTTCTTTGCGGCCTTGGAGGCCGAGGAAGTGAAACGGGGGCACGCTGACGTAGAGCTGACGATACAGCAGACGGCAGAGCGCTACTTTGAACTGCATTTTCATATCACCGGTGAAGTGATGGTTCAGTGTGACCGTTGTCTGGACGACATGCCTCAGGCTGTCGACGCCGGGCATAAGCTGGTGGTGAAGTTCGGCGAGGAATATTCAGAAGATGATGACCTCGTGACCGTGGCCGAGGACGACGGCGTTCTGGACACGGCATGGTTTATATACGAATTCATTGTTCTCAACATACCCATCAAGCACGTGCATGCACCTGGAAAATGTAACCGTGCGATGATAGAGATGCTCGAAGAGTATTCAGCTGCCCGAAGCAGTGATGGGGTGGAGGAACATGACATAGACCCGCGATGGAGCGGGCTGCTCAAGCTTAAGGATTTAAAAGAATAAAAACAAAAAAGAATTATGGCACATCCTAAAAGAAGACAGTCGAAGACTCGTACACTCAAAAGAAGAACCCATGACAAGGCTGTAGCACCTACACTGGCAGTATGCCCTAACTGTGGCGCTTACTATGTTTATCATACAGTATGCCCCACCTGCGGTTACTACAGAGGTAAGGTCGCTATCGTTAAGGAAGAAGTAGCAGAATAAGGATGGAGAAGATCAACGCGATAATCACCGGTGTCGGCGGTTACGTTCCAGACTATGTGCTCAACAATGAGGAATTGTCGAGAATGGTAGATACCAACGACGAGTGGATTATGACGCGTGTCGGCATCAAGGAGCGCCGCATCCTCACCGAGGAGGGCCTCGGCACGTCATATATGGCGCGCAAGGCAGCCAAACAGCTGCTCCGGAAGACGGGTGTTGACCCTGATTCCATCGATGCTCTCATCGTGACCACGTCTACGGCGGACTATAAGTTCCCGTCTACGGCGTCCATCGTTCTTGGCAAACTCGGTCTGAAGAATGCTTACGCGTTTGATATGTGGGCCGCCTGCTGTGGATTCCTCTATACTTTGGATACCGCCGCATCGATGATACAGAGCGGTCGCTACAAGAAAATAATCGTTATTGGAGCCGACAAGATGTCGTCCGTTGTCGATTATAAGGATCGTAGCACTTGTGCGCTCTTCGGTGACGGTGCAGCCGCAGTGTTGGTTGAAGGCACAACGGAAGATGTGGGTCTGTTGGACTCTCATTTCCGCACAGATGGTCAGGGACTTCCTTTTCTCCATCTGAAGGCCGGAGGTTCGGTGTGTCCGCCGTCTCATTTCACGGTTGACCATCGTCTTCACTACCTCTATCAGGAGGGACGCACGGTGTTCCGCTATGCTGTGAAGAGCATGAGTGACGACTGCGCCCTCATTGCGGAACGCAACAATCTGAATAAGGACAACATTGCATATGTTGTGCCTCATCAGGCAAACATGCGAATCATCGAGGCCGTGGCCAAGCGTCTTGAGTTGCCCATGGACCGCGTGATGGTCAATATCGAGCACTACGGAAACACCAGTGCGGCTACCATCCCGTTGGCTCTTTGGGATAACGAAAGCAAACTGAAGAAAGGCGACAATATGATTTTCACTGCTTTCGGTGCAGGATTCGTTCATGGCGCATCTTACTATAAGTGGGCATATGACGGTTCGGCTGCAGCGGCTCCAGTGAAATAAAGATCAGACAACAAAATCCAATCCATATACAAAGAAACGCATCCTAACTCAGATTAAGGTGCGTTTTTTTGTCTGGACAAACCAAAGAAACAGATATATATGCACAAGGCAGGATTTGTAAACATAGTGGGAAATCCCAATGTGGGTAAGTCTACGCTGATGAATCAGCTCGTGGGAGAGCGCATCTCCATCGCCACATTTAAGGCGCAGACCACGCGTCACCGCATAATGGGCATTGTCAATACGCCCGATATGCAGATAGTTTTCTCCGACACCCCCGGTGTGCTCAAACCCAACTATAAGTTGCAGGAGTCCATGCTCGCTTTCTCGGAGTCGGCCCTGCAGGACGCCGATGTGCTGCTCTATGTGACTGACGTTGTTGAGGAACCGGAGAAGAACCGTGACTTTCTTGATAAGGTCGGACGTATGAAAGTCCCTGTTTTGCTGCTCATCAACAAGATTGACCAGACGGACCAGAAGACTCTCGGCGATATTGTCAGCCGGTGGCATGACCTGTTGCCGGCAGCCGAGATACTGCCAATCTCTGCGCTCAACAAGTTTGGTGTGGACCTTCTGTTGCGCCGCATCAAGGATTTGTTGCCTGACAGCCCGCCGTTTTTCGATAAAGACCAGCTGACAGACAAGCCGGCCCGCTTTTTTGTGAGCGAAATCATACGCGAGAAGATACTCCTTTATTATGATAAGGAGATTCCGTATTCCGTCGAAGTGAGAGTGGAGCAGTTTAAGGAAGACGACAGACATATTCATATAAATGCCGTTATATATGTTGAGCGTGATTCGCAAAAGGGTATCATCATCGGACATCAGGGGGTGGCACTCAAGCGTGTCAGCACGGAAAGCCGGAAATCGTTGGAGCGCTTCTTCGGCAAGAGCATTTATCTCGAAATTTTTGTCAAGGTCGACAAAGACTGGCGAAGCTCACAGAAGGAACTGGACAGCTTCGGCTATAATCCGGAATGACATGGGAAAAACCGGGTGCCGGTGGTATGTAGACCGCTGACAGACGGTATTCTTTATAAAAATAATCATGATATGGCAAATTTAGTAGCAATAGTAGGACGGCCCAACGTGGGCAAGTCGACACTTTTCAATCGTTTGACAAAGTCACGTCAGGCCATTGTCAGCGATGAAGCCGGCACCACGCGCGATCGCCAATATGGCAAGTGTGATTGGAACGGACGTGAGTTTTCCGTGGTGGATACCGGCGGATGGGTTGTCAATTCTGACGATATTTTCGAGGAGGAAATACGCAAGCAGGTCATAATAGCCACGGAAGAGGCAGACCTCGTGTTGTTCCTTGTTGACGTGACCAATGGTGTGACGGACTGGGATGAGGACGTGGCCATGATTCTCCGACGCTCAAAGCTTCCCATTATATTGGTGGCCAATAAGACGGACAATAATAGCCAACAGTATTATGCGGCCGAATTCTATTCGCTCGGACTGGGCGATCCATACTGCATAAGCGCGGCCACAGGTAGCGGAACCGGCGATTTGCTTGATCTTGTGGTCAGCAAGCTGAAGTCGGACAGCGGTGAAATGATTGAAGAGGGAATCCCCCGTTTCGCCATAGTAGGACGCCCCAACGTTGGAAAGAGCAGTATCATCAACGCCTTCATCGGCGAAGACCGCAATATCGTCACGGAGATAGCCGGAACGACACGTGACAGTATTTATACACGATACGACAAGTTCGGTTTTGATTTCTATCTCGTTGATACAGCCGGAATACGTAGAAAGAACAAGGTTACGGAAGATCTGGAGTTCTACAGCGTGATGCGTTCTATACGTGCGATAGAGAACAGTGATGTCTGTGTGCTCATGATAGACGCCACGCGAGGTATAGAGACGCAGGACATGAACATCTTCCAGCTTATACAGAAGAATAACAAGTCGCTCGTCGTTGTTGTGAACAAGTGGGATCTTGTTGAAGATAAGACGCAGAAAGTCATCGACACATTTGAAGCGGCAATCCGAAAGCGTATGGCTCCGTTCACGGATTTCCCTATTATCTTCGCCTCGGCCATGACCAAACAGCGCATCTTCCGTGTGCTTGAGACTGCCAAGGATGTTTATCTCAATCGCAAGGCAAAGATAGGAACGTCCAAACTCAATGAAGTAATGCTTCCGCTTATCGAGGCATATCCGCCGCCATCAATAAAAGGAAAGTACATCAAAATCAAATACTGCACGCAGTTGCCCAACACGCAGATACCGTCTTTTGTGTTCTATGCCAATCTGCCGCAGTATGTTAAGGAACCATACAGACGTTTCCTGGAAAACAAAATGCGTGAGAACTGGAAACTGACAGGTACGCCCATCAATATCTTCATACGTCAGAAATGATGAAGATATTATTGATGTTGTTCGTTGCCGTTGTTGCATTCATACTTTCCTGCGGGAAGGAGCCGTCGCGTGAAGAACTGGCCGGACAGGCTGCAAAGGCCTGTTACGACCATCTCATAGCGGGCCGTTACGATGAATTCGTTGCCGCTACGGCCGGAACGGACAGCTTGCCTGAAGCATATCGGGAGCAGTTGGTCGTCAATGCGCGTCAGTTTGCGGCACTCCAGAAGAGTGAACACAACGGAATCTGCACGGTGGAGGTGATTCGCGTGAAGATTGATTCGCTTTCAGGACAGACAGATGCTTTTCTCATGATATGCTTCGGCGACAGTACACGGGAAGAGATTGTTGTCCCAATGATTGAGCAGAACGGCCGTTGGATGATGCGCTGAAAAATCCGTAGTGACTCCGTCATTCCTCGGTGGGGAATATCGGTAATACTCTCGACAGAGTCTTTCAGGCATTGTCTGTTTTGTGGTTTCAGTATTGTGGAATTCTTGTTTCTGAGCGCTGAATAGTTGAGAAAAGGATGTTGTTTGTTAAAAAACGCAAATAAACAAGTATTATAGCCTTATTGATGCTTGATTATAAATTTAAATGCGTACCTTTGCAACCGCAAAACAAAACAAGGAGGTGCCATAGCTCAGTTGGTAGAGCAAAGGACTGAAAATCCTTGTGTCCCCGGTTCGATTCCTGGTGGCACCACTCCTCCTTTCATTAGCCCTGTTCGCATAAGCGGCAGGGTTTTCTTTTTGTAGTATAGTAGTCATTGTTAGTAGCGGATTGCCGACTGAAGCGGTCATGAAATTGTAGTGTTTTGGCTAACTGGCATAATGCAGGTTCGGCAGAAAAAGTTCACTTGGAAAGTAAGTGAGGATAAATGGCTTGGAATAAATAGGATAATAAAAGCGAAACGATGAAAAAAAGTCTCATTGCTCTTGCTTTGGGCACATTGGCTCTGGGCATCACCGAATTTGTTATGATGGGTATACTGCCCGATGTGGCAGCAAGTCTCGGAGTTAGCATACCTGAAGCCGGCCGGTTGATATCGGCCTATGCCATAGGAGTGTGCTGTGGGGCTCCGATGCTCACTGTGGCCCATAAGTATCCACCTAAGAACATATTGCTTTTTCTTGGCGTGCTGATGCTGACAGGTGCTGTGTTGTCGGTCATGGCACAAAACTATTATCTGCTTCTTGTTGCGCGCTTCATCTCCGGACTGCCCCACGGTGCCTATTTCGGCGTAGCCTCCATTGTTGCCGTGCGTCTGGCTGACGAAGGCCATAAGACTGGTGCCGTGTCTATAATGATAGCCGGAATGACAGTGGCCAATCTTCTTGGCGTTCCTTTGGGCACTGCTCTCAGCTCAGCCATCTCATGGCGCTGTCCGTTTGTGCTTGTTATTTTCTGTAGTTTGCTTGTCATTTATTATCTGTGGAAGTGGGTTCCTTTTGTTGAGCCATTGCCGGATAACGGTTTCCGCAGTCAGTTCTCATTCTTGCGTTCCGGTGCTCCGTGGCTCATCCTTGGGGCAACAATGCTGGGCAACGGCAGTATATTCTGCTGGTATAGCTACGTAACGCCACAGTTGATTAATGAGGGCGGCTTTTCGCCCAATGTAATTTCTATGCTCATGATTGCCGCCGGTTTCGGTATGGTGGTTGGCAACCTGATAAGTGGTCGTCTGTCCGACCGATATGGTCCGGGACACGTAGCCCGTTTCACACTTATGGTTACGGTCGTATCACTATTGTTAACCTTCGTTTTTGCACAGTACGGATGGTTTTCGGCTGCACTAATGGTTATATGTACGGGTTGTCTTTTTTCCGTGAGCAGTCCGCTTCAATTCCTTATATTGAAGCACGCTCCTGGTGGGGAAATGCTTGGAGGTGCAAGCATACAGATGGCTTTTAATCTTGGCAATGCCGTGGGTGCATTGCTTGGCGGACTCCCTATCGAGATGGGGCTTGGCTATCGTTACCCGGCCTTGTTCGGTGCGCCTCTCGCTTTATGTGGATTGGTATGTCTGTTGGTGTTTTGCCGGAAATATGAACGAACGGAATAAAGGAACTGTCACTTTGCGAATCTCACGAGTTCCGATCCGCAGAAACGGCTGTCGGATGATGTGACCTGTATGGCATAGACTGTGCCGTACGTTATTGGGAGGCTGACTTCCACTTCTTCTCTGTTTTCTTTCAGCTTGCGTTCGGTCACGAGTTTCCCGTTAATGTTGTAGACGCGCAGCGTGACCGGACCGTTCGGGGCTGTTTCAAAGCACACGCGGAGGCTGTTCCGGCCCGCCGGAATGATGCGGACAGCCTGCGGGCGATGTGACGGAAAACCTTTGATGGAGTTCAGACCGAGGACATCCAACAGTCCGCGGTGGGCATCTATCTCGCCATATCCCCATTCATTGTTCGGTACGGGCGTATCGTCAAGCGGCCGCGACGTCCTGCTTATGACGTCAAGGACTTCTTGCGGCGTCAGCGTGGGGCAGGCTTCAAGCCACAAGGCCACCGCTCCGCCGACTATAGGCGACGCCATTGATGTTCCTGAACATGCGGCCCAAGGATATGACCGGACTCCGAAGTCAGAATGGCTCACTACAAAGTCCGCATCCCACGTATCTGGATTCTTCTCCAGCCAATAGCGGCTGAACGACGAAATGACATTGATGCCCGGTGCCATCACATCGGGTTTGATTCGTCCGTCATACGTCGGGCCGACGGACGAATAGACGGACTTTCCTCCTTCGTCACTGAGGTCATAAACTCTTTGCTTCTCGCCGCGGTCGTTGATGACTTCGAGTCGGTGGCATGTAGCCCCGACACAGATCACGGATGGTGCGCTTGACGGCGAATTGATGTTGTGGGTACAGAGTGCATCGCGTAGACTGCCGCTTTCGTTGTCTATTGCATAAAACTGTCCTGTCGTCAGGAAAAGTTCCGCTTCTGCCTCGCCGACCAGTTCGACGCTGCACTGCATATTGTCAAACATCGTCGGAAATCCAGTCCATGAAAAGTCGCAGACTGTTTCCGTCCCGTCGTAACAGGACGTATAGGCGACCATATCTACCTTTGCCTCCACATCGCACAGCATGACCATGTCCGTCCGTTCGCCGTTTTCGCAAGCCGCGATGTCGCCCAACCGTACTATCACGGTGTCCCGTCGGTCGTGTTTTGACGCCACGATGCGCACTTCGCTGTCCTCCTTTCCCTTTACTGTGAAGAATACCCTGTTGTTCACCGTGTTTCCCGACATTAGTCCCGATCCAGCTGTCGGCTGTCCCGCCGGTTTGCCGATGTAGGTCCGGATATGTCCGTTGTTGCCGGCCGACGACACGATGATGCGCCCCGGGCCGGTCATGCGGTCGAGCACTTCGTAGAAGAGCTTATCGTCGCCGCGGAAATCCTGTGACGAGCCTTCGCTGAACGAAATCACGCAGGGCTGTCCTTGCTCCTTGGCATAGTCGAAGATATATTGAAATCCGAGGGCGTCCGTGGCGTATGTATATTTATATAGGTCCTCGTCAGCGATGAACTCCTTGTCGTCCGTGACCGCATTGCTCACCAGGCAGATGTCGCTTTCGTAGGCAATGCCGCGATAGGGGCTGTCATATCCGCCTCCGGCGGCTGTGCCCAACGTATGGGTGCCGTGTGTCATCTTCAGTCCGTCACGACTGTGTCCGTACTCCAGCAGCCGGTCCCGCCCGATATATTCCGCCCCGACATACATTCCGCTGCCCACGGTGTCGGCAGAGAGTTGGTCCCAGAGACGTCGTATTCGGTAGTTCTCCGCCGTGGCATCATAGAAATTTGGGTGCGTCAGGTCAAATCCGACATCCATTATTCCCATTACGACGCCGCGTCCGGTGTATGCCTGCGGCAGTCCATCGCCGTTATAGACCGGTGTCGCATTCACCGTTTCCGGCGAGCGGTTCATCAGCGTCTTGTGGCTGCGTCCGGCTTCTATGCGTGTCACGTTGCGGCTGAGCGACAGTCCGCGCAGCGCTTCCAGTGGAATTGACACAATCCGTATGTCGCCATATTCGGCCAAAGTCCGGCATCCGTATGCCGTCAGCGTAGAGTCGGCATTGCCTGTCAGCCGTACGAAAGCACAGAGATTGCGCCTGTGTGCCGTGCTGATATTCTTCCTGTCGTCCTGCTTCTGCTGCATCGCTATGCTGCGGACGAACGCCGACATCTTACTATAGTCCACGCCGTCGGCCATAACGCTATTGGCAAATAGGAGAGAAAGGAGTATGAGTATTGTTCCGAATCGTTTCATATCGTATTATGTTTTGTGCAAATATAGTGCAAATGAGCGCAAAGTAAACTTGTTTGCATATTGCCGAGTCCGTTTATATCCTGCAAAGATATGGAAAAAAATGAAGAATTAAGAATTATTAGTTATGAATTTCCAGACGACCGGTGACGAAGATGTGTCGAATAATGGATTACGTGACAGTTATTTGGTTATATAACCAAGTGTGAAGACCATTGAAACGTTCTAATTCATAGCTATTTTGAGATTTATATTTTGTGATCTGCGGAAAAAGAACTAAATTTGCTGCATAAAATAAAAGAAAGTATATTGAGATATGGCAAGACCGATTAAAGCCACCAAAATTCTCTATGGTGCTGATGCAGTCCGTTTTGCAGAGAAAGCAGAAAGAGTGGAGCGCTTGAGCCAAGAGCAACGTACAGAAAATTATAGACGGCTGAAAGAGCGGATAGTTCATGCTAAAAATCATATAGAGTTCTGTTGGTAAGCATACCTTTCTATGAAAAGAACGGATTTATTCAATAGTCTCAAAAGGATGATGATGAGCATGCCTTTTTGAGGTTCTTTGATATGATGGAAATAGAATAAATCGCAAAACGAATTATACTTATGGGACATTACGCATCAATTATAATATTCGCCGTGCTGACATTGTCGTCAGCTGTGGCCAGCATAGGCAGTTACCGGACCACCGAAAACAGGATAGTGGACGAACTCAACCGCGCCCTTTCGCTTGCCGTCAGCGATGGCCAACAGCCTTGGCTCACCGCCGATACAATCAGGGTATGCCGTCAGTTGCAGATTACGACGGGCGGACGGGCTGAGTTTCTTTGCGCGGCCGACGCCACATTCGGCCGCCATCTGACCATTCCCGAACTTCGGGGGCTGGCTGAAGTGAGGATGCGCGTGATTGGCGATGGTGACACGGCGGAGCGTGGGCTGAAGGAAGTTGCCGGCGTCGGATTGTGCAGCGATACCGTCGTGTGGCGTTCGGAACGGTTGGGTGCCAGTGTTGCCTTGCGTAGCTATGCCCGTTGTTCTGCGGCCACTGTGTTCGGGATGTCCGACCAGCGTCTGCCGTTGACGCTGCTGGTCGCCGCCATGCTTTGGGCTGCCGGTTCGGTGGCAAGTATGCGACGCAGACAGAGTGCAGACAACACTTTGACTGTATATGATACAGGAGGCAACAATATGGTGACAGCCTGTTCTTTCGGCGGACTTGTCATGTCGGACGACGGCGAGATATTCCGTGACGCCGAGGGGTGTGAAGTCCGGTTGACGCCAATGCAGCACCGGTTGATGCAGATGTTTTTCATGGCCGACGGCCACCGGCTTACAAAGACGGCCATCAGCGAGGCCTTGTGGCCTAAGAAAGAAGACGCCAGCGAGACGCTCTATGCGCTCGTGAAGCGCCTAAAACCCGTTCTGGAGGCCCATAGCGACCTGCGGATAGAGTCGGACCGCGGGCGGGCGTACGTCCTGACGATATGCGGAAACGCTTGATATAGAAGAATATAGGCGAATATCGGACAATTGTCAGATAGATGTCGGGAAGATCCAAAAGATAAAAAACACACATTGAAGTATCTTTGCATGCGGTTGGCGGCAACCTTCGGGTCGCACGTCTTGCCACAATATATAAAATCATGTAAAGATATGAAGACAGACAAAATCTTATTCACCATGCTGCTTCTGGCCGCTGCCGTCACGTCGGCGGCGCAGGAGCCTATTGAAGACGTTCAACAGAAACAACAGAGCCAAGCGGAGGACGTTCAACAGAACCAAGCGGAGGACGTTCAACAAACGCAGAAGAATGCGGAGGACATCCGGCTGAATGAACTGACGGTGGAAGGTGCGCGCGTGGCCGTCAAGGCCGACGGACAGGTCATCTATCCCACCGATGCCATGCGTTCATCGGCCACGTCGGGCTATTCACTTCTGCGTGACATCGCCCTGGCCGGTCTGCGGGTGGACGAGCCGACGCGTTCGGTAACGTCGTTGGACCGTCGCGGCGACGTCCAGATACGCATCAACGGCATCATTGCCGGGCAGGACGAACTGCTGGCGCTCGACTGCCGGGCCGTTCAGCGCATAGAATACACAGACCGTCCGGGGCTGAGATACGGCGAGGGCGTCGCCCATGTCATCAATTTCATTGTCCGTCGCGCCACAGGCGGCTATACCTTGGGCACGGACCTGACCGACTGTCTGACTTCAGCCCGTGGCGACAACAGCATTTTTGCGCGCATGAACCGCGGCAAGAGCCAGTTGGAGGCCAGCTACGGCATGGGTTATATCGTCAATGCCGGTATTCTCGGCAGCGCTACGGCCCACTATGAACTTCCTGACGGCGGCGTGAGAACGCTGACCGAGACGGTTGACGGCAGTTCAATGAGGAGGCTGAGCCACCGCGGCGGCCTGACCTATAGTCGCGTCGACTCCGGCCGTCATGTCCTTCAGGTGAAGGTGGCGGGCGACTTGACGCGCGAGCCATACCACCATCTGACCAGTCGCAAGACATACGACGGCTTCGGATATGTCACGGAGGCCAACAGCCGAAACCGTTCATGGTCTGCCTCGACGGATGTCTACTGGCAGCTGGAGGCGGGGCGTCATCAGACGCTGACGGCCAACGCCGTGGCGACGACCATTGCAACGGATTATAAGTACGCTGACAACGACGGCGGCCGATATGAATATGCTGTTGACGGACGGACATGGTCGGTCACAGGCGAGGCCATCTATGAGAACCGGCTGAAGCCGTTCACGGTGACGGTCGGCCTTCAGTGGCAGACGAAGCACACGGACAACTGCTACACCGGCGACGCCGCAGCCGACGCAACGGGTACGCAACACACGGCCTATTTCTTTGCCCAGCTCGCCGGGCGGCTCGGTCCGCTGGCCTATACGGCCGGAATGGGCTTCAGCCGGGTTTGTTTCCGTCGTCCGCCATATTCGGCCACGTTCACGATGCCCCGTCCGAAGATGACGCTGTCGTATCCCTTGGGCAGTGGTCTGCGGCTGTCCTACGATATAGAACTCTCACAGCATGTCTCCGGTATAGCCAACACCAACGGCATCACACTGCGCCGCAACCTGATGGAGATGGAGCGGGGCAACCCAGACCTGCGGCCCAACAGGGTGGTGGAGCAGACGGCAAAGCTAACCTATTCCGACCGTCGGCTGACGGCTCAGGCCGTGGTCTTCTACAAGCAGAACCACCGTCCGAACCTTGCGGCATACGACCGGGAAACGGACACTCATGGCAACACATTCTTTATATATACACAGCGCAACCAGCCGGGTTGTGACCTGCTGATGACACAGCTCTATGCCAACTGGGCTCTTGTCCCGAAGCGTCTCAGCGTGATGGGCTATGGCGGGCTGTTCCGCTGCTTCAACTACGGCGACAACTACCGCCATTTCCACACAGCCTTCAACGGCGGATGTTCGCTCACGGCGTGGCTCGGGCCGTGGACACTGGCAGCGTCGGCTGACAACGGTTTCGGCTGGATGGAGGGTGAGCACCGTGCCCGTCAGAGGGCTATGACCGACCTTTCGGTCAGCTACCGCGTCGGGACGCTGAACCTCAGTCTCCACTGGCAGCAGCCGTTCAGAACCGACGTCAGGGATTTTCACGGAGAAGTGGAAAGCCGCTTCGTACGGAAAGACATGAGCACATGGTGCCGCAACGACGCCAACCGTCTGACACTGACTTTGACATATACGTTCAGTCGCGGCCGCCGTTACCACGACATCAGCAGGACTATGGATAACAAGGACAGGGATGCCGGAGTGAAATTATAAATTAGGAATTTTGAGTTATGGGGTGTCGATCGTAGGCAGACAACCCATAACTCAAAATTCATAATTCGTAATTGGAAATCCCGTTTTTTACGCCAACGTGAAGGGGCACATTTCAGTTTTTTTCGCCTCGCGTTCAAATATCGCAACCACGTGCGTATTAAAAATCAGTGGTCGGTGTGGGTGGGACTCTTCACTGAAAATCCTTCTTATGGAGCACGAAGTCCTTTCCGAGATACTTCTCGCGCACAATCGTGTTGGCGGCCAGCTCCTCGGGATTGCCCTGAAAGAGTATGCGCCCCTCGAAAAGAAGATATGCGCGGTCGGTGATGTTGAGCGTCTCGTGGACATTATGGTCGGTGATGAGAATACCGATATTTCGGTATTTCAGTTCCCATACAATTTTCTGGATGTCGCCCACGGCAATCGGGTCGACGCCGGCGAACGGCTCGTCAAGCATGATGAACTTCGGATTGATGGCCAGACAGCGGGCAATCTCTGTCCTTCGGCGCTCACCTCCCGACAACTGGTCACCCTTGTTCTTGCGCACCTTCTGAAGGCGGAACTCGGCAAGAAGGCTCTCCAACTTCAGAAGCTGTTCCTCACGGCTGAGGATGGTCATTTCGAGCACGGACATGATATTGTCCTCGACGCTCATCTTGCGGAAGACGCTGTTCTCCTGAGCGAGATAGCCGATGCCGGCCCGCGCCCGCTTGTAGACGGGAAAGTCCGTAATCTCAAGGTCGTCGAGGTAGATATGGCCGTCGTTGGGCACAATCAGTCCCGTCGTCATGTAGAAAGAAGTGGTCTTTCCGGCTCCGTTCGGTCCGAGAAGTCCCACGATTTCACCCTGGCGGACGTTTATGGAGACGTTGTTGACCACGGTGCGCTTGCCGTATCGCTTGACCAGTCCTTCGGCGCGGAGAACCATGTTGCTTTTGGTATTGGTTTCCACGGACGGCTGGGGATTGGATATATTCTGATTATCGTTCATCATCAACTTATTTACAGTGCAAAGATAGTTCAATCGGCGATAAGGACAAAACAAATCATCCGGTTTTTGACCCGCCCGTGTGGCTATCTTGTACAAAAATAGTAAAATTGTTGTTCCGAAGCGTTGATATTTCCAAAAACTGGCCGCGATGTTGCAGTTTTTTAGCGGATTTTGGTTACTTTTGTGCCTGTTAAATAACCAACTACACAATGCTGTTGCATAAAAGTCTTAACACGCTGGGGCGCTACCTGATACTGATGGGGCGCACCTTCCAAAAGCCCGAGCGCATGCGAATGTTCTTCAAGGAATATATCAAGGAGATGTCGCAGCTGGGTGTCAACTCCATCGGCATCGTACTGCTGATTTCGTTCTTCATCGGTGCCGTGATCTGCATACAGATGAAACTCAACATACAAAGCCCGTGGATGCCGCGCTGGGTGACGGGATATACCACCCGCGAGATTATGCTGCTTGAGTTCTCGTCATCGATAATGTGTCTGATACTGGCCGGAAAGGTCGGCTCGAACATCGCGTCGGAGATAGGAACGATGCGCGTCACGCAGCAGATTGACGCCCTCGACATCATGGGTGTCAACTCGGCTTGCTATCTGATACTGCCGAAGATTCTCGGCTTGATAACAATAATGCCCTTTCTCGTCATCTTCAGTTCTGCAACGGGCATACTCGGTGCCTACGGAACGGCCTATATCGGCCACGTTCTGAGCCCCGAAGACCTCACGTTGGGACTTCAGCATACGTTCAACTCGTGGTTCGTCTGGATGAGTATAATCAAAAGCCTGTTCTTCGCCTTCATCATTTCCAGCGTCCCGTCATACTACGGCTACACTGTTGAGGGCGGTTCTGTCAACGTCGGCAAGGCCAGCACTGACGCCGTCGTTAGCAGCAGCGTGCTGATTCTGTGCTCCGACGTCTTCCTGACGCAGCTTCTGTCGTGACCCTTGCTCCGTCTCGGACACGCTCGGCTGCCTCATTAAATCCTTATTAAGAAAAGAATATGATCGAAATACGAAACCTCTGCAAATCGTTTGAAGACCGGCAGGTGCTATCTGATATCAGTGCCGTTTTCGAAAGCGGAAAGACAAATCTCATCATCGGACAGAGCGGAAGCGGAAAAACCGTGTTGGTGAAAAACCTCGTGGGACTTCTCGACCCCACCAGCGGAAGCATCTTCTATGACGGCCGCGACTTTGTGGCTATGACGAAGAAGGAAAAAATCATGCTTCGGCGCGAGATGGGAATGATTTTCCAGAGCGCCGCACTCTTCGATTCGCTCACCGTTCTGGAGAACGTTATGTTCCCGTTGGACATGTTCTCCTCCATGACGCTGCGCGAACGCACCCGTCGCGCGCAGACATGCCTCGACCGTGTGAATCTGATGGGGGCCGAAGCGAAATATCCGGGAGAAATCTCTGGAGGTATGCAGAAGCGCGTGGCCATAGCCCGCGCCATAGCCCTGAATCCGAAATACCTGTTCTGTGACGAACCGAACTCGGGCCTCGACCCCAAGACGTCACTCGTCATCGACGATCTTCTCCACGGTATCACGCAGGAATTCAATATCACCACCATCATCAACACCCACGACATGAACTCTGTAATGGGCATCGGCGAGAACATAATCTTCATCTATGAGGGTCACAAGGAGTGGCAGGGACAGAGCAAGGATATTATGGGAGCAACCAATCAGAGGCTCACCGACTTCATCTTTGCCAGCGACCTGCTCAAGCAGATGCGCGCCGCGGTGATGGGGAAGAACGGATAGAGAGTCGAAGAAAATAAGGAACTGACGGCTGCAAGTATCTTATGGCGCAGTTATCAATAAAAAAACATTAAAGGCCGTGTCGGTTGACGCGGCCTTTAATGTTTTTGTCATATTCCTATCGGGGCTTTAGGGAATTTCTTTTGGATTTTGCTGTCTTCCTTTTTGCCTTCTGGAAAGTTATTGCAGCGGGTTCCAACCCTGTGCTTTCAGCTCAAACTCGTTGTCGTCGCGGGTTACGAGGACATGGCCGAGGCTTTCTTTCGTTATGTGGCCGATGAGTTTGACGTCGTCAAGCATCTCTATCTTGTTGTGGTCGCCGATGGGGACGGTGAAGAGAAGCTCGTAGTCTTCGCCTCCGTTGAGCGCACAGGTGGTCACGTTCATGTTCATCTCTTCTGCCATGACAGCCGTCTGATAGTCAATCGGGATGTTCTTCTCGAAAATCCGGCAGCCAACGTGGCTCTGCTTGCAGATGTGCATGAGCTCGCTTGACAGTCCGTCGCTGATGTCCATCATGGCTGTCGGGCGGATGCCGAGTTCGCGCAGACGGGCAATGATGTCACCGCGGGCTTCGGCTTTGAGTTGGCGCTGAAGCAGATACTCCTTTCCGGCAAAGTCGGGCTGGAAGTGGGCGAGCTCGGCAAGGGCGTTCTTGTCGCCTCTCTTGCGGGCTTCGTTCACCTGCTGATAGTATACCGACTTCTCGCGTTCCAGCAGCTGGAGGCCCATGTAGGCTGCTCCGAGGTCGCCGGAGACGCATATCAGGTCAGTCTCGCGGGCACCGTCGCGATAGACGATGGCGTCGCTTGCGGCTTCTCCTATGCACGTTATACTGATGGCAAGACCGGTGTATGACGACGTTGTGTCGCCGCCCACGATGTCAACGTTCCATTTGTCACAGGCCGCGCGCAGTCCTTCGTAGAACAGCTCCATGTCCTCTACGGTGAAACGCTTGCTCAGGGCGAGGCTGACGGTGAGCTGGCGTGGCGTTCCGTTCATGGCGAAAACGTCGCTGATGTTCACCATCGCCGCCTTATATCCGAGGTTGCGCAGGTCCGTGTACGTCAAGTCGAAGTGGACGCCTTCCATCAACATGTCCGTCGTTACGAGCACCCGGCTGTCCGGATAGCTCAATACGGCACAGTCGTCGCCGACTCCGCGCAGTGTCGATTCGTTTTTCTTCTCAATGTCTTTGGTCAGCCTGTCGATGAGGCCGAACTCTCCGAGTTTAGAAATGTCCATTCTTAATACCGTTGTTACGCTCTGTTGATCATCTCTCTCATGATCTCAGTCATCAGCGGCTGTGCCTTGTTGGCAGCCTCCTGAACCTCTTCGTGGCTCACTTCTACGGGTGTGTCTTCCAGTCCGAGGTCGGTGATGATGCTGATTCCGAAGGTCTTTATGCCGCAGTGGTGGGCCACAATGACCTCGGGAACGGTGCTCATACCGACGGCGTCGCCTCCCATACGGTGGTACATCTTATATTCTGCCGGCGTCTCGAACGTCGGACCCTGCACTCCGGTATATACTCCATGGACAACGCGGATGCCCTTTTCTGCGGCAATGGCGTCGGCCTCGGCGATAAGACGGAGGTCGTATGTCTCGTGCATGTCGGGGAATCGCGGACCCGTCGGGAAGTTCTTGCCGCGCAGAGGATGCTCCGGGAAGAGGTTGATGTGGTCGGTGATGATCATGAGGTCGCCGATTTTGAATTCCGGATTCATGCCGCCAGAGGCGTTAGATACGAACAGAGTCTCGATGCCCAGCTCGTACATGACGCGGATGGGGAATGTGACTTCCTTCATTGAGTAGCCTTCATAATAGTGGAAGCGGCCCTGCATAGCCATGATGTCTTTGTTGCCGAGCTTTCCGAAAATCAGTTTTCCCGAGTGCCCTTCCACCGTCGATACAGGGAAATTGGGGATATCACTGTATGCGAACTCGTATGTGTCAGTTATTTCTGAAGCTAATTGTCCGAGGCCTGTTCCCAGAATGATAGCTGTCTTTGGACTTGTGGTCATCCTTTGCTTTAACCAGGATGCTGTTTCTTGAATTTTTGTGTACATAGCCTATTATATTTTCGTTAAACGTTTCTTCTTGTTCAAGCATGAACCGGATTTTCACCGGCAGTGCGAAAATGCTGTGGCGAACCTCTTCACTCAGGCCGTTGATTCCGACGATACGCGTTGCGTCCTTTTCTGTTGTGATGATTATCTTTGGCGACGGGAGATTTGCGAATGTGCTGTTGATTCTCTCTACGTCGGCAGAAGTGAACACGTGGTGGTCACCGAAGGTCAGCGGGTGTATGTGGTTGGTGTACGGTTGCAAATCAATCATCATCTGTTTTGGCGAAGCGATGCCTGTTAGCAGCAGTATGTGTTCGTCCTTTTTGAGCGATGTCAGTTCGCGGTCGTCTCCGCAGTAGATTGGTTTCAGTGTGTCATAGTCAAGCCGCGTAAAGAAAAGCTGCTGATACGGATAGAGGTTCATGGCTTTTGTGATGACTCTGAATTCCATCGGTTTGAGGTCCTTTGGACATTTGGTGACGATGACGATGTCCGCACGGTTTTTTCCTGATGGCGGTTCGCGCAGTCTTCCGGCCGGTAACAGCTTGTCGTATATTACCAGCCTATGGTAGTCCACCAGCAGGATGTTTATGCCCGGCTTGATATACCGGTGTTGGAAAGCATCATCCAGAAGCACTACGTCTATGTCTTTCACGATGCTGTCGTCTGTCAATCTGTCAATGCCGTGACATCTGTTCTTGTCAACGGCCACGGTCACAGCAGGGTATTTCTGTTTCATCTGATACGGTTCATCGCCGATTGATGCCACCGTTGATGTGTCGTCGGCCAGAATGAAGCCGCTGCTTTTACGCTTGTATCCGCGACTGAGCACTGCCACGCGGAATTTGTCTTGCAGCAGCCGTATGAGATATTCCACGTGAGGAGTTTTTCCCGTGCCGCCCACAGTGATATTGCCTACCGCAATGGTGGGTACGGTGAAACTGCGGCTTTTCAGTGCGCCAACATCGAAAAGTGTGTTGCGCAGCCTTACGAAGAAGCCGTAGATCCAGCTCAGCGGCAGCAGCCAGTTGTTTATCTTTATGAAGTCTCCTTCCATTTCTTGTCTGTCGGCACAAACTCCTTGTCGTTACGGCTCCATGGTTGGAGGAGAGGAGAGTGACGCCGATGTCGTTTTAATTATTTTATTATAAGATGGTATGGCAGTCGTGCCTGTATGGCTTCCTGTCGGTTGATGTTCTTTATTGTCATGAACGGCGTATAATATTCGCCAAGCGCCGCCTTCATTTTCTCGTCCAGATAGTTGTCCGTAGACATATTGTTCACCAACTGTTCCAGCCAGTCAGGCTGAGCGGGATAGCTCTCGCTGTGATATTCTTTCAGCTTTGCCAACTCGGCAGCCTTTGCCACGGCCATGTCGATACCTCCCAGTGCGTCCACCAGCTTGTTCTCCAGCGCGTCCTGACCGAGCCATACGCGTCCCTGAGCCAGTTCCTCGACGTTCTCAACCTTCATCTTGCGTCCGTCGGCAACGCGTTTCCGGAACAGTTCATATCCGCGGCTGATGTAGTTATCGAGCATTGCAATCTCCTCGTCGTTGAACGGGCGTGCCATGGAGCCGAAACCACTGTTGCGGTTGGTCTTCACCTCATCGAACTTGATGCCCAGCTTGTCCGTCAGCAGCCCGCTTAAGTCGGGGAACATGCCGAAGATACCGATGCTTCCTGTCAGTGTGGTCGGCTCGGCGTATATATAATTGGCCGGGCAGCTGATGTAGTATCCGCCCGAAGCGGCCATGCCGCCCATAGAGACGACAACGGGCTTCTTCTCCTTCAGCTTCGTCATCGAGTGCCAGATCTGTTCAGAGGCGTATGCACTTCCGCCTCCGGAGTTGACTCTGAGGACTACTGCCTTGATGTCGTCGTCCTCGGCCAGCTTGTTCAGATCGCGGCATACATCGTCGGAAGCAATGCAGGCCGAGCCCGTAAAGCCGCCCGTATTGGTGCTCACGATGTCACCGTAGGCATAGTAGACGGCAATCTTGTCGCCCTTGTTGTCTTTCACCTGAATGTTTATCATGTCTGCGAGCGATACCAGGTTCAGCTTGTCGTTCTTGTCCGCCTTCAGCATTTTCTTCAGTTCGTCCTTCACCTCGTCGGCATACAGCATCTTGTCAACGAGCTTCATGCTGACATACTGCTTCTGGTCAGTGAATGCAGTGAAGCTGTCCGCGTAGTCGTTGAGCGTCTGACGGCTCAGCTTGCGGCTGCGTGAAACGTCGTCAAGCATGTCGTTCCATATACCATTGATATATGCCGTCACCTGTTCGCGGTTAGGCTCGCTCATTTTCTCGGCCGTCATAGCTTCCGGCATGCTCTTGTATTTCCCGACTTTTGCCAATTGTACCTTCACTCCGAACTTCGCCAGCAGGTCCTTATAGAACATCGGCTGTGCCGCAATGCCCTGCCAGTAGAGCATGCCCTGAGGATTGATGAACACCTGGTCGGCCACCGAACATATATAATATGTTGTCTGTGTATAGTCGTCAGCGTATGCAACAATCCACTTTCCGCTCTTCTTGAATTCCTCCAGCTTGCGTCTGATGGCTTTCGATGAGGCCGGAGAGTCGCTCGCGAATATTCCTGCCTTGATGTATATACCTTCTATTTTGTCGTTTGTCTTAGCTTTGTCGATAGAACTGAGAATGTCGTCAAGACCGAGATTTTCGTTCACCTGTCCCGTCAGCTGTCCCATGAAGTCGGTTTTGGCCCGTTCCTCCAGCATGCCGGAGAGCTTGAGAACGAATACCGTGTTGTCCTTTACTTCCACGGGGGCCTGTCCTGCGGCGGCCATTCCGGCCAGCATGATGATGCCGACGATACCCATTATCACCGATGTTGCAATGATGCCGGTGATGGTGGCAAGTGTAAATTTCAGAAAATCTTTCATAATATGATGAATGTTTTTTATCTTCTTTTTTCCGGCTTCGTCGGTGCCGGTAAGTTTCAAGTTACGGGGGATGATTGCCGAGTGCAGCCTGTTTTCTGCAAAGATAGTGCAAACGAGCGCAATGCAAGTTCACTTGCATATTGCCGAGTGCAGCCTATTTTCTGCAAAGATAGGCATTTTTATTTATATAAAGCATTCAAACCATGAAAAAGCTTGCTGAATATCAGCTTAATAGATAGCTTTTCTTGCTCATATCGTGATAAATTGCTAATTTTGTGGGCAGTAACTAATCAAAAAAGCAAATTAATTGGATATGAATTTCAGAATTTTAATCACGTTGTCGCTTGCATTGGTGTGCACGGCATCATTTGCAAAGAAGAAAAAAGTAGAGTTGTTTCCTGACGGAACACCAATTCCCGCGTGGTTCAGTGACACCACCAAAGTGGATGTAGACCAGCTCGGTCAGAAGTATGTCATCACAGAACATGGTGTTCGTAACGACTCCACGGTTATTCAGACGGAGCAGATTCAAGCTGTCATCGACAAGGCCGCAGCGGCCGGAGGCGGTGTCATTGTCATTCCGGAAGGCACGTTCCTCAGCGGAAGCATCTTCTTCCGTCAGGGCACACACCTCTATCTTGAGGACGGCGCGCGCCTTAAAGGCAGTGACCGCATACGCAATTTCAAACTTCAGACCACACGTATGGAGGGGCAGACGCTCAAATATTTCTCCGCTCTCGTAAATGCCGACGGTCTTGACGGCTTCACCATTGCCGGCCGCGGAACCATCGACGGAAACGGATGGAACTACTGGGAGGAGTTCTGGATCCGCCGCCAGTACAACCGTCAGTGCACCAACCTTGAGGCAATGCGCCCCCGTCTGGTCTATATCTCAAACTGCAAGAACGTCACCGTTCAGGACGTGCGTCTGATCAACAGTCCTTTCTGGACAAACCATATCTATAAGACCGAGAACCTCCGCTATCTCGGATGCTATATCTATGCTCCGACACGTGGCGTGACGCCCGTCGATCCGAAGCGCGGTGCGCCCAGCAGCGACGCCATCGACCTCGATGTCTGCAAAAACGTGCTCATCCACGGATGCTACATGAGCGTATGTGACGACGCCGTAGTGCTCAAAGGCGGTAAGGGAACGTGGGCTGACAAGGACACTACCAACGGCCCTTGCTCAAACATAATCATCGAGGACTGTACCTACGGCCGCGTCCATGGCTGTCTGACACTGGGCAGCGAGAGCCTCCACGACCGCAACGTGATTCTGCGCCGCTGCACCGTGACGGATGCCAACCGCGTTCTGTGGCTCAAGATGCGTCCCGACACACCTCAGCACTATGAGTATGTCACGGTTGAAGACATCACCGGCGACTGCACCAGCTTCCTCGTCGTGCGCCCGTGGACACAGTTCTTCAAGCCTGAACAGCGTGACGACATGCCGTTGTCTACGTGCAACAACATCACTCTGCGCAATATCAAGGTGGAAAGCAAGAACTTCTTCGACGTAGGAAAGTCGGACAAGTATCGTCTGACGGACTTTACGTTCGAGAACTGCGACGTCAAGGACGAGAAGGAAGCGTTCAATCCGGCACTCATCGAGAACTGCACGGTGAAGAACGTGAAGATTAATGGGGAAAACCCCACTCCGGCCCTCTCAAAATAGAGGGCGCCTACGAGGTGAAGCAGGTTATGTCAAAATAACATTTTCGCCCATTCTTATGCCGCAGGTATCAACCGCGTGTGTGGGGACTGATTCTTGTATTTGTCCATACGCAGGGTTGATGCCTGCGGCATGATTTTTCTGATACTCCGTCATTATGGATTTTCTTATCATCCGCCGATTTCTTCCCTTTGCCGATGACGGGGGAACTCCTTTTTCTGTTGCCCGGCAGTCACCATCCTCCTCTTGTGGAAGGCTTGGGGTGGAGTTCTTGTCCCCTTTTTTCCTGTTTTTAAGCCCACGAGAATATCCATTTTCCAATTTTTTCCCGACTCGCTTCCAAATATCGCAACCACGCGTGTGTCAAAAATCAGGGGTTGTGGGGAAATAATATTCACACATTTCTTAATATATTCACAGTCAGCTACTTGCAGGTCGATCCGTCCCCGCCGTCTTCCGGTTAGTCCGTGATGATTGGGCTGTAAGGCCTTCCTTGCTCTGCCGTAAGGCCCTTATGGCAATGCAACGGGGCTGTCGTTGCATTGCGAAAGCGGCCCCGCCGTATCCCCGGGAGGGCCTTACGGCAAGAAAACGGTAGTTTTTCCGGACAAAAAACGCAGGCAAAAACTCGCGGAAATTTGCGTTCTGGAAAAGCAGTAAGGCCCTCCCGGGGATGAAGTGGAGCAAAAACGTGTCTGTTTCTGCATGCCGGACGCTCACAGGACAATCCCGTAAGGGCTTCCCGGGTGTAGGAAACACGCTGGAACGAAAGTTTCGGCGGAGGTGGTTTTGTAAAAAAGAGTGCAATGCCTTCACGTTGTAGCGGAATTGTAATCATGGCCGTTCGGAAGGAAATGAAGGGATTTGTAGTTATGCCACATTGTGGCGTTTCCTGAGCAGCATATAGACAGGGGGAATAGTGTTGCAAGTCATCAACAATCAAAAATAGGGACATCGCTTTGAAATGTTTTTGAGTATCAACAGATTACGTCAACGTGCAAAAGACACATCTCTGTTTTCAGGGTTCTGCAACACACTTATCGCAACTTATTCGGATTGCAAATCCTTTGCAGCGTGAATATTCTGATACACGTGATGTCAAACAACAATAAAGGCGCAGAGATTTTAGTTCTCTGCGCCTTTGGATGGATGCTGGCGTCGGGATATACGTGTCTCCCGGCGTTATTGTTTAATATCCGAAAATCTCCTCCGTTGTGAGATGCTTGATCGGTCCGAGCTTTTCCAGCGACTTCATGTCCAGTTGCCTCTCGTCGCCGAGAATGATGTAGCGGAACGGTTTGTTGGCGATGTTCTGCTGTTCGAAGCGTACGATGTCTTCGAGTTTCATTGACGGCAGGGCGTTGTAGATGCGCTCGTCGATGTCGTAGTCGATGCCGCGGCGGATAGCATTACGGTATGCAAAGAGCACGTTCTCGCGGAGAGTGCGCTGGCTCTGCAGCTTCTTTGTCAGGCTCTGGCGTGCTATGTCGAATGCGCCTTGCGACTGCGGAAAGGAGTCCATGATGCTGTTGAACGTGCGGATGCAGTCGGCCATCTTGTCGTTCTGGGAGATGATGTAGGTGTGGAACATCTCGGGTTTGCCCTTCAGCCTCGGCTCGTTGTAATATGCCGATGCGTGGTAGGCCAGTCCGCGGGCCTCGCGCAGCTCCTGGAAGACGATTCCGTTCATGCTTCCGCCGAAATATTCGTTGAAGAGGGCTTTGACGGGAGCCTCCTCCGGATTCCATGTGCGGTTCTCGTTGTGATATTGGAGCATGTAGATGTTCTTCGCGTCATACGGAGCGATGACCACGTCGTTGGCCGGAGTCGTCTCGGCGGTATATTTGCGGCCGGCGGGCACGGGTGAGAGCTTCTTCGGGGTCTTGTGTTCCTTGGAGAGGAGTGCGCCCAGCTGCTTCTCCGTATAGGGACCGTAGTACATCACGGTGTGCTCCATCGAGTTGAGCCCCTTCACCATGTCGGGCAGCATCTGTGCGCCGCCGTCGCGCAGTTCTTTCTCGCTCAGCGTGTAGCGGATGCTGTTGTGTGCTCCGAACTGGCCGTATTGGCGCAGCGCGTGGAAGTTATACTGCTGGCTGGTCTTGTGGTCCTCGCGGGCCTTCATGACCAGATTGACATATTGTTCGTATGCTTCTGCGTCGCCCTTGGCGTTCTTCAGGAAGTCCTCGAAGAGGCGGAGAGCCTGCGGCATGTTCTCGTTGAGGCCGTTTAGGTAGACCCAGAGAGTGTTGTCGCTGACAGACAGCGAATAGTTGCAGGCCAGCTTGTAGAACTCCTCCTTTATCTCGGTAGATGTTTTCTTGTCTGTTCCTATATAATAAAGGTAATCCGGCACGAGGTCTATGCCCTTGACGTCTTCCGTTCCGAAGTCGTAGCAGAAAGCAAGTGTGAAGAGGTCGTCCTCATCGTTGTGCTTATAGTAGAGCGGCAGCGTCTTGTTTACTGTCGATACGGTCATGTCCTTCTTGAAATCGAGGAAGCGCGGCTGTATCGGTTCGGTCTCGGTTCCGGCGATTTCCTTGAGGAAACGGCTGCTCATGTCGCGGTTTGTCGGGATTGGCGTAATCTCCGGCTTGTCGATTTTCTTCAGTGTCGTGTCGTTGCCCATCTTCTTGTAGACGCAGACAAAGTTGTCGCCGAAATGGCGGTTGGCGAAGTCTACAATCTGCTGTTTGGTCATGCCGGCAATGCGGTCGTACTTCCGGGCCTCGTCTTCCCACTCCGTTTCATGGACGAACGCGTTGACGAACATCCGGGCGCGGTAGTCGTTCTGCTTCAGGCCCTTGTAGTGGTTGAGCTTCATGTTGTTCACTACCGAGGGCAGGAGATCGTCGGAAAACTCTCCGCGCTTCAGTTTGTCAATCTCGCCGAGGATGAGCGGACGCAGTTCTTCAAGCGTCTGTTTGTCCTTGGGAAAGCCGGTGATCAGGAAAACGGAGTAGTCGGTAAGCCCGTAGGCAAAGGCACCCACGCCCTGAGCCAGCATTTTCTGCTCCAGATTTAGCTCGAAGAGACCGGCCTTGCCGTTGGCGAGCATTTTCGAGATGACGTCGAGGGTGTCCGTCTGGGACTCGGACGCCCCTTTGAAACGCCATGCCATAATGAGGTTCTCGGCCTCCTGGCCGACAACGGTGGTGTCGCAGGACGACGTCATGGGCTCCAGGGCCGGATATTCCGGGCGTGACAGCGTGCTGTTTGGCTTCCAGGAGCCGAAATACTTGTCTATGAGGGCGATGACCTTGTCGGGGTCCATGTCGCCGGCCATGCAGACCGCTATGTTGTTTGGCACGTAATAGCGGTTGAAGTAGTTCTTGATGTTCGTGATTGACGGATTCTTCAGGTGCTCCTGCGTACCGATTACGGTCTGCGTGCCGTAGGGATGGCCGGGGCAGAGTTTTGCCGTCATGGCGTCAAAAGACTTGTTGCTGTCATCAGACAGTCCGATGTTGTATTCTTCGTAGACGGCCTCCAGCTCTGTGTGGAAACCGCGGATGACCATGTTCCGGAAGCGGTCGCTCTCCACGCGCAACCAGTTTTCAACCTCGTTGGCGGGAATGTCCTCTACGTAGACAGTCTCGTCGTAGCTCGTGTAGGCGTTCGTGCCATCGGCTCCGATGGACGACATCAGCTTGTCGTATTCATTCGGGATGAAATACTGTGCCGCCACTTGCGACAGACTGTCTATTCCGCGGTAGGCCATACGGCGCTGCTCCGGATCTTTCAGCGTGCGGTAGACTTCATATCGGGCTTCGATGGAATCAAGCAGCGGTGCTTCTTTGGCGTAGTCGGAGGTTCCGAAGTTCTTCGTTCCCTTGAACATGAGGTGCTCCAGATAGTGGGCCAGACCGGTTGTTTCGGCCGGATCGTTGCGGCTTCCGGTGCGTACGGCGATGTACGTCTGTATGCGCGGGGCGTCTTTGTTCACCGAGAGGTAGACTTTCAGACCGTTGTCCAGCGTGTAGATTCGGGCGTTTGTCAGATCGCCCTCAACGGTCCGGAACTTGTACTCTTTTGCCTGAGCCGTATGTGACGCTAATGCTGTCATGGCGGCCGCAAGGCAGGCAGTGGCAATAAGTTTTAATCTCATCTTGTTGTTAAATTGTTTGTGAATATCAACGATGTAGTGTTGTGGTTGCAAAGGTAATGTTTTTTTGCTATACGGACAAAGCCCAAAAAGGAATATTGTCGCCGTCAGAGCGGTTTTGGTGTTATTTTGTTATCTTTCGGGACACAGCTGAAACGGTTGAGGCCGGAAGACGCGACAGCATCTTCCGGCCTCAAAGGTATTTCTTGTCCGTAAGTTTCTTGCAGTGACTCAGGCCTCGGCAGAGTTTCCGAGCTTCTCCAGAAACTCGCCGAGAAGGCTTTCTTCCACGTCGCCGAGAGCATATTCGCGCTCTGCGTCGAGCCTTATGGCGGCATTGCGGTCGCGCCGTGCAGCCTCATATTCGTCCGTGATGCGCTGCAAATCGGCCTCTGTGAGCGTGTCCAGCCCGAAATAGTCGAGGATGACGCGGTAGGTCCAGTTCCATTTGTAGTCCTCATAGCGGGCCGCCATCGTGGCGAAACGTTCTTCCACGTCGGCCACGCTGTCCGTTCCGCCGCTTCTGATGTCGTCCGCCAGCAGTTCCACCTCGCTCTCTGGGACCAGCAGTCCGGCCAGATCCGTCCATCCGCCGGTGCCCACGCTGCTCTCCGGCAGCTCGCAGTAGTGGTTCTTTACGGCTTCACCCATATAGAGCCGTATGGCCATGTCGTAGTAGCGGATGCCTTTCAGCAGCGAGCTGTTGCGTATGACACAATCTCCGACGACATATTCGGCGGCGTCCGCGCCCTGCTCCTCGCGCAGGCTTT
Organism: uncultured Prevotella sp.; assembly: GCA_947170725.1. Lineage (GTDB taxonomy): Bacteria > Bacteroidota > Bacteroidia > Bacteroidales > Bacteroidaceae > Prevotella. Next base: position 28,220 of record CAMVUM010000006.1, read on the forward strand.
CCAGCAGGCGGCGTCCGCGTATGGCCCCCGTTACGGTGAGCGGGCTCAGCCAGTCGAAGCAGACGAGGCTCCGGCGTCCGCCATGCGGGCGCATGTCGCGCCGTGCCCATTTCGCCGTGTCGCGCCACGTGCCTACGGTCGTGATGTTGCGGCCGGGGACGATGTGTGTCTTGCCGCCGCTGGCGATGATGTAGGAGAAGGGTAGGGAGCCCGTGTCGGGATGGTTCTCGATCTTGCCCATCAGCATGGAGAACTCTCCGATGGTCGCCGGCATGAGCAGATGGGCGCCGCTGGCCGTCTTTGAGCCGCGTCCGAGCGTGCCGTAGTGTATCGGGCCGAGCTTGTAGGCGTGGTTGCTGAAGTTCGTTCCGGAACCGGCGTTATAGAACGAATACATGCCGCCGATGAGCAGTGTGGATTTGTGGTGGCTAACGGTGAACGGTCCGCAGAACGCCGCGCAGGCCTCGCCGTTGGCCATGTAGGAATTGGCGAAGAAGAGACTGTTCTCAGCGGAGAAGCCGCGGCCTATGTGGCATGCTTCCCCGATGAAGCAGCAGGAAACCTTCGCCCCGTCCGTCACCGATGCTCCGGCCGCCACTACGGTGTTCTCGCAGATGACGTCGTGGCCTATGTAGGTTCCGGCCTCGGGCGTTCCGGACAACGTGCAGTCGCTGATGAGCGACGCTCCGCTTATCTCGCAGTCGTCGCCGACGATGGTGTTGGTCACCTCCCGCGTGTTGACGATTTTCACTCGGTCGCCTATTGTGCCGCATTCCGGCCTCCGTGTCTCCACGTCGCGGGCCACCATGGCCCGTATCCGGGCCATGAAGTCGGCGTCGGAGGCATTGGCCACCATGAAGGCGGCCATCTGGGAGGTTAGGCCGTCGTATATGATGACATTGCCGTCGCCTGCCTCGTTGAGCACGGAGATGACGTTTCCGTTGCCGTAGGTGGCTCCGTCGTCAGTGGCCATCCGGCCGACATTGGCTATGTAGCACTCTTCGGCTATGTCGTAGCGGCTGATGTAGCATCCGATGTTCTCTATCAGACAGTTGTCGCCGATGGTGACGTCGCGCAGGACGGCGTTCCTGATGCCGGTGTGGCGCATGAATCCTTCGGCAATCTCAATCTGCTTGTCGAAGACTCCGAGGCAGACTGTGCCGCAGAAGGTCACACTGCGTATGTTTCCGGGGCTGAACGCTTCGGCCACGCGGACCGCGTTCCAGTCGCCGGCCGTACATCCCTGGCTCTCCATGACGGCAATCTCATCGAGCGTGAGGCTGCGGTAGTTGTCCATGATGTCACTCATAGCTGTCGTAGAGAAAGTCGTTGTAGGGATATTTCTGGACGTGCAGCTCGCGCACACGCTTATATAATATGTCGCGCAGCTCGTCGATGTTCTGCTTCTCACGGGCGGAAATGAAGAGACAGTTGTCCGCCATCTTTGCCATCCACGTGTGTTTCAAATCTTCGAGAGATATGTTCTCGCGTGTCGGCGGCGTGAGGTCGTCCTCTTCTTTCTCCACCCATGTGTAGGCGTCAATCTTGTTGAAGACGATCATTGACGGTTTGTCGGCGCATCCGAGCTCGGCGAGTGTCTTGTCGACAACGTTTATCTGTTCCTCGAAATCGGGGTGGGAGATGTCGACGACGTGTACCAGCAGGTCGGCCTCCCGCACCTCGTCAAGTGTCGACTTGAACGAGTCGACGAGGTCGGTGGGCAGTTTGCGGATGAAGCCCACGGTGTCGGCCAGCAGGAAGGGCAGATTGTCGATGACCATCTTGCGCACCGTCGTGTCAAGCGTGGCGAAGAGCTTGTTCTCAGCGAAGACGTCGCTTTTGGCCAGCAGGTTCATCATCGTCGATTTCCCGACGTTGGTATATCCCACCAGCGCCACACGGATCATCCGTCCGCGGTTTTTCCGCTGCGTTGTCTTCTGGCGGTCAATCTCTTCGAGGCGCTGTTTCAGGAGCGTGATACGCTGGAGAATGATACGCCGGTCCATTTCGAGCTGCGTCTCACCCGGTCCGCGCAGTCCCACGCTTCCCTTTCCGCCGCCAGAGCCCGAGCCGCCTCCCTGACGTTCGAGGTGTGTCCAAAGGCGTTGCAGACGGGGGAGCATGTAGCGATGCTGGGCCAGTTCTACCTGTGTCTTGGCCTCTGCCGTCTGTGCGCGCATGGCGAAGATGTCGAGGATGAGGCTCGTGCGGTCGAGGATTTTCACCTTCAGCTCCTTCTCAATGTTGCGCATCTGCTTAGCCGAGAGTTCGTCGTCAAAGATGACCATGCCCACTTCGCGTTCGGCGTCTTCCTCCGCTTCGATAAACTGCCTTATCTCTTCGAGCTTTCCCGAACCCACGTATGTCACCGAGCTTGGCCCGTTCACCTTCTGCGTGAAGCGCTTCACGGTGACGGCTCCGGCCGTGTCGGCCAGAAACTCCAGCTCGTCAAGATATTCTTTGGTCTTCGCTTCGTCCTGGTCTTTGGTTATCAGTCCCACAAGCACAGCCGTCTCGGCTTTGGCCTCGGATATTACAAATTCTTTCATTCAGTGTACCTTATATTATATAATCAGGCGCAAATATAGTAATTTGACGGGAAATATGCAAGCGTGGTCCCGTTATATTATCCTGTGGTCCCACAAACTTTTTTCCTTCATTGGTCTTATGGTGATGATGTTCCGTTGGCCTCAATATCTTCATGTCTACATGTTTCACTCTTCCCGGACTGCATTATTTTTTATATCTTGCCTTAACTCTATGACACCAACAAAGCATTTGAAGACGTTTGTCGGGATGATTCCGCGTTTTTTATATTTGGCATGATTAGCCATCAGACCCACTCCCGTCATGTTTCGACATGGCGCCTGCTCCGCAAAAGTTTTCCTGTGTCTTTGCGCCTTTTGCGTTTCCATGTCCGGACATGGAAAGACCGTCGCGTCAGCAACTCAATATTCCTGCGCTTCCGGCCAGGCATATCGTCCCCCTATACTCCTTGAAAACCCTTAAAAACCGTTATAATGTAGGAAATACACCTCTATATCCAGTCCACTCTTTTATATTTGTTCGAAAATTCCAAATGCCTGATTGACAGTCGATTCATGGGAATGTGAGTCCACATTAATCCACTTTTTCTCATAATGTCCGCTTGAAAGCCTGTGAATTTATTTATCTTTGCATCACAATCATTAACACGACGTCCGACCGGCATGATATGAGGATATGAAGAAACACGGTTCGGAAGAAACCTGAACAAATTTACTAACTTATAAAACAATAATTAATTCGCATTATGAAAAGAAGCAGGTATTTACTCACGTTGCTGATATTATTACTCATGTCAGTGACAGCCTATGCTCAGAAGCAGACCTATTCCGGTGTGGTGCTCGACTCAAAGAACGAGCCTGTCATCGGAGCTTCTGTCGTTCAGAAGGGAACGTCGGTGGGAACCGTCACAGACTATGACGGCAACTTCAAACTCTCCGCCGCTCCCGGGACAACCTTAGTCGTTTCCTACGTCGGATGTAAGCCGCAGGAAGTGACCGTGAAAGACAATATGCGCATCGTCCTGGCTGACGACTCACAGGTGCTCAGCGACCTCGTTGTCATCGGTTATGGTGTTCAGAAGAAGAGCGTGGTGACGGCATCCATCGCCAAAGTCAGTGCCGACGACCTCGCCGGAAAAGCTCCCGTGCGTGTGGACAACGCCCTGAAGGGACTGGCCGCCGGTGTTACGGTGACACAGGCGTCGGGCGCTCCTGGTTCAGGTTCACAGATTCGCGTACGCGGTATCGGTACGATAAACGACAGCAATCCTCTTTATATCATAGACGGTATGCCCTGCGAGAGCGGTATTGAGAATCTCAACCCCAACGACATCGAGTCCATCGAGGTGCTCAAGGACGCAGCCTCTGGCGCCATCTATGGTGCGCGGGCGGCCAATGGTGTGATTCTTGTGACGACCAAGAGCGGAAAGCTCGGCAGTGTCAAGGTCAACTATAACGCTTCTTTCGGCTGGCAGACAAAATGGCGCAAGCGCGAAGTGCTTAACGCCCGTGACTATGCCGTCATGATGAACGAGGGTCTCGTCAACAGCGGCCAGAGTCCGAAATTCGAGAATCCATATTCCCTCGGCTGCGGAACCGACTGGCAGGATGCCATCTTCAACGACAACGCGCCCGTGACCAACCATGAGGTGTCCGTCAGCGGAGCCTCGGAGCGGATCAGCTACTATCTCTCGCTCGGCTACTATGATCAGGAGGGCATCGTCGGCGGAAACTACGGCAAGTCCAACTACAACCGTCTGACCATGCGCTCGAACACAAAATACACCCTGTTCGACGTGACCAATGAGCGCGAATGGCTCAACAAGCTGGACATCACGGCAAACCTTTCCTACACACGCAGCAAGACCGCCGGCATCGACCCAAACACTCGTTCCAACGGCATTCTCAACTCGGCGCTGACGCTCGCGCCCACGTTGCCTGTGACATACAGCGGTGAAGAGATTGCTCCGGTGCTCGAACAGTATCAGAAACTTAGCAACTATGAGCCACAGTATGACGCCGACGGCAATCTCTTCATGGTTCCGGGCTCAGACTATGACAATCAGATAAACCCAGTGGCCTATCTCAACACAGCCTGCCTCAATCCTGAGCAGTGGGTTCACAACTATACGGCAAACTTCGCCGCAGACCTTTCCATCGGCTGGGGTGTGAAATATCGTCTTTCCTATGGTGCCGACGTGGTCTATCGCGGCGTCGACCGTGGCTATACCACACCTTATTATCTGACGTCCTCATTCAACTGGGGCGGAAAGGACGGAGCAAATTCCTGGAGCCAGCGCGGCACCGTGTGGCAGATTGAGAACGTCCTCTCCTGGGCGCGCACATTCGGAAAACATGACGTTGGCGTGGTGCTCGGCCAGTCGGCCAAGAAGTCAACGGGCTTCAGTATCTCGGCCAGCAAAAACTATCTCGTTGACGAGAACCACCCGTGGGTTGACTATTCCACCGGTAGCGGTGAGGGTGAGATAGGCGCCGGTGCCGGACCTTGGGACACGGCCACCCTGGCTTCTCTCTTCGCCCGCGTCTCCTACAACTATGACGAGCGCTACATGGTTCAGGCAACGGTGCGCCGTGACGGTTCGAGCCGCTTCGGAGCCAACAACCACTACGCCACTTTCCCCTCGTTCTCTCTCGGATGGAATGTTACCAACGAGGCGTTCATGCAGCCCGTAAAGAAGATTATGAACAACATGAAGATCCGATTCAGCTGGGGTAAGAACGGAAACGAGTCCATCGGAAATTTCCGCTATGCCGCCTTCACTTCCGCCACGGGAGCCTATAATGCCGTTTTCGGAAAGAATCCGCAGAAATATATAGGTACGCGTGCCGGCGGTCTGGCCAATCCCGACCTGAAGTGGGAGGAGAGCGAGCAGACGGACCTCGGTGTAGACTTCGCCTTTCTCAACAACGCCTTGACCTTCTCCGTAGACTACTATGTGAAGAAGACCAACGGAATGCTCATGGATAATCCCATTCCTGACTATATCTCCACTTTGAAACCCATTGCCAACGTGGGTGAGATGAAGAACTCGGGTGTCGAGTTTGAATTGGGATATAAGTGGAACGTGGCTGACGCCAAGTTTGCCGTCAAGGCTAACGCCGCTTATCTGAAGAACGAGCTGGTCAACCTCGGCAACACCACCGGAACGATGGAATATGAGAGCCTTATGGGTGTGGGAACGTTCACGCGCGCCGAGAACGGCCAACCCTGGCCCTACTTCTACGGCTACAAGACCGACGGCATCCTCCAGAACGCAGCCGAGGCAGCCGCCTACAACGCTCTCTATCACACTAATGAGGCCGGCGATCTTGTCAATCCTTCCATGCCGGGCGACTTCCGCTTCGTGGATGTCAACGGTGACGGCAAGATCAACGACGACGACAAGACCAAGATCGGTAAGGGTATGCCAGACTGGACGTTCGGTCTCAACTTCAACGCCGAGTGGAAGGGCTTCGACTTCATGATGTTCTGGCAGGGAACGGCCGGCAATGACGTATTCGACGCTACCATGCGCGTGGACAAGAACAATCAGAACCTGCCCTCATGGATGCTCGGTCGTTGGACCGGCGAGGGCACGTCCAACTCCATACCGCGCTTCGTCTTCGGAAACACGAGCAACCTCGTATCCTCCGACCTCTATGTCAACGATGCCAGTTATCTGCGTCTGAAGAACATCTCGCTGGGATATACGCTCCCGAAGTCCATCACCCGCAAGTTCTTCGTTGACAATCTCCGCGTCTACGTGATGGCCGAGAACCTCGTGACTTTCACCAAATATCACGGCTATGACCCCGAAATCTCTTCCGGCGGAACGTCGCTGGGTGTCGACTGGGGTGTCTATCCGCAGGCCCGCACATGGACCGTCGGCTTCAATCTCGGTTTCTGAAAACATTAGTCCTTAACGATAAACCAAACAAGCATATACAGCTATGAAACAGAATAAGATTTTAATCATCGGCCTGCTTGCCGCCATGACGCTGACCGGATGCTCCGACAGCTTCCTTGAGCAGGAACCTGAGACCAAGGCCGAGGTCGGTGCATATTTCTCCACCGAAAAGCATATAACGGAGCAGCTCGTGGGTGCTTATGTGCCTCTCCACAGCTACGATTACAACGGAGCTATCTTCGGACAGCTCAACTGGAGCGACATGCTCGGCGACGACATGCTCGTCGGCTCTGCCAGCATCACCGACCAGGAGGTCTGGCACAACGCCGCCAGCTTCAAGCTGACTCCGGCCCTGACCCTCAGCGGCTACTGGACGGTCAGCTATGACGGTGTCAAGGCCTGCAACGAGGTGATCGAGTCGGTAGAGACGAGTCTTGCGAATGGAACAATATCCGAGGCCTATGCCAAAGCGACCATCGCTGAGGCGAAAGTGCTGCGTGCTTTCTATTACACGGTGGTATGGAAGTGGTATGGGAACATTCCAGTTTTCATGAAGCCTCTGACCGCCAGCGACCTCATCCCGCAATCCACACCCGACGACGCCTATGAGGCTATCGTCTCCGACCTGGAGTCAGCCATCAATATGAACGTTCTTCCGCTGCGCGCCACTGACGAGGAGGCCGGCCACGCCACACAGGCCACAGCCTATATGGTTTTCGCCGAGCTGGTGATGTATCAGAATGACACCTCCCGTTTCCCCAAAGCGCTTGGCTATATGAAGGAGATAATCGCCGGCCCGTATGAGCTCAATGCGTCATACGCCGACCTTTGGAGTCCGGAGGGAGAATGGTGTGACGAGTCCATTTTCGAGATTAACTATACTGACGGGCCTCTCTGCGTCCGCAGCTATGACAATCTCAATGGCATCGGCGGAACGTTCATGCCTCAGTGTCTCGGTCCCGACGGTGGCGTCGCCTCTGACAACGACGTGGCCAATAATGGCTGGGGAACGTTTATCCCGCGTGCCCACTGCCGCGACTTCTATGCAGCCAACGACGCCCGAGGCGCGGTGACGCTGCTTGACGACGAACCGCTCAATCCCACGGGACGCTATCAGCAGACGGGACTTTTCCTCAACAAATATCTGCCACGCTATTCTCACGTGGCTGACGGAACGGGCGGAGCAGACCAGTGCCGCTGGAACGACAACTTCCGCATCTACCGCTACGCCGAGACGCTGCTCAATGCTGCCGAGCTTACTGTCCGCACTGGTGGCGACCAGGCCACGGCTTCCGGCTACCTGAAACAGGTGCGCGGGCGCGCCGGCCTCGTCACGGAGGTTGAGGCCACGCTCGACAACATCCTGACCGAGCGTCGCCGCGAGTTCCTCGGCGAGGGCAAGCGCTACTGGGATCTTGTCCGCATGGACGAGGTGGCCGGTGTAAGCAACGCGCATAAGGCCTCAAAGGCTCTCGTTCCTGATGTGGATCCGGTCAACGCCAAGGGCGACATGGCTCGTCTGAACCCGTGGACGAAGAACAAGAAGTATGTTCCCATCAGCGATGTCGAGCTTTCCGCCGCACAGGGAACACTGAAGCAGAACGACGCTTACTTCCAGTAATCACATATAAATAATGTAACAGCTATGAACAAGATATTCAGATATATAGGTTGTGCGGCGATTTGCTCCGCTGCTCTCGTGGCCTGTACGCCCGATGAGTTTGACAGCCCCAACGGCAGTGCCCGTCCTACAGCAGCCGACTATGCCGGCAACGTTGAGATTTCGGTAGACCAGTCAACCAACAATGCCTACTTCACGTTCCGTCCGGCTTCCGGCGTGACGCCTGTATGGCTAATCGACGGCACGCAATATAACAGTGATTTCACCTGCAAGAAATATCAGCGCAAGGCCGGCAAGTATGACCTTGGCTTCATGGTGAAGAACGCCAACGGCCTCTCCGTAGATACCGTATGGTTCGACTATACGATGAACAAGACCATCATGAACGGCTTCACAGGATTTGATGTTGATTATGAGCACAACTTGTGGAATACGGCAATGACAAACGGATATTGCAATTATTACAATCCGGACCCGAACTGGGGCAATGAGATTGCTGGCGGTTTCTCGGTGACAAAGTCTAAGAACGACTTTATTCTTAACTTGCCATACGCTTCATATCAGCAGTGGCAGGCCCAGTTCTTCGTTGATACCGATATCAATATGGTGGAGACAAGCACGTATGACTTCTCTGTCATCCTTACTTCGACGACAGATCATAACAATGTTACGGTGAAATTGGTGGAAATCGGTGGAAACTACATGCCTTTCCTCAAAGAGCACATATCACTGAAAGCCGGTGAACCGTTGTGTGTTTATGGCAGTGAACTGCCCGGCGAAACGACAACTAACGGTATGCAGCTCGTGTTTGATTTCGGCGGAAATGCCGATAACACGGAGATAACTATCGAGAACATTGTGCTCAAGGATCATCAGTATGACGACGGAACGGTTGTCCCCTCCGGAGATCCTGAGCCTGTTTGGGTTGACGTGAACAGCAACGATAACCTTTGGAAGGCTGCAACTATAAACCATACGTTCTTCTATGCAGATGCCGGATGGGCACAGCGTCCTGACCCGACGGTGAAAGACGTGGCAGGTGCTTATGTGCTGTCATTGCCGGAGTCTACAAATGAGACTTGGCAGGCACAGTGGGTTCTTCACACGGATTTGGCTTATGCCGATCCGACAGAGGAATATGACTTCTGTCTCACGCTGATTTCAAACAACGCTACGCCTGCAACGGTTAAGCTGACGCAGGATGACAACGATGATAATTACTTCTTTGCAAGTTCAATTACATTGGAACCGGATGCCGAAAAAAAATTCTGGGTATCTAAGGTTACTGCTCCCAATGCGATGGCAGCAATGAAACTTGTGCTTGACTTCGGCGGCAACCCTGCCAATACGGAGGTTACTGTGAAGGACATCATTCTTCAGAAGCATAGAGAATAGATAGATTTGAATATGTTAGAGAAAGAGGGAGCAGGGTCTTGCGGGCTCCTGTTCCCACTATCTTATATATTTGATGTATAGAGAAGAAGTCCTTTCGGTTGGCGGGCTGTTCGCAATACCGTGGCTGGGGACATATTTGCAATAAAGACGAACACATCATTATTATAATAAAGCCTAAGACATTAAAAATGATAAAGAAAGCACAACTCTTATTGTCCATATTCCTGATGGCTTTGCTGTCATGCAGCAGCAGTGACGGCAGCGATGAGCCGGTAGGTGCAGCGACGTCGGAAGTGAAAATAAGTGTCGTTCCCGACGAAAGCCATACGCTGCCATATCATGGTGGAAGTTTCTGCGTCACAGCGTCGTCCTCCGGCCATATAACGGCGGTCAGCGACGCCTCGTGGCTGAGCGTTTCGGTTGCGGAACAAAGCAGGCAGGTGGCCGAAATCACTGTCACGGCAGCCGAGAACAAGGGTGAACAGCGCTCCGGAACTGTCACGCTCATGAGCGGCAACGGCCGGAAAGCCATAGCCGTGGATCAGGACGCCGTACCCGTTGAGGAGCCGGATCCAGAGGAGATGACGGCTCAGAGCCCGTATGTCCCCGACGGCTATAGCCTCGTCTGGAGCGACGAGTTCAACACCGAGGACTTTCCGACGGAGGCCGGTGGCTGGAGCTACGAGACCGGCATGGGTGACTATGGCTGGGGAAACAACGAACTCCAATACTACGTCAAGCCCGCAAAGGGCTCGCCCGTCGGCTTCTGCCGCAACGGCTATATGAACATCGTGGCTCAGAAGCGTAGCGGCCGTGTAGAGTCGATACGCATGAACACCACCCGCGGATGGCAGTATGGCTATTTTGAGGCTCGCCTGAAGCTCCCCGGAGGCCGCGGCACGTGGCCCGCCTTCTGGATGCTGCCGGCTGACAACGACTGGGGCGCCAACCCATGGCCGCTGTGTGGAGAGATTGACATCATGGAGGAGGTCGGTGTCACGCCCAACGACATCGTGAGCACGCTCCATGCCGACGGACACAACCACGCCAACGGAACGGAGGCAGCGTGGACAGCAACGCAGCATGTAGCCACGGCCGAGAGCGACTTCCACATCTACGCGCTGCTCTGGACGGCCGACCGCATACAGACGTTTGTCGACGGCCGGCTCATCCTCGACAAGGCAAATCCCGGCACGGGTCGGAGTGACTGGCCCTACGACGTGCCGTTCAACATCAAGCTGAACCTCGCATGGGGTGGCAACTGGGGCGGAATGAACGGTGTTGACGAGCTGGCGCTGCCCGCACGCTACCGGATAGATTACGTCAGGGTCTATCAGAAGTGAACCCCACAAGTTCTTCACCCACAAGAACATTAACTTATTATTCAATTATAACAAAATCATTCAAGAAAGGAATATGAAAAGAATACTGACCGCCGCCCTGTTGGCCATCGGCATGGCAACGACCACCGCCGCACAGACACTCCCCGTCTATCTCGACGAGACACGTCCGGTGGAACAGAGAATAGATGACGCTCTCTCGCGCATGACCCTTGAAGAGAAGATTGCCGTCATCCACGCTCAGAGCAAGTTCAGCTCACCGGGGGTCAAGCGTCTCGGCTTTCCCGACTTCTGGACCGACGACGGCCCTCACGGAGTGCGCCCCGACGTGCTTTGGGACGAGTGGGAGCAGGCCGGCCAGACCAACGACTCGTGTGTCGCCTTTCCGGCGCTGACCTGTCTCGCCGCCTCGTGGAATCCCCAGATGGCCCGCATCTATGGTGAGGCGCTCGGCGAAGAGGCTCTCTACCGTGGAAAGGACATGATTCTCGGTCCCGGTGTGAATATCTACCGCACGCCGCTCAACGGCCGCAACTTCGAGTATATGGGCGAAGACCCCTATCTGGCTTCGCGGATGGTCATTCCCTACATCCGGGGACTGCAGTCGAAAGGCGTCTCGGCCTGTGTCAAACACTATGCTCTCAACAACGACGAGGAATATCGCCATCAGGTCAATGTCATCGTCTCCGACCGCGCGCTCCACGAAATCTATCTCCCGGCCTTCAAGGCCGCCGTCACCGAGGCCGGCACGTGGGCCATCATGGGAGCATACAACCTCTATAAGAACCAGCACAACTGCCACAACGACATCATGCTCAACAAGATTCTGAAGCAAGATTGGGGCTTCGACGGCGTGGTCGTCTCCGACTGGGGCGGATGTCATGACACCGAAGAGGCCGTAGCCAACGGCCTTGACATGGAGTTCGGCTCGTGGACCGACGGTCTGATGATGGGCGCGACCAACGCCTACGACAACTACTATCTGGCGCAGCCCTATCTCCGTCTCATCAAGGAGGGAAAGCGCTCGACGAAGGAACTCGACGAAAAGGTGCGCCGCATCCTGCGCCTTTTCTACCGCACTACGATGAACCGCCGGCGTCCTGTGGGCTTCCTATGTTCCGAGTCCCACTATGAGACGGCGCTCAAGGTGGCTCAGGAGGGTATCGTCCTGCTTCGTAACGAGGGTGACGTCCTGCCCATCGATCTGACGAGGGCGAAGAGAGTGCTCGTCGTCGGAGAGAACGCCATCAAGATGATGACCGTTGGCGGCGGCTCGTCCTCGCTGAAGGTCCAAAAGGAAATTTCGCCCCTCGACGGACTGAAGGAACGTCTGGCCAAGGCCGGCGTCACGGTCGACTATGCCCGTGGATATGTCGGCGACACTACCGGAGCATATAACGGCGTCACAACGGGTCAGAATCTCGCCGACCGCCGCACGTCCGGGGAGCTCATCGCAGAGGCTGTAGAAAAAGCCCGCACGGCCGACTATGTCATTTTCTTCGGCGGTCTCAACAAGAGCGACTATCAGGACAGTGAGGGTCACGACCGCAAGGACTATGGTCTCCCCTACGGTCAGGATCGCGTAGTCGAGGCTCTGGCCAAGGCAAACCGTAACATGGTCTACGTCAATATCTCCGGCAACGCCGTGGCCATGCCGTGGCTGCGCCGTGTTGCTGCCGTTGTCCAGGGATGGTTCATCGGCTCCGAGGCCGGTGAGGCGCTGGCTTCCGTGCTTGTCGGCGACGTCAGCCCGTCGGGCAAACTGCCCTTCACGTGGCCTGTCGCGCTCAACGACGTCGGAGCCCACAGGCTCGACGCATATCCCGGAGTGTGGCGGGATGACAAGAAAATAATCGACGAGGAATATAAGGAGGACATCTTCGTCGGCTACCGCTGGGCCGAAAAGGAGAAAATCAGACCTCTATTCGCCTTCGGTCACGGACTGTCCTACACGACGTTCAAGGTCGGCAACGTCCGCGCCGACAAGACCGAGCTCAACGCCGACGGGACAATCACGTTCACCGTCAGCGTCACCAACACCGGCCGTCGCGCCGGAGCGGAGGTTGTCCAGCTCTATGTCACCGACGTGAAGTCGTCGCTGCCGCGTCCGCTGAAGGAACTGAAAGGTTTCGCTAAGGTCAGCCTCAATCCGGGAGAGACACGCGACGTGGCCATCACCATCGGCCGTGACGCCCTGAGCTTCTATGACGACCGCGCCGGAACTTGGATAGCCGAGCCGGGCACTTTCGTCGCCCAGATAGGAACGGCTGCTGACAAAATCGTCTCACGGATGACGTTCCGGCTGGCTGAATGATAGAGGAGAAGAAGAAAATGTCAGTAGTTTTAACGATAGGTTTAGCTCCCTAACCCCGAATCGGTTATTAGACATCCAATCCATTTGGTCGCCATATTCGTCTGGATAGCAATCGTTTTGCCGAAGTCATAGCGGGCTATGTCGAAACGGCACTGGAAGCAAGACGGCGGATAGATAGGCCAAATGTAGGAAATGGAAACAAGAATCGGACGGTTCGGACATATCGACGTTCTAATGACCGGTTTGGTTAAAGATGTTTTCAGGAAATCCGTGTGCCGCGGACAATATATCCGTCCGCGGCACGTTTAAAGAGATACGAACCGCAGCAAACCTAATGACAATCATTTAATTACATACAGAACCGATGAGAAAGTTATTCATACTCACAGCGCTGCTGCTGGCTTCCGCCGGCTCGATGGCGCAGAAAAAACCGATGAAAGAGTTTGTCGACGACCTGATGTCACGCATGACTCTCAAGGAGAAGATAGGTCAGCTGAACCTTCAGGTGGCCGGCGACATAACCACCGGATCGGCCCAGGACACGGAAGTTGCCGGCCGCATAGCCGCGGGCGAGATTGGCGGCGTCTTCAATCTCAAGGGGGCTGACAAAATCCGCGCCCTTCAGGAGCTGGCCGTGAAGAAGAGCCGCTTGGGCATCCCGCTCATTGTCGGCATGGACGTGATTCACGGTTATGAGACAATATTCCCCATCCCGCTTGGCCTTTCGTGCAGCTGGGACATGGCGGCGATAGAGCGTTCGGCCCGGATAGCGGCCCGCGAGGCCAGTGCCGACGGCATCAACTGGACCTACAGCCCCATGGTTGACGTCTGTGTAGACCAGCGCTGGGGCCGTGTTTCCGAGGGCAATGGCGAAGACCCGTGGCTCGGCGGTATGATAGGCCAGGCCATGGTTCGCGGCTATCAGGGTGACTACAGCCGCGAGGACAACATCATGGCCTGTGTGAAACACTTCGCACTCTATGGTGCCGTTGAAGGCGGACGCGACTATAACACGGTGGACATGAGCCGCCAGCGCATGTACAACCAATATCTGCCGCCATATAAGGCTGCCGTTGAGGCCGGCGCAGGAAGCATAATGTCGTCGTTCAACCTTGTCGACGGCGTTCCCGCAACGGCCAACCGCTGGCTGCTCACCGACCTTCTGCGCGGGGAGTGGGGTTTCAACGGCTTTGTTGCCACCGACTATGAGTCGGTCAAGGAGATGCTCAGCCATGGTGTGAGCGCCAATCTCGGCGATGCGTCGGCTCAGGCTCTGCGCGCCGGAACAGACATGGACATGGTCTCGGCCGGTTTCCTGACCACGTTGGAGAAGTCAGTGGCCGACGGTAAGGTCGCCGTGGAGGACATCGACGTCGCCTGCCGACGTATTCTTGAAGCAAAATATAAGCTCGGCCTTTTTGCCGATCCATACAAATACTGTGACAGGAAGCGCCGTGCGCGTGACATATTCACAGCCGAAAACAGGGCCGAGGCCCGCGCGATAGCTGCCGAGACCTTTGTCCTTTTGAAGAACGGAGGTGCGGACGGCGGTGTGCTTCCATTGAAGAAGCAGGGGCGCATAGCCCTCATCGGCCCGCTTGCCGACAACCGCGCCAACCTGGCCGGAACGTGGTGTGTGGCCTATGTGCCGGAGCGTTTCGCCACTTTGCGTGAGGCTATGGGCCGTGCGCTCGACGGCAAGGCCGAGCTTCTCTATGCCCAGGGATGCAATCTGACTGCCGACGAGGCGCTCCAGACCGCAGCCGAGTTTGGAAAGACCATTCCCCGCGGTGACGACAAGGCCATGAGGACTGAGGCGCTGGCCGCAGCCCGCGAGGCAGACGTCATAGTCTGCGCAATGGGCGAATGTGCCGACATGAGCGGAGAAAGTTCCAGCCGTGCCTCGCTTGAGATGCCCGACGTCCAGCGCGAGCTGCTCGCCGAACTCGTGAAATTGGGCAAGCCCGTCGTCCTGCTCAACTTCTCAGGCCGTGCCACGGTTCTCACGTGGGAACATAAGAACGTAGACGCCATCATGAACGTGTGGTTCGGAGGGTCTGAGGCGGCCGACGCCATTTGCGACGTGCTTTTTGGCGACAAGGCTCCGATGGGCCGTCTCACCGTGACGATGCCCCAGTCAACGGGTCAGATGCCGCTCTACTATAACCATCTGAACACGGGCCGTCCCGTCCGCGAGGGTGCGACGCGCTACTATAAGTATCAGAGCAACTATCTCGACGTGCGCAACGACCCGCTCTATCCTTTCGGCTACGGTCTGACCTATACCACTTTTGCCTATGGCGAGCCGCGTCTGAGCAGCAAGACAATGAGCCCCGACGGTTCTGTCACGCTCACGGTCAATGTCAGCAATACCGGCAGCCGTGAGGCCACCGAGACCGTCCAGCTCTACATCCGCGACCTCGTCGCCTCCGTCAGCCGTCCCATCAAGGAGCTGAAAGGTTTCGAGCGTATCACGTTGAAGGCCGGAGAGAGCCGCGACGTGACCTTCACTGTCACGCCCGACATGCTCAAATTCTATAATGCCGGCCTCGAATATGTGCTCGAACCGGGCGATTTCGAGGTGATGGTAGGCCCGAACAGCCGGGATGTAAAGCGTAGTCGCATAACGGTGAAGTAGGGAGTAATCTTCTATTTAAAAAAGGAGTTAGGGATATAAAGAAAGTTATCACAACGCTTTGTAGAGTGATAACTTTCTTTATATCCCTAACTCTTCAACCCAACTCCTAAACTCCTGAAAAGGAGTATTATTCTTTGTGTAATATGTTTGCTTGTCCAGCTTTTTTTATGTATTTTTGCAGACTGTAAACATATATTTAAATCTATTGATTATGCAACGACTACTGTGCTCGGCCCTGATGATTGTCATTGCGTTGTCGGCTGTTGCGGACAACGGCAGGCTCGACTCCATATATCATTGTCTTGATGAGGCCATTGCCCGATCGTCCCATTTTGTCAAGCAGCGCGAGGCGCGGATAGACAGTCTCCGCCGTATGGTGGCCGAGGCACAAACCGACGAGCAGCGTTATGTGCGGGAGATGAAGCTGTTCGGCGAGTATAAGTCATATCGGAATGACTCCGCCATGACCAGCATAGGGCGTTGCATCGATTTGGCGGAGCGCATGGGCGACCGCGACGAGATCGTGAAATGTCAGGCGCGGCAGGCTTTTCAGTGTTCGACGACAGGTCTCTACGTCGAGTCCATCAACATCCTTTCCGCCATCGACACCGTGGGCGTCGGTTCACTGGCCATGGGCGAGTATTATCTGGCGTGGAGCCATGTCTTCGGCGAGTTGACATATTACGGGACGCTTGAATGGCTCAAGGCCAAATATAGAGCAGAGCGGGCGCGCTATGTCAGTCTCGCTCTCGGATGTCTGGACAAAGAGCGTGACGAATATATGCAGCATCAGGAGATGCTCTGCTACTCTGCCGGCGAGACGGAAAAGGCTTTGGAGATAAACGACAGACGGCTGGAGCGCGTGAAGGAAGACTCCCATGAATATGCCATAGTGGCTTTCTATCGTTATATGGACAACAAACAGATAGGGCGTATGGATGATGCCAAATACTGGTTGGCGCGGGCTGCCTTAAGCGACGTGCGTAACGCCGTGATGGACCAGGCCGCCGTCTGGGAACTGGCCAATCTTCTCAATCAGGACGGACAGCTCGCCCGTTCCTACTCATATATAAACTTTGCGTGGGAGTCGGCTGTGAAGTTCGGCACACGTATGCGCAACTGGCAGATTTCGCCGATTCTCCAGACAATCGACAAGAACTATCAGGAGGAAACGGAGCACACGAACATGATTTTGAGGATTTTGATGGGGACTGTCGGTGTCATGGCTGTTGTCATGTTGGTGTTGCTCATCTATGTCGGACGCCAACGCGACAGGCTGGCTGAGGCCCACCGCGAACTGAGCGGAAAAAGCAGCCAGCTCAGTTCGCTCAACGACGACCTGCGCCGGGCTAACGCCAGTCTTGAAGAGACCAACCGACAGCTTCAGAACACCGTCGGTCAACTCCACGAGCAGACCCGCGTCAAGGAGGAATATATCGGACGCTTCATGCGTCAGTGTTCGCTGTACATCGACAGGAACGACGCTTTCCGGAAGCGCGTCAACAAGATGCTGAAAGGTCGCGAATATGAGGAACTTTACAAGCTGACGAAGTCGGAAGAACTGAAAGCCAGGGAACTGGAGGAATTCTATTCGGGCTTCGACTCGGCTTTCCTCCACCTTTTCCCGAATTTCGTTTGCGACTTCAACCGCCTCTTGCGTCCGGAAGAGAGGATTGTCGTAAACGGAGAATACAAACTCAATACGGCCTTGCGCATCTTCGCCCTGATACGTCTGGGAATAGAAGACAGTTCGACGATAGCCGAATTTCTCCACTATTCGGTCAATACCATATACAATTATCGCGCACGCGTCAAGAACGGAGCGTCCGACAACCGTGAGAGTTTTGAAAGCCGCGTGAAGAAAATCGGTATGCCGGAATGACGCCGACTGCTTTTCCATGGACTGTTGCAGCCGTGTCCGGAAAGTCTTTATGAAGCTGTGGCGGGTGTAGCAGAACGTTATATGCAGGCATTGTCCGTTGTCATCTCATTTTTTCGTGTCATGCCGGAAGCCGGGATGACGTGTCCTAAAAATATCCCGAAATTTAACACTTCGGAATTTTAATTCTACGACGGGCCAAAGCCGAAATCTTGACACGGTGGCAACGTTTTTTTGTTTTTCCCGACTTCCGGCTGAGCCGGGAAGGCCTTGCGGGCTTACGATAGCGGCCCCGTTGGATGACGGCGGCAGCCTTGTTGCAACGTCGTAAGGGCCCCGTCGCAATGCCGTAAGGCCCTTACGGCAGAACTTTTTTCCTGATTTTATTGCACACTTTTGGCGTTTTGACTGTAACAATTTGTCTGTCAGGAGGTAAAATATGCACGCGCAAAACTTGCGAATTTGCGGCCTCGGGATTTTAATTTCAGAATATTGCAAGGATTTGAAGTCATTTGTCGGAATAATTCCGAGTTTTTAACAATTGGATTTCAACTCAAAGACGCGAAGCGCAAAGGTTTTATACTTAAAGAACACGAAGACACATAGACACGGGACGAGCGTCTGTCATGTCACACTGTGTCAGTGTGTCGTTGTGTCATATTGTCAGCCACGGCGATTCTGGCATGAAGTTTGAAAGATATTGGTGGAGCGTCGGCGGAAACGGCCGGCGACGGAGGCGGACACCGCTTTCCATAATATATATAAGAATAATAACGAAACAATTATAATAACAGAAACAATTATGAATATCAAACCATTAGCAGACAGAGTGTTGGTGCTCCCCGCACCGGCAGAAGAGAAAGTTGGAGGAATCATTATTCCCGACACGGCAAAGGAGAAACCTCTCCACGGTAAGATTGTCGCTACAGGCAACGGAACGAAGGACGAGGAAATGGTGCTCAAGGCTGGTGACGAGGTTCTCTATGGAAAATATTCCGGAACAGAACTGGAGTTCGAAGGTGAGAAATATCTGATGATGCGTCAGAGCGACGTATTGGCAGTGATAGAGAAATAAATTCTTCATTTTTTTTAAAAACGTAGTTATTATGGCAAAAGATATCAAATTTAATATGGACGCCCGCGACCTCTTGAAGAAGGGCGTTGACCAGTTGGCTAATGCAGTCAAGGTTACACTCGGTCCGAAGGGCCGCAACGTGATTATCGAAAAGAAGTTCGGCGCTCCACAGATAACGAAGGACGGTGTTACCGTTGCAAAGGAAGTTGAACTGGACGACCACTTCGAGAATACCGGTGCACAGCTTGTCAAGAGCGTGGCCAGCAAGACCGGTGACGACGCCGGCGACGGAACCACCACCGCAACCATCTTGGCTCAGAGCATCGTTAACGTCGGACTGAAGAACGTCACCGCCGGTGCCAATCCCATGGACCTCAAGCGTGGTATCGACAAGGCTGTCAATGCTGTTGTTGAATATATCAAGGCTAACGCTGAGAAGGTTGACGACAACTACGACAAGATTGAGCAGGTGGCAACGGTTTCGGCCAACAACGACCCCGAAATCGGCAAGCTTATCGCTGACGCCATGCGCAAGGTCAGCAAGGACGGTGTAATCACCATCGAGGAGAGCAAGAGCCGCGACACATATATCAACGTCGTTGAGGGTATGCAGTTCGACCGCGGTTATCTGAGCAGCTATTTCATGACCGACGCCGACAAGATGGAGTGCGTTATGGACAACCCCTACATCCTCATCTACGACAAGAAGATCAGCAATATCAAGGACTTCCTGCCCATCCTTCAGCCTGCTGCCGAGAGCGGACGCCCGCTGTTGGTCATTGCCGAGGATGTTGACTCGGAGGCTCTGACAACGCTCGTTGTCAACCGTCTGCGCGGCGGCTTGAAGATCTGCGCTGTCAAGGCTCCCGGCTTCGGCGACCGCCGCAAGGCCATGCTGGAGGACATCGCCGTTCTGACCGGCGGTACCGTAATCAGCGAGGAGAAGGGTCTGAAGCTGGAGCAGGCTACGCTCGAAATGCTCGGAACCTGCGACAAGGTGACCGTGACGAAGGACAACACGACAATTGTCAACGGTGCCGGCCAGAAGGAGGCCATCGCCGACCGCATCGCACAGATAAAGAACGAAATCAGCAACACCACAAGCTCTTACGACAAGGAGAAACTTCAGGAGCGTCTGGCCAAGATGGCCGGTGGCGTTGCCGTGCTCTACGTCGGTGCAAACAGCGAGGTTGAGATGAAGGAGAAGAAGGACCGCGTTGACGACGCTCTCTGCGCAACACGCGCTGCCATCGAGGAAGGTGTCGTTGCCGGTGGCGGTACGACATATATCCGCGCACTCTCGGCTCTGGCCGGACTCAAGGGCGACAACGCCGACGAGCAGACCGGTATAAATATTGTTGAGCGTGCCATCGAGGAGCCGCTGCGTCAGATTGTCACCAACGCCGGTGGCGAAGGCGCTGTCGTTGTCCAGAAGGTCCGTGAGGGAGAGGGTGACTACGGTTACAATGCCCGCACGGATGTCTATGAGGACATGCGCAAGGCCGGCGTGATTGATCCCGCTAAGGTTTCACGCGTAGCTTTGGAGAACGCCGCCTCAATAGCCGGCATGTTCCTGACAACCGAATGCCTCATCGTCGACAAGCCCGAGGACAAGCCCGCAATGCCGATGGGCGGTGCTCCCGGCATGGGCGGAATGATGTAAGATTTGCAAAGTGAAGATAACAAATTGAGAGGGCGTTAAATAAAAACGGCCTCTCTTTTGTTTTTTATGACGGTTTTTAAACATATTTTTAGTCGTAATGTTTTGTCTATAGTGATAAAGTTGATAAATTTGCAATATCAAACAATGGATAGAAAATATGATATTCATAAGATTGAGTTATATTGAAAGAAATATTTTTGATTTGTTTTAGTAGATTAGTTTTTAAGTAGTTTGTTTTTACGAAGCGGGATGTCGGGACGATAGCCCGCTTTTAATTTATCCCCTTATATTTGCAGATATCGGAAATAATGTATATATTTGCAGTCCGGGCTGTCTGTGCAAAGGAACGAGGTTTCTGCGGTCGCCCGGTCCCTTGATACGTCATCGCTTCATTTTTTTTTGATGTGGCGGAGGAAAATTCCCCACAGAAGCCGGAGGTTGGTGCTGTAACGGATGCGTGGCGTTGGGAATACCGTCGTGAAGATGTTTGGATATATGTAAAAGGAAACAAATATATATATAAATGAAACTGAAACAAATCAATATTGCACTGCTGTCCGTGCTGATGACAGTACCGGCGGCGGCTCAACAGAAAGTCGGCGACTTCATCGAATCCCGTTCCAACAACGAGGCTTTGCGCGGAACGGAGCGAAAAATGAACTATGAGCCTGAAGGCAGGGCTTTTGTGTGTGTTAACGGAACGAACCGATATACCCGTGCTCTTTATGGCGGTTATACGGACTATCGTGTGGAAACGAGCGACCGTCCGATTTTTGCTGTGTTCAAGAAAGGCAAGCATCGCAATGTGCGTTTTGTTGTCAATGGTGTTCCAGTAGACTCCACAGACTACTGCAAGGCATGGTATGAGAATGCCTGTCGCAGCTATCTGTTGCGTGACAAACGTCTGGAGAAAGCCGGAATAGAGGCTCTGCGCATTGCAGTGGTAGCCTTGCAGGATGAGGAAAGCGCGTTGTTCCGTTTTGAGAGCGAGGGCGGTTCCGGCTCCCTTGACGTCAGGTCACTGATATGTGACATAGCAAACAAGAAAATCAGACGTAACGGCGATATCGGTGCCGACCCTGCCGGAGTATTCGAACCGGCTGCCGACAATGCAGGGCTTGTGGTCTCCGGAGGGACATACAGTCAGGACCGCAGAACCGCATACGTCCTTGTGCGTCTGAACAAGGCGGAGGATGTGGCTTTCGAACTGGCCAACTCTCTTTGGGGGGAGACCATGGAATATAACACTGCGCTTGCCGGGCGTGTAAGTTTTGACACTCCCGACCCCTATATAAATACTCTCGGATCAGCCCTCACCATTGCTGCCGACGGCGATTGGGACGGTCATACGTGGCTTCACGGATGTATCGGCTGGCGCATGCCGCTGGCCGGCTGGCGCGCAGGCTATCTCGGTGACGTGCTGGGATGGAACGACCGTGCCCGTTCTCACTTTGACGCATACGCCAAGAGCCAGGTGACGGACGTCGCTCCGACAATTCCACATCCGTCGCAGGATCAGGAATTGAACCTTGCCCGTGCCGAGAAGAAGTGGGGAACGCAGATGTACAGCAACGGATATATATGCCGCAATCCCGAGAAGAACAATCAGATGCACCATTATGACATGAACCTCAACTACATGGATGAGCTTCTGTGGCACTTCTGTTACAACGCCGATACGACATATATGCGTAAGATGTGGCCCGTCATAAAGTCACATCTGGCCTGGGAGAAGCGCAACTACGACCCCGACGGAGACGGACTTTATGATGCCTACTGCTGCATTTGGGCCAGTGACGCGCTCTATTATAGTGGTGGAGCAGTGACTCATTCGTCGGCATACAACTACCGTGGAAACCGTCTTGCAGCCCGCATAGCTGAGATTATTGGCGAGGATGCCGCTCCTTATCATGCGGAGGCAGACCGTATTCTGAAGGCAATGAACGACCGTCTGTGGCTCGACGGCAAAGGCCATTGGGCCGAATTTGAAGAGGCTATGGGCCTGAAACGCAAGCACGAGAGTGCCGCCCTGTGGTCCGTATATACCCCGATTGACTGCGGCGCCGGCTCTCCGGGACAGTTCTGGGAGGCCACCCGATATGTGGACCGCGAGATTCCGCATATCAAGGTGACGGCCAATGGTGTTGACTATGGTTCGACAATATCCACAACAGACTGGCTTCCGTATTCCTGGAGCATCAACAACGTGGCCACGGCAGAGGTCATGCACATGGCGCTGGCCTACTTCGAGGCAGGCCGTGCAGAGGCCGGTTATCAGCTTCTGATGGCCAACATAATGGACCAGATGTATCTCGGAGTCAGTCCCGGAAACTTCGGACAGCTCAGTTTCTACGATGCCGCACGCGGAGAATGCTACCGCGACTTCGGCGACTGCATCGGAATTTCCTCACGCACACTTCTTCAGGGACTTTTCGGAATTGTTCCCGATGCTCTCAACGGCCGCTGCATAATTCGCCCGGGATTCCCCGCGTCGTGGGACAGCGCGTCCGTTACAACCCCATACCTTTCTTACAAGTTCCGTCGCCAGGGCGACAAGGACGTCTATGAGATAACCCAGAATTTCGCACGGCCGCTCAAAATTGTTCTCCGTCAGAACACAGACCGTGGAGCCTACGTGGAAACGGAAGGTTCGGACGAACTTACTCAGGTCATCACCGTCAAGAGGAATATGCTCCGCAGAATCTACAAGCCGGAACGGGTGGCGGACAAGAATCTTTCGCCTACGGCCTACGGACTTGACGAACCGGCTAAGGGCAAGTTCCGGAAGGTCAGGATGGACGACATGATGAACGCCAGCGTGACCGACATTTTCGCCAATGAATATGTTTCGCCACGTCCCAAGACGACCACACTTCAGATTCCCGTGAACGGAATAGGGGAGTGGTGTCATCCGAAACTGATGGCGGAAATCAATGACTCCGTCTTCCGTACGCTTATCAGGAAAGACCAGTTTGTTGTAGCCGGAGTGCCGTTCCGCACTCTGAAGAAGGGCCGCAACATCGTCTTCACGTCTCTTTGGGACAACTATCCAGACAGCATCACCGTGCCGTTGGCCGGCAAGGCAACATCCGCCTATCTGCTCATGGCCGGTTCCACCAACCACATGCAGAGCCGCATTGACAACGGTCTTGTCATCGCGACATACGAAGACGGCACGACAGACACGCTCCGTCTGCGCAATCCGGACAACTGGTGTCCTATTGAGCAGGACTATTATGTGGACGGCATGGCCTTCACGACCACCTTGCCGCGCCCCTATCGCGTTTGCTTCGGCACAGGAACGGTAAGCCGCGACCTCGGAAAGGAACTGTCAATCAAAGGCGTCTATGGCCGTGACATTCCCGGCGGAGCAGCTCAGATGTTGCGTATGCCGCTCGACGGAACGAAGAAACTAAGGTCGCTGACCGTACGGACACTTTCCTGTGACGTCGTCATCGGACTGATGGGAGTGACGTTGCAGTGATTGATTTAGAGGAACATTCTTCTGAACTCTCCGGCAGACACGGGCCGGAACACATTGAAAAAGATAACGCGATATAGCGATTAAGGACAATAGCCTTGGTTTGTCAATGGGCTATTGTCCTTAATTTCTTTTGGTATATCCGTGGAATGCCCTACGTTGGGCTGTCATCGGTATTTGGTGTTGATGTTGTGGAGTATTTTCAGTGATTGGTATTCTTGGAATACTCTAAACTGAGATGAGAGAATTCCAGGAATATCCGCGATTTATAATCTGTTGCAGCATGAATGAGGCATCGGAGCTGATTCGGAATCGGGTCGGATCAGAGGCATACGCAGCTTCTGACATCAGGTTTCGGAGGTTGTTTCTGATGCTTGATGTGGGTTTGGTTTTGTTACTAAAAGGCCCATTGAAATTCAAAAAAGTAGTTTTTATAATGTTTTAAGTTACGTTTTAAAGGTTGTGGGCCTTGAAACAGTTGATTTATATCAATATATATAACTGGTGGTAAAAAAAGTTTTAAACGAATAAAAACAATGGTTAAAAATAACATATCTTTGCATATCCCATCATAAGAAATGGGTTATAAGAAATAAAAACAATGTATTTGACAATGTTCAATATTCTCATAATTAAACCGGATAGGTGGAATGGAAGTTTCTTTCCATTCATTAGCGGCGAGAGATATTGGATTTTAATATAAAAAGGATAAATGAAAAACAATAGTTTGTGTAGATATATCGTCTCAGTGGCTTTCTCCTTTGCTCTCGGTTGCAATGTCGCGAAGGCTGTTCCGGCAAAACCAGGTCTTTTGACTGTGCGTCAGCCTGACGGAACGGAGATAATGGTGCGCCTGATGGGCGACGAACACGCCCACTATTATCTTTCTGAAGACGGATACCTGCTCATCAATGACAATGATATTTTTTATTATGGCAATACGGATGCTGCCGGGAATATAGTCAGCTCGCAGATTGCGGCGCTGCCGGCGAAAGCACGTTCGGCCGAGGCTGTTGAATATCTGCGCAGCGTCGATATGACAAAGGTAATGGCGGATCTTGAACGCCGCGACAGCGCAAGACGCAATATGCGCCGCAATGCCGCTCCACAGCGTTCGCGCATAGGACTTTTTGATACGGGATTCCCGTCAAAAGGAGAACAAAAAGGACTGGTGGTGTTGGTGGAGTATAAGGATACCAAGTTCACGCTTGACGATCCCTATAGCTATTTCAACCGTATGCTCAACGAGAACGGCTTTAGCGATTATGGCGGAACGGGGTGCGCAGCGGAATATTTCCGTGAGTGCTCGATGAATCAGTTCCGTCCGCAGTTCGACGTTTACGGTCCCATTACGCTGTCTCAGAACATGAGCTACTATGGCGGAAACGACTGGAGCGGAAATGACAAGAATCCTCAGAAGATGGCCATAGAGGCCTGTCAGCAGCTTGATGCCACGGTGGATTTCTCTGAATACGACCGCGATGGCGACGGATATATAGACAATGTGTTCATCTTCTATGCCGGACGCGGAGAGGCCAGCGGCGGCAGTGCCAACACTGTTTGGCCGCATGCCTGGAATGTGACGGCGGCAGAGTATACTACGTACAGTTTTGATGGAGTTATTCTCGACCGCTACGCATGCAGCAATGAGTGGGAGGGCTCTCGGCCCGATGGTGTCGGGACATTCATCCACGAGTTCTCGCACGTCATGGGACTGCCCGACCTCTATGCCACAAGCTACACCTCGGCGTTCACTCCGGGCGCATGGTCGGTGCTCGACTATGGACCCTACAACAACGGCGGCTGTACTCCGCCGCTCTATTCGGCCTACGAGCGCTATTCGCTCGGCTGGATGTCACCCCGCGTTCTCGACGGACCGGCCAATGTGACGCTGAAGACTATAGGAACTAACGAGGCCTGCATCATAAAGACAGGTGACGACAACGAATTCTTTCTGCTCGAAAATCGCCAGCAAACGGGTTGGGACAAATATATTCCAGGCCACGGAATGCTTGTATGGCATGTGGACTATGACCCAGTGGTATGGTCGCAGAACACGGTCAACAACAGCGCCGGCCATCAGTATGTAGACATAGAAGAGGCCGACGGAACGCAGAACGACTATTCCCGCGACGGCGATGCTTTCCCTGGAACCGGCGGTGTGACATCGTTCACTGACACCACCCGTCCGTCGATGAAGACATGGACCGGCCGTTCGCTGAATCTGCCGTTGACGGACATTGCCGAGGCTGGCGGTCTGATTACGTTCAAGGTGGCCGGTGGCGTTGTTCTGCCTGATCCTGTCACGGCTGTCGATGCCACAGATGTACATGCCGAAGGTTTCACGGCCCATTGGAATCCGGCATCGATTGATGCCACATACGAACTGTCTGTCTACACGAAGACCGTGACAGGTGGCGGCAAGGCGATATATAACAACGTGCCCGGCTACAATCATCTGAACATAGGTGCCGATACGTTTGCAGTTGTGACCGGCCTGGAACCGGCCACAGAATACTTCTATGTGGTCTACGTGAACGACAACGGAATTATCAGTGCCGCTTCAAACGAAATCAGCGTTACAACCGGTGAGCCGTTGTTCAACCATCTCGTCCCGGAAGTCTTGCCTGCAACTGACGTATCCGACGCTTCGTTCACGGCAAACTGGTTGCCTCTGGATGGAGCAGTGAGCTATGAAGTAGAGGTTTACAACAAGAAAAGAGGCAATCCTTATCAGGAGGTGGTTGACTTTACGGGCGGTGTTACGTCCATGCCTTCCGGCTGGGTGACCAACACAACCCTGACATACGCTAATTCGGCATATTCCGGCGAGGCCATACCCTCGTTGCGCTTTGCTGTCAACGCCGCTTCGCTGACATCGCCGGTGTTTGCTGACGACGTGCGTTCGCTGACATTCTGGCATCGCGGTGTCAGTGTTTCCGAGGACAACCGTCTGGTTGTTTCGGGGCGTGGTGAAACCGGTGGATGGACGGTGATAGCCGAACTGAGTGTTGAAAATGCTGCGGGTGGTGCCGTCACAACCATCGACGACATTCCTGAGGCCATACGCTCGGTGCGCATTTCCTATCAGCGGAGCGGTGCCGGTTCGGTTGCCATCGACGACGTGAGAATAGAGTGGGGCGGCGAACATTCCACTGTAGCCTTAGGCCGGTTTGCGGCCGGCAATGTTGTCAGCCTGCCGATAACGGGTCTGTCACCTTCCACGACATATTATTATACGGTTGTCGCTACTGACGGAACGCTATACTCAAAACATTCTAACGAGATTGCCGTTACTACCGCTTCCGATATAAACACCGGTATTGATGCGGCCGGAGTCTCATCCGGACTGCGCATAGAGGGCCGGCAGCTCGTTATTTCGGCAGGACAGGACGTGACGGTGAGCGACATTTCGGGGCGTGTGATATACCGCTCGTTGTCAACTGACGCAGAAGTGGCGGTGACGCTTCCAGCCGGTGGTGTGTATGTCGTAAGACATGCCGGTGGCTGCCGTAAGATTGTGGTGATGTAGTTCATGCGCTGAAATCAGCGCAATCCTTCGCATTGAAAAAGAAAAAGAGGAAAGAGGCAGATGGCCTCTCATACGCTTTGTCGGAATAAAAGGGGATTTCTTTCGACGGAGTGGGAAAACAAGATAATCCCCACAGAAGACTACGATGAAAAGATTGTTTACTATTGCAGTCGTAACGATGGTAGCATCGTTGACATTCGCGCAGGCTCCTTTGGCTAAGAAAAAAGCCGCTACCCCCCCCCCCTATAGGCTGGAGCGGGTTGCCGACATGGACGCCTTTGTGAAGAATGCGAAGAAAGCGAAGGAACTGCGTGCTGTGGCAGCAGAGAAGGCCGCAGCCGAAAATGAGACGTCTTTTTCAGTGCTGCGCAAAAACACCATGAAGCGGGGTTATTTCAACAGCATTGATGGCACAGTGATTAAAACGTGGAAGCTTGATGGCAGAAGATCATATCTTGCCAACAATCCCTACAGGTCAGCTGCACAGAAGACCACCACTCAGGAGGGCAACGTGACCGTCACCACCGATGCCAACGGCATTATCACCGATGTCGCCGGAGTTGAGCCGAAGTTGTATAAGCGCGCAAACACCGGAACGGCCTATTACAACAATTCGGGTTCGATATCCAAGACCACCCAGTCTGGAATGGTTACGGTCGTTGAGGATGGCAACAATGTGTGGATCAAGAACCCCATAACCCGCTATACAACGGGAGCATGGGTGAAAGGAACGAAAAACGGCAATGTTATTACCGTGGCAGCCAAGCAGCCGTTGAACTTTGATGCCAGCTATGCTGCAACCGCCAGCCTTCGTTGGGGTGTTATCACAGTTGCGGGCAAAGTGCAAGCAGCTGACGATTATGCCGAGGCTTTCACATACACTGTCAGCGGCAACGTGCTGACTCTCGAAGGCACAAACGCATACGAAGGCACAGCCGATGCCTATTTCATGGGTGCATATTGGGATGATGACAACTCACCTTCCGGTTACGGTGACGCCGAGACAGTTCTGACATACGACCCGAACTATGTCGCTCCATCGACCGAGCTTGTCGCTCTTCCTACCGGTGCAGAATATACAGGCTGGTATATGAATGGCGTTTCTGTGTCAAAAGACGGTGAGACTCCCATCACGAATCAGAACGTAAATGTCGCTTTATTCGGCAATGACATTTACGTTCAGGGAATCTCTGCAAGTTTCCCGAACGCATGGGTTAAGGGAACTATCGACGGAACGACTGTCAAGTTCGATAAGTTCCAGTATGTCGGTGCATACGGTTCTAATGATTGCTGGTTTGTTGGTGTAGATCCGGTGGAAGAAACAATGAAAGACGCCACGGCTACATACGATGCTGTTGCCAAGACAATCACTTTCGCTGATGATGTTCTCATCAACGCAGATGCCGACCGTATCTATTATCTCAACTGGTTTGCAGATGTTGTCGTAAGCGCAGAACAGGCCATATATGATGAACCGGTGATTACAGATTTGACAGCCGAACTTCCGTATCTCAATACGTTCGAGACAACGGCAGAACAGGCACAGGCCGCCATCTATGACGCCAACAACGACAAGAGCACATTCACGTTTGAAACTCATAACGCAACAGAAAGTATTGTTGCACGTTACCGTTACAGCACTTCTAACAACGGCGATGACTATCTCGTTTTCCCGGGCGTTGAGCTGAAGGCCGGTAAGGCATATAAAGTGTCTGTTAACGCTGCCTCTTACAGCAAAAATTATCCGGAGCGTCTGGAAGTAGTGGCAGGTAAGGTGGCCAAGGCTTCCGAGCTGACAATTCCTGTGATTGCTCCTACTGTTGTTGCCGACAAGAATTTTGTTACCATCAGCAACAATGAGTTCACCGTAACGGAAGACGGCACATATTTCGTTGCCGTTCATGCAATTTCCGATAAGAATCAGTACTATCTCTATGTAGACAATTTCTCCATCTCTGAGCTTGATGAATCTGCTCCCGCCACAGTCAGCGATATCAATGTCGTTGCTGACGCACAGGGCGCAAACAAGGCAACCGTTTCGTTCACCGTTCCTACAAAGACCATCGGCGGCGCTGCTATCACCGAGAATGTCAACGTTGTCGTTAAGCGCAACGGTGAGGAAATATTCAACGAAGCAAAGGGTGCCGGCGAAACAGTCACTATCAATGACGAAGTTTCTGCCGCAGGCTACTATACTTACTCTGTTGCTACTTCCTATGCAAACCATTTCGGCGAGGCTGCAGAAGTGAAAGCCTACATCGGTTATGACACGCCGGCAGCTGTCAGCAATGTCACTGTTGCCGACAAGAGCGGTTCGGTTGCCATTGCCTGGGACGCTTCTACAAGTGGTGCTGAGGGATATGTTGTAAACACCGCAGACTTCAAGTATAATGTTTATCCCGTTGAGTTCATGGACTTCTTTGGCATGCAAATCCCGCTTACGGACTATGCCAATCCTTATGCAACAGGCTTGACAGAAACCTCTGCCAGCTTCGCGTTCGACACAAACAGCGGCGAGCATGGCTTTGCATACTTCGCCGTTACGGCCGAGAACACAACAGGCGAGTCTGCTGACACATACGGTTCCGTTGTCACCGGTGCTCCATACGAGATGCCTCTGTTCGAGTCCGTTACGGAAGGCAAACTCTCTTACTGGTGGGGCTATGGCAGCGACAGAGACAACCAGCTTGTCGAAGGTGGTCTCTACATCGGAGAAAAGAGTTCTGACGGCGACGGCTATTGCTTCGAGATGTTTGCCGGAACTGCGGGATGGGTCAATCTGCAGTCAGGTAAGATCGCTCTTGCTGGTAAGACCAATCCAACACTCACGTTCGATTATTCAGCAGAAACCGCAACTACTCTGACTGTTTCCGTTATCACTCCTAATGGCGAGAAAGAAATTGAAACCCTCACGGCAGGTTCGGATTTCGCTTCGGCAAAAATCTCTTTGGTTGAGTTCGCCAACGAAGACTGGGCTCGCGTGATAATCACAGGCACATTCTCTGCCGCCGGAAGCGCGTTCATCGACAACATCCGCGTTTTCAACATGCTTGACAACAACCTCGTTGCAAAGGGCATCACCGCGACATCTAAGGTTGAGTCCGGTGACAACGTGACTGTAAATGTTACCGTTGAGAACCAAGGTTCTCTGACAGCTGAGGCCGGCGCTTATACCGTTGACATCTACTGCAACAATGCCAAGGTGCAGTCAATCCCCGGAACTGCTCTTGAGAGCAATGCCACGACAACGTTTGAATATGTTTATGCTACCAACGTCATGACTCCTGCTTCGCTGGAGTGGAAGGCCGTTGTTGAGTTTGCCGCTGACGCCGACAAGAGCAACAATACAACCGCCACGGTTAAGACCAACGTCAAGACACGCAACTATCCTGTCGTTACCGACCTTGCAGGTACGCAGGCCGACGGAAAGGTAAGCCTCACATGGAGCGAGCCGGATATGACCGCAATAGCGGCAGAGCCTGTGACAGACAGTTTCGAAGATTATGAGTCGTTCGCTGTAAACACCGCCGGTGACTGGACATTTGTCGATGGTGACGGTAGTGCGACATACTCTATACAGGGCACTGATTTCCCGAATGCAGGTTCCGAAATGGCCTATATTGTGCTTGACGGCAGTTATTCTTCTTTCAACCAGACGTTCGCTGCCCACACTGGTGACAAGTATATGGCTTCGTTTGCAGCCGAGAACGGCCCGAATAACGACTGGATGATATCGCCCGAACTGAGCGGCGACGCACAGACGGTATCGTTCTTCGCCCGCACATATACGGACCAGTATGGTGCTGAGTCATTCGAGTTCTACTATTCTACGACAGGCAAGGACGTTGCCGACTTCGTGAAGGTTGAAACAGTTGCCGAAGTGCCTGTAGATTGGACGGAATATATGTTTGATGTTCCGGCCGGTGCGAAGTATTTTGCAATCCGCTGCACATCCGATGACAAATTCATCTTCCTCGTTGATGACGTTACATATACTCCGGCCGGTGCTTCCGCAGCTGATCTCTCGCTCGTAGGCTACAACATCTACCGCGACGGAGTCAAGCTCAATGCCGAGCCTGTTGCCGAGACAAGCTATACGGATGCTGTCGGAACAGTCGGTGAATACTCATACGTAGTGACCGTTGTTTATGACAAGGGCGAGTCTGCCGCTTCCAATATCCTCACTCTCAGCGTGACGAGCGGCATCAGCTCTATCTCCGTAGAGACAGAAGACAGCGCTCCCGCTTACAACCTCGCCGGTCAGAAAGTCAACGACAGCTTCAAGGGCATCGTTATCAAGAACGGCAAGAAGGTCGTTGTGAAGTAATCGCTCAGCAATAACACGACAAAGACATTTGTCTGAAAAACTCTATTCTTACCGCCGAATCCCGATATTCCAGGGGTTCGGCGGTTTTTCCTTTTCACATATTTTGTTCTTTTCCAGGTTTGTGCTACCTTTGCACATATTATGGAAAGACTACTTGAACTGTATAAGAGTTGGGCCGGTGCAGAGCCTGCCGGCATCGAGCGCATGGCAGGAGCCGGCAGCAACCGCGAGTATTACAGGCTGACGGCGGCCGACGGAATGTCGGTCATCGGCGTGATTGGCACGAGCCGCGACGAGAACCACGCGTTCATCTCCCTTTGCCGCCATTTCACGCAGCGACAGCTGCCTGTGCCGACTGTGCTCTCCGTGAGCGGTGACGAGCAGCGCTATCTTCAGACCGACCTCGGTTCCGTGTCGCTTTTCGACGCGCTGGCTGCGGGACGTGCTGCCGGCGGACGATATACGCTGAAAGAGCGCGAACTGCTCATCCGCACCGTCCGCCAGCTACCCAACATACAGATTCGCGGAGCGCGCGGGTTGGACTTCTCCCAGTGTTATCCGCAGCCGGAGTTCGATATGGACAGCGTGCTCTTTGATCTGAACTATTTCAAGTATTGTTTCCTGAAGGCCACCGAGCTCGATTTCCATGAACTGAAGCTCGAAGCCGACTTCCGTCTCTTCGCCAAGGACCTCACTTCGGAACATGCCGACAGCTTCCTCTACCGCGATTTCCAAGCCCGCAACGTGATGCTCGATGCTGCCGGGAATCCCTATTTCATAGACTTTCAGGGCGGCCGCCGCGGTCCTTATTACTATGACCTCGCCTCATTCCTCTGGCAGGCATCGGCCCGCTATCCCCACAAGTTGCGCCGCGAGCTTGTGAGGGAATATTATGAAGCGCTTAAAAACTACACCGAAGTGCCCCCTGTGCGCCACTTCGTCAACCGTTTGAGCCTGTTTGTGCTCTTCCGCACGCTCCAGGTACTCGGCGCATACGGCTTCCGCGGCTATTTCGAACAGAAGAAACACTTCATCGAGTCCATTCCGCCCGCCATCCAGAACCTCCGCGAACTGCTCGCGCTCGACTGCTTCCCCTATCCTTATATGACGGACATGCTGCGCCGTCTGACAGAGATGCCGCGCTTCGCCCGCATCGAACAGCCTGCCCTGACACGTGCCGACGGCTACCGCACGGCACCGACGAACATCTACGACGCCCATCCCAACGACGGTCCGGCCACGTTCTCGAAGTATGACGGCAAGGGTCCGCTCGTCGTGCGCGTTTTCAGCTTCTCCTACCGCAAGGGTATTCCCGGTGACGATAGTGGCAACGGCGGAGGCTATGTCTTCGACTGCCGCTCGACCCACAACCCCGGTCGCTATGAACCTTACAAGAAACTCACCGGCCTTGACGAGCCTGTCATCCGCTTCCTTGAGGACGACGGTGAAATCCTGACTTTCCTTGACAGCGTCTATAAGCTGGCAGATGCTCATGTTTCCAGATATATTCAGCGCGGCTTTACGAATCTGATGTTTTCTTTCGGATGTACAGGAGGGCAGCACCGCAGTGTCTACTCGGCCCAACATCTTTCCGAATACATCAACCGCAAGTATGGCGTAGAGGTTCATATATGTCATCGTGAGCAGGGCATCAGTCAGGTTCTGCCGGCGAAAACAGTATGATGTGTTAAAGGCTTGTAAGAGTCACTATGAGTATATCTTTTATATATTTTCCTTGTTTTTGGAAATATGTAAGAAAGCGGTAATACCGGTTGTGGTGGTATTACCGCTTTCTTTGTGTGACTATGTTTCTTCTCCAGACATTAATGTCTGTATTTCATATTCAATTGTTTGTCAGTTGCTTTCCGTGTTATAAGAGTGAGGCGGCCATTTGTGACGCTATTTTTTCAGTAGAAGCGAAAAAAAATCTTTTTATATCAATGATTTATACTTTTTTTATTACTTTTGCAATTGGATTTGGGCGACCTTATCCATAAAATTGAAAGTAAGAAGCGTTATGCTTATCTTGTGAAATGGGAACCTAGGAAATTCGCATTTTTAGCACAAGGGTGGCATAGTGGTTCTCACGCATATAGCGTGGGCTGCTATTATCACATTCGTGCTAAAGGTTTTCCTAGGACCTCCATTTCAGAACGTGGCATTGCAGTTCCACGCTTCCGTGTATCAATAAAGAGGCCTTAAAGGATCTGTATAGGCAGAACAAATTATGAAAATAAAACAAGTTATTGCAAGTGTCGCACTGTCTTTTCTTATTTTTTCATCCGCCTATGCTCAGGATATAAAGACAGACTCAATAAGTAGCGACATTATTAGTCAAAGTGAGGAAAATGATTCGAAACAGGCTTTATCTGACGAATTGTCTCAAATCAAGGCTCAGCTCACAGGTATAGAGAAAGAACAACAGCTTGAAAAGATATGGAAGCGTAAGAAGTATTGGAAAATAGGTATTGGAAATCCGAACATTGAACGTACCGACGGTGAACCAATGGCCTGGAATACGGATTTCTCTATTTTTATTCAAAGAGGAAAGACCGTTTATCTGCATTCCAAGCCAATTGCTGACATGATAAAGATAGGTATTGATTATGGATTTATGGATATTAGTTATGCTAAACTAAAGCTGAAGACACCTGATATATCCGGAACATCATCTTCAACAAATAGTGGTGATGGCACATCCAATGGATTTGATGAAATTGTGAGCGATGCTCCTACCGGTTCTGTTTTTTCTGCTCTGGGGGTCGACTTGGGCATGCATAAGTTTGAATACGGTCTTCATGTCGGACCAAGTGTAAGTGTCAATCCTTGGAATTCACTTATCGTTGCGGCTTATTTTCACATTATGCCTACTGCGTCAGGTATCGTGGAAAACGATCGTTTTTCTTATGGCTTTGGTTGTGCCATGTCTGCCGGACTTTCTGTGTCGTATAAGGCTTTGTCTATTGGAGTAGAGGGCTTGTGGAGTTCTGTCAAATACAGGCAAACATCATTTAACGAGGGTGCTGGAGACGATTCTGAGTCGGAAGAAGGTTTGAATGGCATATTTGCCCAGAAAGACTTTAAGCTTAAGCAGAAAGGCCCCCGTTTTTATGTTTCTTTCAGATTCTAATTTATTAATTATTGTAATATGAAAATCGATATTTTTATTTTGTTTACATCTTTAAGCCTTGCATTGGCGGCTTGTAGTTCATCTGACGAAATTAACGGTGACGATACTCTTCCGACAGGAGCATTGCCGTCTGCCGAGTTTAAACCCAATGACCTGCCTGCGGAGCCTTACGCGGAAGATGCAGTCAAGGTGATTGCGAACGATGCTGACGCTCCGTTCTATTCTCTTGAACTGATGGCGGATGGATACTATCTGCTTGCCACTTCACGCCGCTATAATACATATGATGCCCCTGTTCGTGTGGAAGCTAAGGCTAATGGCAAGATTTCCATACACAAGAAGCATAATAGCAGTGCTGTTCGCACACGAAGCACGATAAATGACGATGGCACAATGGTGTTTGATGATGGTAGCGAGTATGGTAAATTTGAAAAATTGGGCAATAAGAGATATAGATTGAGTAATGGTATTGTGGTGGATTTGATGAATGCCACAGGTTCTGATAGAACTATACTTTACACAAACTTAAATGGATATACATCACGTGTATATGTAAGTACGTCTACTCCTGATGTCGGAAAGGATGCGCAAAGCATTTGTAGGACATGGGATTACAATAGCTTTGAGATTTGGGAATATATGAATGGCGCATACGTGGCTCATGGAAAAGCGACAATAAAGGAGGGTAAAGTTGAATCTGAATTTGAATCTACTATTGGATTTGAAGTAGAAGATGTGCTTGGTGAGGATTCTGATATGTGTTATAAAATTATATTTACTACATCAAATACTTATATTTGTTTTTATATGGATGGACAAGTTGATGTGGCACAGTGGAATTGGGTTGATAGGGCACAAGGAATTCTTCATTATGAGGACATACCCGGCAATGAGGATTATGATTACGAATGGGACGGTTATGTTACCGTTCGTTTTGCCGGCAATCAAATGCGTATTTATGAAGATTATATAGAGAATTATGCAGATACCGGTTTTGGAAGTGACATGAAAGTAAGGACCGTAATTGTAAATACATTGACAGCAGCCTATTAAATACTGACGTTTTCAATTATAGTGATATGCAGAGGCTATGCTGTAATTAGTATATTAAGATGCACCCCTGAAGTTGATTGCGAACTTCTGGGGTGTATTTTCTTGATGTTGTCCGCGTGCGGATATATGCCGAAAAAACTGAATATTCAAGATGTTGCACTTCTATCTTGAATGTTCAAGGTGACAAAGAACTTGTATTATAAGTGTGTAAAATTTGCCAGACTTATTGATTTTGTGTACTTTTGCAGAAAATATATAAACCCGTACGGATTATGAATTTGACTTGTGAAGAGAAATTCACTTCTTCTTCTGAGCTTTCAGAGTTCATAGACCAACAGGAATAGACAGGATATATAGAGATGATGCAGGCAATGATATTCGCGGCCGGACTCGGGACACGGCTCAAACCACTGACCGACACCATGCCAAAGGCTCTTGTGAGTGTGGCAGGGCGGCCGTTGCTGGAACATACGGTGATGAGGCTGAAGGCGGCCGGCGTGGAGAGGATTGTCGTGAATGTGCATCATTTTGCTTTGCAGATTGCCGATTTCCTGGCGGCAAACGGCAATTTCGGGATGGATATACGCGTTAGCGACGAGACGGCCGCACTGCTCGATACAGGCGGTGGCATAAAGGCGGCTGCGCCTCTGTTTGACGTGTCGTCGCCGATACTTATTCATAATGTAGATATTCTGAGCAACGTTGACCTAAGCGCGTTTTATGCCGCCAGCGTCGCCAACGCCGCAACACTGTTGGTGAGCAGCCGCAAGACAAGCCGCTATCTGCTTTTCGATGACAACATGCGGCTGGTCGGGTGGACGAACGTCGCCACGGGCGAGGTGCGCAGTCCTTATCCTGCCGCTGTCACATCTGTTGCCCATCGCTATGCTTTCTCTGGCATACATATTTTTTCTCCGGAGCTTTTTCCTTTGTTCGGCGGATTTCCTGACAAGTTCGGCATCATTGATTTCTATCTCAGCATGTGCGACAGGGTCGTGATACGCGGCTGCGTCAAGGACGATCTGCGGCTGATGGACGTCGGGAAGCTGGACACGCTGGCAGAGGCGGAATCGTTTGTGCAGGACATAAAATATAATCAGGACAACAGATAGAATTAAGGACAACAAGTATAATTAAGACATACACAATAATAATATATAAACGAATATGCAACAGAAGATTATCATCCTCGACTTCGGTTCGCAGACCACGCAGCTTATAGGCCGTCGTGTCCGCGAGCTGGATACATTCTGCGAGATTCTTCCGTACAACAAGTTCCCGAAGGACGATCCGTCAGTGATTGGCGTGATTTTGAGCGGCTCGCCCTATTCAGTGCATGACCCTGAGGCTTTCAAGGTCGACCTGAGCCAGTTTGTAGGCCGGCTGCCCGTGCTTGGCATCTGCTACGGCGCGCAGTTCATTTCCCATACGCTCGGCGGACGTGTTGAAAAGGCTGATTCGCGCGAGTACGGCCGTGCCCACCTTCAGACGTTCAACAAGGAAAATCCGCTCTTCAAGGGCTTCACCGACAATTCTCAGGTGTGGATGAGCCATGGCGACACGATCACGGCCATACCTGAAGGATTTGAGTGCATAGCATCGACGGCGGACGTGAAATATGCCTCTTATGCCAGTAAGAAAGAACCGGTTTGGGCCGTTCAGTTCCACCCCGAGGTGTTCCACTCCGTTCAGGGAACACAGCTGCTGAAGAATTTCGTAGTTGACATCTGCGGCTCGAAGCAGGACTGGAGTGCGGCGTCGTTCGTCGATACAACCGTTGCCGAGCTGAAGGCACAGGTTGGTGACGACCGCGTCATACTCGGACTCAGCGGAGGCGTCGATTCGTCGGTTGCAGCCGTGCTGCTCAACCGCGCTATCGGAAAGAACCTCACGTGTATTTTTGTTGACCACGGTATGCTGCGCAAGAACGAGTTCACCGACGTCATGCACGACTATGAGTGTCTGGGACTCAACGTTATCGGTGTGGACGCAAGCGAGAAGTTCTTCGGCGACCTCGCCGGAGTGACCGACCCCGAGCAGAAGCGCAAGATTATAGGCCGCGATTTCGTTGAGGTGTTCAACGCCGAGGCACGCAAGATTACGGGTGCGAAGTGGCTGGCACAGGGAACTATCTACCCCGACCGCATTGAGTCGCTCAACATCACGGGCAAGGTAATCAAGAGCCATCACAATGTCGGCGGACTGCCCGAAGAGATGCACCTCAGTCTTTGCGAACCTCTGAAGTGGCTTTTCAAGGACGAAGTGCGCCGCGTGGGCCGTCAGTTGGGCATGCCCGAACATCTCATCACACGCCATCCGTTCCCCGGTCCCGGTCTTGCCGTGCGTATTCTGGGTGACATAACGCGTGAAAAGGTACGTGTGCTTCAGGATGCGGACGACATCTACATCCGCGGACTGCGTGACTACAAGGTGCGTCTCACAGGCGAAGAGGCCCGCAAGGTGCTGGCTGCAGGCGTGCCGGCGTCGATGACCGACGGAGAGATAGAAGTTTCGCTTTACGACCAGATATGGCAGGCCGGCGCCGTGCTGCTGTCAACCGTGCGTTCGGTAGGTGTGATGGGTGACGAGCGTACATACGAGAATCCCGTAGCCCTGCGTGCCGTGACCAGCACCGATGCCATGACGGCCGACTGGGCACATCTGCCTTACGATTTCCTTGCTAAGGTTTCCAACGAGATTATCAATAAGGTGCGCGGTGTGAACCGCGTCTGCTATGACATCTCGTCAAAGCCGCCATCAACGATCGAGTGGGAATAAGAATAAAGAATGAATAACGAATAATAAAAGAACAAGCTGCCGCCTTCCCAACTGCGATTGAATGAAAGTTGGAAAGGCGGTAGCTTGTTCTTTTATTATTCGTTATTTATTTTTTCATTTTTCATTCTTTTCACTTCATCCACAATGTCGAACTGCGTCTCTTCAGGTGCGAGGTCGCTGTAGGCGTTACGCATGTCTTCTTTCGTGATTTCAATGTCTCGGTCTACCTCGCGCGGATTGTCCACAGTGGTATGGAAGAAGAGCCAGTCGTAGGTCTGCTTGAGGTATAGTATGCGTGCAAGATCGCCATGGGATGAGCCCTTCAGCCAGTCGTAGCGTAGGAGCCGGTCGTGGCCGGAGTCTTTGATGGCTTTCACGACGTTCTTTGACTGTGAAACGGGTACGGCGCGGTCGGCCGTTCCGTGGAGAATCCACAGCGGAATACGGCCGAGGCCTGAGAAGTCGCGCAGGGTACTGCCGCCGCAGAGGGCCATCGCTGCCGCCACACGGTCGGGGTAGGTGCCGGCAAAATCGAGTGTGCCGTATCCGCCGAGGCTCATGCCTATGACGTAGACGCGGGTCGTGTCGGTGTCGTGGTTCTGCTGCACCCAGTCGAGTATGCGTGCTATTTTCTGCGGACTCCATGCCCCGCCTGGATTCTGTGGAGCTATGACCATGGCCGGATAGTAGCGTCCTTTCTCGATGGCGTGGAGCAGTCCGTAGCGGCGGACGCGCTGCATGTTGTTTCCGCAGAGGCTCGCTCCGTGAAGAAATATTATGACGGGGATGCGTCGGTGTTCGGCTGTATATTCGCGCGGGGCATATAGCCAGAAGTTATAACTGTCAGCCACGGTACCGCGCATGGCGGCCATCTGTCCGTTCTGTGCGTGAGCAACGGCGGCCCAGACTATAGTGATGATGAATGTCAGTAAGCGTCTCATTTGTTTTGTTTGCGTCCGGAAAAGGCGGACGGCGATGCAAATATACAACTTTAAATGAAGAAAGAAGAATAAATAAGGACAAAGTGGTCCCGCCGGTTACATATTATTAGTCATACCATGGAACCGTATCAAAATAAGATGGAATACTTCCGTAGGGACATAATCTTGTTTTTGTCCGTAAGACAAATGTTGGGCGCTGACGTATTTCGATGCGGACAAAAACAAGATAACCATCCTGCGATTCCAAAGCAACCGGCTTCCGTTGTTGCGGAAACAACGGAGAGGATTGGAAGACGTGTGGTTTCTGACGGGAAGTAAATAGAGTGATATCGGTTGGTGAAACAGCCTGTTTTTATGTATTGTCCGTGCTTGACTATGTTGTCGGCTGTCGCCGGTCAGTCAGCCTGTCGGCTGAACGTGATATGACGAACAAAGGATATAGAGGCCAACGGCCTTGTCTTTAATGACATGACCGTTGGCCTCTATATCCTTTGTTTTTCTTTTCTTATTGTTTCTCTTTCAGCAGGTCGCGTATCTCTGTGAGCAGACGTTCCTCAGCCGACGGCTGTGGTGGTGTCGGCGGAGCAGCGGGTGTCTCTTTGGCCTTTGTTACTTTTTGTGAAAGGCGGTTGATGCCTTTGACTAACAGAAAGACACAGAAAGCGATGATGATGAAGTCGAAGATGGTCTGGAGGAAGTTTCCATAGTTGACCGTTACGGGTTCGAGTTTTTCCATACCCGGCAGTTGGACAAGAGGAAGCTCAAACTTGAGATCCGTGAATTTGACTCCGCCAATGATCCATCCTATCGGCGGCATAATGATGTCATTGACGACTGATGTGACAATCTTTCCGAATGCCCCTCCGATGATAACACCGACGGCCATGTCCACGGCGTTGCCTTTCACTGCGAACTCCTTAAATTCGTTCAGGAATTTACTCATTAGTTTTAAGTTTTTATATTATTTAATACAGAATTCTGCTACAAATATAGAATTTTTTTCGTAACTTTGCGGCCGAAAAGAATAGAAATATGCTGAAAAGGCATCATATTTTGGATATTCATTACTCAAATAAGGGTGTTCTCGGTAGGCTTATTGTAATTTCTCTGGTATAATAACCCTTTTAAAACAATAATAAAGTAATTATGATTAAGATTGGTATTAACGGATTTGGCCGTATCGGTCGTTTCGTTTTCCGCGCAGCTCAGACTCGCGATGACATTCAGGTTGTAGGTATCAATGACCTCTGCCCGGTAGACTACTTGGCTTACATGCTCAAGTATGATACAATGCACGGTCAGTTTGATGGCACAATCGAGGCTGATGTTGAGAACAGCAAGCTGATTGTCAACGGTAAGGAAATCCGCGTTACAGCAGAGCGTAACCCGGCTGACCTGAAGTGGAACGAGGTTGAGGCTGAATATGTAGTTGAGTCTACAGGTCTGTTCCTGACACAGGAGAAGGCTCAGGCTCACATCGAGGCCGGCGCTAAGTATGTAGTTATGTCAGCTCCTTCAAAGGACGCTACTCCTATGTTCGTTTGCGGCGTAAACTTCGACAAGTATGAGAAGGGTACACAGTTCGTTTCTAACGCT
Source organism: uncultured Prevotella sp. (assembly GCA_947170725.1). GTDB lineage: Bacteria > Bacteroidota > Bacteroidia > Bacteroidales > Bacteroidaceae > Prevotella. Next base: position 69,437 of record CAMVUM010000006.1, read on the forward strand.
TCTTGCACAACAAACTGTCTCGCTCCTATCGCTAAGGTTCTGAACGACAAGTTCGGTATCACCGACGGTCTTATGACAACCGTTCACTCTACAACAGCTACACAGAAGACCGTTGACGGTCCGTCTCTGAAGGACTGGCGTGGTGGTCGTGCCGCTTCTGGCAACATCATCCCCTCTTCAACAGGTGCTGCTAAGGCTGTAGGTAAGGTTATCCCCGAGCTGAACGGCAAGCTGACAGGTATGTCTATGCGCGTTCCTACTCTGGATGTTTCTGTAGTTGACCTGACTGTCAACCTGGCTAAGCCCGCTACATACGCTGAGATTTGCGCAGCTATGAAGGAGGCTTCTGAGGGTGAGCTGAAGGGTGTTCTGGGCTACACAGAGGACGCAGTCGTTTCTTCAGACTTCCTCGGTGACACACGCACCTCTATCTTCGACGCTAAGGCTGGTATCGCTCTGACCGACACATTCGTAAAGGTTGTGTCTTGGTATGACAACGAGATCGGCTACTCTAACAAGGTGCTCGAGCTCATCGCACACATGAAGAAGGTTAACGGCTAATCATCAAATTAGCAGTATAACAATAAAAAACAGGCCGTCCAGTGTTGCTGGACGGCTTTTTTTTCGTATTTTTGTAGACGGCTTCTTTAAGTTTAGACAGAGAATTCGTTTTATATACGGCAAAATGAGCAAGATGATAACCATACTCGGCCCGACGGCCAGCGGAAAGACAACATTGGCGGCACATCTCGCGGCAGCAACGGATGGCGAGATTATCAGCGCTGACTCACGTCAGGTCTACCGCCGGATGGACATTGGAACTGGTAAGGATTTGGCCGACTATACCGTTGGAAACCGGCAGATACCGTATCATCTGATAGACATTGCCGAGCCGGGTACACACTATAATCTGTTCCGCTATCAGCAGGATTTCCATCGTGCTTACGATGATATTGTGGGACGCGGGCGCCAGCCTATTCTCTGTGGCGGGACGGGACTGTATATCGAGGCTGTGCTGAAAGGCTATCGGCTTGCCGTGGTTCCGGAGAATAAGGAACTTAGGGCGCGTCTGGATGGCAAGCCGCTTGACGAACTTGCCGTTATGCTTGCGGAACTGAAACGTCGAAATGGCAGCACGATGCACAATAAGACGGATGTTGACACGGCAAAGCGGGCCGTAAGAGCCATTGAGATAGAAACATTCATCGAACTCCATCCGGATGTTGATGTGGCGTCGGACAACCGTCCGTCGGCAGACTCTATTATAATAGGTGTGAATATCGACCGTGACGAGCGCCGTCGCCGTATAACGTCACGCCTGCGTCAACGTCTGGATGAAGGCATGGTTGACGAGATCAGGACGTTGCTTGATAGCGGTATCAATGCAGACGAACTAATATATTACGGACTGGAATATAAATATGTGACGGAATATGTCATCGGTCGAATAGGATATGACGAAATGTTCGGCTTGCTTGAAATAGCCATCCATCAGTTTGCCAAAAGACAGATGACGTGGTTCCGTGGAATGGAGCGTCGTGGATCGTCCATTCATTGGGTGGACGCTATGCTTCCGATAGAGGATAAGGTGGCTGAAATAATAAGGCTGACAGAAAGCGGCCGGTAGCTTCCTGTAGGAAAGTTCCCGTTTCGCATGTGGAAAACCGTAAGGGAAAACGAACGGTGCAGACATGGGAAACTTGCTTTCCGGCATTTGGAATGTTTCATCGGACATATGCGATCTACCATTCTGTATAATCAACATTTAGCATAAAAACAAACATGGCAGTGGAAACTTCAAGATGGGGCATACTGTATTGCCCCAAAGCTGGTATAGGCCGCGGACGCAAACAGTGGGAACGGATACAGCGCGCGCTTGATGAACGCAGTGTGCTTTACGATTTCGTGCAGAGTGAGAACTCCGAAAGCGTGGAGCGCCTGATGCGCATGCTGATAAACAACGGCTATAAGACAATCATTGTGGTAGGCGGCGATTCTGCTCTTAACGATGCTGTAAACTGTCTTATGGAGGTTGAGCGGCATGTCCGCGACAGTATTGTGCTTGGTGTCATACCAAACGGCGTCCTCAATGATTTTGCCCGCTTCTGGAACTTCCGTGAGAGCGAGATTCAGCAGACCGTCGACTGGCTTATCGGATGCCGTGTCCGCAGGATAGACTTGGGGTGCATACGCTACACGAACAGGAAAGGAGAGAAGTGTCACCGGTATTTTCTCAATTGTATCAACATTGGTCTAATTGCCGACGTGATGAATCTGCGCCGTCAGACACGCAGCATTCTGGGCTCCAGAACCCTCTCTTTCTTGGTGTCGTTGCTGCTGATGTTCTTTCATCGGCTGGACTATAAGATGGACGTGAAAATCAATTCGGATGTCATCCGCCGGCGTGTTATGACGATGTGTATCGGTAGTGGTCCTGGCTACGGCCAAACTCCCAATGCCGTACCTTACAATGGAATGTTGGACGTGTCGGTTGTCTATACTTCAAAAATGACCCAGATGCTGGCTGGAATGTGGCTTCTGCTTACCGGGCGTTTCCTCAACCATCGCAGTGTCCATCCATATCGTACACGTGAAGTGCTGATAACAGAAGCCCGGCATGCCATGGTAGGGATAGACGGCAGGCTCATAAGTACTCCGGTTGGTGACTATCGGATAACGGTAGAGACGGAAATAATAAACTTCCTCATCCCAACCTGATTGCACGGCGGAACCGGATTGTGTTTGAGGGCTATGACGACATCTCACCGATAGCCGTTTGTCATCCCATTTCAGAGATGTTGCGCAGTCCCTTTTCCTCGATAACCTTGATTTTTCTTCCGTCGATGGCTATGATGTGTTCCTGTGCGAAGGCAGACAGCGTGCGAATGGCATTGCTCGTGGTCATGTTCGACATGTTGGCAAGGTCCTCGCGGCTGAGGTGTATGTTAAGCGTAGAGCCATCCTCGTCGACTCCATATTTATCTATCAATGAGACGAGCGATTCGGCCAACCGTCCGCGTATGTGCTTTTGAGTGAGACTAATGGTGCGCATGTCGGCCGCTCCGAGCATGGCAGACAGTTGTTTGATAAAGTATATCGCCAGCGAACAGTTTTCTTTGATGAGCTTCTTGATGACGTTTATGGGAATCATACATATCACAGAAGGTTCGAACGCAGCAGCTCCGTTGCGGTAGTTTTCACCCGCAAAGGCGGCCCGGTATCCGAAAAATCCTTTTTGATTGATAAGACGTATAATCTGGTCGCGGCCTCCGATGCCGTCCATATATATCTTGACTTTGCCGCTGATGAGGCACATCAGGAATCTGGGAACCTCGTTTTCGCAAAAAATGACTTCGTTCCTATTGAACGTGTGTATCTCTATGCTGTCTGTAAGGAACTCCCGTTGTCTGTCATTTAGCGGTTCCCAGAGTTCTGTTATTGCTTCTGTAATGATTTTCCTGTCAATCTCTTCACTTATAACCATTATCCAACCGTTTGGTTCGTATGCTTATGCAAAAATACATAAATCCCTTCAGAAACGGGTATAATTGCGCTGAAATATAGCAGCTAACAGGCTAAAATTAATATTTTTATCAAATATTCTTGCTTTTCTTTTGTCGTAAACGCGAAAATTGTTAACTTTGGGAAGTGATTAGTGACGCTGTTGAGTTGTCTGCAGCCGAACTTACCTTAAGAAGATTTTGTAACGAAACTAATGAATTTAAAAACCTTAATATAAGGAACTATGAGTTATTTACGATTTGAGAAGGCTGTGATGACAAACCTTGAAGAGTCTCTGCGTCGTGAATTGCTGCGTACCAACCGTTCGGGCGCGTATTCGTGCTCCACGCTTGCGGACTGCAACACGCGTAAATACCACGGCTTGCTGGTCGTCCCCGTTCCTGAGCTTGATGATGACAATCATGTGTTGCTGTCGTCACTTGACGTGACCGTCATTCAGCATGGAGCCGAGTTCAATCTGGGACTTCACAAGTATCAAGGCAACAACTACAGTCCCCGGGGACACAAATACATCCGGGAGTTTGATTGTGACAAAGTGCCGACCACTCTCTACCGTGTGGGCGGTGTGCTACTTAAAAAGGAAGTGGTCTTCCAGCATTATGAAGACCGTATTCTGATACGTTATACACTTGTTGATGCCCATTCGGCAACGACACTCCGTTTCCGCCCTTTCCTCGCTTTCCGCAGCGTCAATCAGCTCACTCATGAGAATGGTACGGCCAGCCGTGAGTATCATCTCATCGACAACGGAATGAAGACACGCATGTATGCCGGCTATCCCGAGTTGTACATGCAGTTCAGCAAGAAGAACGAATTTATCTTCGAGCCCAACTGGTATCGCGGAGTGGAATATCCCAAGGAACAGGAGCGCGGATACGCATTCAATGAAGATCTTTACGTTCCCGGCTATTTCGAGATGCCGATAAAAAAAGGAGAAAGCATCGTCTTCGCCGCTTCAACATCGGCAATACGCATCAGCGGAATGAAGACCTTGTTTGAGAAGGAGGTAGAGGATCGTTCGCCGCGCGACAATATGTTCCACTGTCTTGTCAACGCCGCCCATCAGTTCCACCGTCGTGAAAAGAACGACGACCGCTATCTGCTGGCCGGCTATCCGTGGTTCAAGAGCCGTGCGCGCGACACATTCATTTCGTTGCCAGGACTGACGCTGGCCATCGGTGAGCAGGACTACTTTGAATTGGTCATGAAGACCGCTGCGAAAGGACTTCGCGAGTTCATGGACGGCAAGTCGGTGACGGCCCATATCTATGACATCGACCAGCCGGACGTCCTCCTTTGGGCCGTATGGGCCATTCAGCAGTATGCCAAGGAAGCCGGCGTCGCCCGTTGCATAGAAATGTACGGCCAGCTGATAAAGGAAATAATAACCTTCATTATAGATGACGGTCATCCAAACCTTCGTCTTGACGACAACGGTCTTCTCTACACTAACGGACGCGATCGTGCCGTTACGTGGATGAACTCGACAGCCAACGGCCGTCCCGTCGTCCCCCGTACCGGATATATTGTTGAGTTCAACGCCCTTTGGTATAACGCCCTGAAGTTCTGTGCAGCCTTGGCTGCAGAGCATGGTGAAACGGAATATGTGGAGAAACTGGAAGCACGTGCCGCTATTTGCAAAGAGTCGTTTGTGGCGACTTTCCTCAACGAATACGGCTATCTTCTCGACTATGTTGACGGCAACATGATGGACTGGAGCGTCCGCCCGAACATGATATTTGCTGTGGCCTTCGACTATTCGCCACTCAATCAGGACCAGAAGAAGAGCGTTCTCGATGTTTGCACCCGCGAGTTGCTCACGCCCAAGGGCCTGCGTTCGTTGTCGCCGAAGAGCGGCGGCTATAATCCGATGTTTGTCGGAACCCAGACACAGCGTGACTACGCCTACCATCAGGGCACGGCATGGCCGTGGCTCGGCGGCTTCTACATGGAGGCATGTCTCAAGCTCTACAAGCGCACGCGCCTCCGTTTCATAGAGCGTCAGATGGTCGGCTATGAAGACGAGATGAACTACCACGCCCTCGGTACCATTTCCGAACTCTTCGACGGCAATCCTCCGTTCCACGGCCGTGGCGGAATGTCGTTTGCCATGAATGTTGCGGAAATTCTGCGCACGCTGAAACTATTGGAGAAATACACTTATCAGAAATAAACAAGAGGAGGACGAAGACTATGAAAGTACTAATGTTTGGTTGGGAGTATCCTCCTCATGTATATGGTGGACTGGCTACCGCTAACTATGGAATAACAGAAGGTCTCCACGCACAGGGCGACCTTGACATCACGTTGTGCCTTCCCAAACCATGGGGAGACGAGGACCGGCGTGCCGCCAACATCGTGGCGATGAATTCCGTGCCCATTGCCTGGCGTGACGTCGACTACGAATATGTGAAAAGCCGCGTGGGCCACGTCATGGCCCCGGATTATTATTACCGTCTGCGTGACCACATCTACGCCGACTTCAACTATATGAACGTCAACGACCTCGGCTGCATGGAATTTGCCGGAGGTTATCCGTCGAACCTTCATGAAGAGATAAACAACTACTCAATTATAGCCGGTGTCGTTGCGCGGACCGAACAGTTTGACATCATCCACGCCCACGACTGGCTCACCTATCCTGCCGGCATCCACGCCAAGCAGGTCAGCGGGCGTCCGCTCTGCATTCACGTCCACGCAACGGACTTCGACCGCAGCCGTGGCAAGGTCAATCCTACGGTCTATTCCATCGAGAAGAACGGAATGGACTGGGCTGACTGTATCATGTGTGTGAGCGAGCTTACGCGCCAGACCGTCATCAATCAGTATCATCAGGACCCCGCGAAGTGTTTCACTGTACATAACGCAGTCTATCCGCTCAAACCCGAGTTTGATGAGATACCCCGTCCGGACCACTCCGGTAGGGACAAGGTCGTTACTTTCCTCGGCCGCATCACCATGCAGAAAGGTCCCGAATATTTTGTCGAGGCCGCAAACATGGTGCTTCACCGCACCCGCAACGTCCGTTTCTGTATGGCCGGTTCGGGCGATATGATGAACGCCATGATTCAGTTGGCCGCCGAGCGCGGAATCGCAGACCGTTTCCATTTCCCGGGCTTCATGCGCGGCAAGCAAGTCTATGAATGTCTCAAGGACTCTGACGTCTATGTAATGCCGTCGGTGAGCGAGCCGTTCGGCATATCGCCGTTGGAAGCCATGCAGTGCGGAACGCCGTCCATCATATCCAAGCAGAGCGGTTGCGCCGAAATCCTGACCAACTGTATCAAGGTCGACTATTGGGACATCCATGCTCTTGCCGACGCCATCTATTCCATATGCGCCAACGACAGTCTCTTCCACTATCTTCAGGATGAAGGCAAGCGTGAGGTCGACCAGATCACATGGGAGAAAGTCGGACTCTGGATACGTGAACTCTATGAGCGTACGCTCGGCATGAGATAAGGATATAGGAGATCACGGCGCGTCATGCCGGCGCGTTCCGTATTAGTCCAAACAGTCTAATAAGAACAAAAAACAAAACCATAATGAAAACAATATGCTTATACTTTGAGATACACCAGATAATCCATCTCAAGAGATACCGTTTCTTCGACATCGGTACAGACCATTACTATTATGATGACTACGAGAACGAACGTAGCATCAGCGACATAGCCGAGCATTCATATATGCCGGCACTCACAACACTGTTGGATATGATCCGGGAGAACGGAAAATATTTCAAGGTAGCCTTTTCTCTCTCCGGAACAGGCATTGAGCAACTCGAGATGCATGCTCCCCAAGTGCTCGATAAGCTTCAGGAGCTCAACGACACCGGATGTGTGGAGTTCCTCGCCGAACCCTATTCTCACGGTCTGTCCTCGCTGGCTAACGAAGAAACCTTTGCTGCCGACGTCAAGAAGCAGTGTGAGAAGATAGAGGAATACTTTGGAAAGAAGCCGACGGTTCTGCGCAACTCTTCGCTTATTTACAGCGACGACATCGGCGGACAAGTAGCTGCCATGGGCTTCAAAGGCATGCTCACCGAGGGTGCCAAGCACGTTCTTGGCTGGAAGTCTTCCCACTATGTCTACAACTGCAATATAGCGCCCAATCTCAAGTTGCTTCTCCGCGATGTGGAATTGAGCGACGATATCTCGCTGCGTTTCTCCAATATCGACTGGCACGGCTATCCCCTCTTCGCCGACACCTACATCAACAATATAGCTTCGCTTCCTCAGGAGGAACAGATCGTCAACATCTTCATGGAACTGTCGGCTCTTGGTATCGCCCAACCGCTTTCGTCAAACATCCTTGAGTTCATAAAGGCACTTCCGGCCTGTGCAAAGGACAAGGGCATCACTTTCGCCACACCGACCGAGATATGCAAGATGACCAAGAGCGTGGGCAGCCTCGACGTGCCCGACACGCTCTCATGGGTGGACGAGGAGCGCGATGTCAGTTGCTGGCTGGGAAATGCCATGCAGCGCGAGGCTTTCAACAAACTTTATAGTGTGGCCGACCGCGTGCGCATAGCCAACGACCCGCGCATCAATCAGGATTGGGACTATTTGCAGGCGAGCAACAACTTCCGCTTCATGACCACCAAGCCCTCTAACGTCGGCCTTGACCGTGGTATCTACAGCGATCCCTTTGATGCCTTCACCAACTATATGAACATTCTCGGTGACTTCATCAATCGCGTCAACAGTCTCTATCCCGAGGAAATAGACAACGAAGAACTGAACAGTCTGCTCACAACCATTAAGAATCAGGGTGATGAGATTGAGATGAAGGACAAGGAAATCACACGTCTGAAAACCAAGCTCGAGAAGATTGAAAAGGCTGGAGAGAAGAAGACTTCTGCTGTGAAGAAGACGGCAGACAAGAAGCCCGCCGCAAAGAAAGTGTCGGCCAAGAAGGCCGCAGTCGAGGCGAAAAAGGCCGAATAACGGATGAATGTATTCATGGGATGACATGAACGTCACGCAGAACAACAGGTGACGTTCACAAAAACTACAATCATACAGCTGTCGCAACGTAATTGTTGCGGCGGCTGTTTTTTGCTTTTGTCAGCGTCTTTTCCATCTTAATTCTTCCTAACCTGATTTGCATGCTCCTATTGTCCGAAAAAAGATTTGAATCCATATACCATCAAAAGACGATATTTCCTCCTTTCTCTTTCGGCTTTTACATAGATTTTGTGTACTTTTGCAAGAATACTATATCAATCTGACTTTTGACATGAGAGAGAGACTGAATATACTGCTGCTGACCTTATTGACAATTACTTCAGCCGTTGCTCAGCCATATTGCGATGTTCGCACGTTTACGCTTCGCGATGGTCTTGCAGCCAGTTCCATATCCCGTTTTGACCAGACGCCGGACGGTATGATGTGGTGTTCTACGTGGAACGGCCTGTGCTGCTACGACGGCTATCGTTTCACCACTTTCCGCAATCAGCCGGGAGTGAGCGAAGTGCTCACGACAAATCGCATATTCCTCATCCGGCCCAGTGTTACCGGAGACGTGTGGTGCTGCACCTACGACCGCCACATCTACCTTTTTGACACACGTACCTGCCGTTTCATCAATGTTGGCGATATGATATGCCGTCAGTTCGGCCAAAACGTGGTCGTCCGCAACGTCTATTCGCTGGCCAACGGAAAGACATGGATTGTCAGCAACAATAGCGGTGCGAATTTCCGGATAGACGACGCCACAGTGAAGGAAGGCAGCGGAATAGAGATGTTCTCAGAGGAGGCCGGCAATCTGCGAAGCAATAAAATAAAGAAAATCGAACTTGATGCCGACGGCCGCGAATGGATATTCGATGACCGCGGTGTGCTCCTTGCTGACGGAAGCCTACGGAGCGACGTGTCTTTTGAATATTTCGGACTATTGGCCCATACAGTCATGCTCGCTTCGCCTGACGGCCGCGTATATACCTGCGGACAGGGCGCCAGAACCCTTCGCCGGCTGGCTATGCCGTCAGGCATCGGACAGATTCACGACATGACCCCGATGGACTCTACGGCCATGCTCCTCGCTACCGACGGTGGGGTAGTGGCCTGCGGAATTGCCGGCGGCCGTATGACGATGAAGACATGGCCGATGGCCGCTCCCGGCGAACCGGTGGCGGCTGTGCGTGAAGTCTACGCCGACAGCCGCCGACGGATATGGGCATTCACCGCCGCCGACGGCATTGTAATGACAGACACCCGCAGCGGTGTGACAAAGCGGCTCATGGCGCAGGCGGCCAACATGATGTTTCACACCACGAGCGACCGGCCTTTTTTTCACGAAGACCGCTACGGAACTATATGGACCATACCTACGGGCGGGACCTTCAGCTATTATGACGAGGAAGCGGGACGACTTGTCCCCTACATCCTAAAGTCGCAGGACGGCATTGGAGTGGCTCAGCCGGAAATAAACAAGTTTTTCATTGACGCGGAAAAGAACCTTTGGTTCACAGGTACGCGCGACGCCAATATCGTCAATTTCAAGTATCATAATTTCCGTCACACACCCGTATCGCCCTATCAGGACGTACGTTCGCTGCTGGTGGACAGCCGCGGCCGCACGTGGGCCGGAACCTACAACGGCCAGATTGCCGTCTACGAAGGCGGGCGTCTCGCCGGACATGTCAATAGTCAGGGCCGTCTGCAGACTGCGCCGGCCACCTTTGCCAACCGCATCTACGCCCTGTGTGAGGACAGCCGCGGCCGCATCTGGGTGGGCACGAAAGGCAACGGACTGTTTGTCATCGGGCGTGATGGCGGCGTGACCCGCTATGCCCACAACCCGTCCGACCGCTACTCGCTCAGCCACGACGACATCTACGATATCGACATCGACCGCCGCGGACGTATCTGGGTCGCCTCGTTTGAGGGCGGTGTCAATCTCGTTGACGAGCGTGCGGACGGTCGTATTCGCTTTATTAATTGCCACAATGAGATCAGCCAATATCCCGATAGTCTCTATTTCCGTAAAATACGCCGTATAACTCATGATAGCCGCGGAGTCATAATCCTTTCTACGAGCAGCGGACTTATAACCTTTTCCGATGACTTTTCCAGTCCGGAAAAAATTCGTTTTCACATTTCCCGCCATACCCTCGGCGATTCGACGAGCCTCATGGACAATAACGTCCAGCAGACTCTGGTGACGCGCAACGGCCGGATTGTGGTGGCCACGATGGGCGGCGGCGTCCAGGAGATGATCTCAGACGGGGCCTTGATGGATAATCTCCGTTTCCGCAGCCTCACGACCGTGCGTCCCGACGAGAGCATCGTACAGTCGCTGACTGAGGATAACCGCGGAAATATATGGATAATCCGCGAGAGCAGCATCGAGCAGTACTCCCCCAAGACGGGTTCCCTGTCGCAATACGGACCGGGAAATATCGGCTATGACGTCGAGATGTCGGAGGCGCGTCCGGTACACAATTCTGTGACGGACGACATCTCGGTTGCCGTCTACGGCGGCTTCATCACCTTCCGGCCTTCCGATTTGAAGAAGAGTGAAAACAGTCCGAATATTGTCTTTACCGGCGTTCTTTATCAAGGAAACAGCGAGATGGAGCCGCTGCTGAACAAAGACATTCTTGACGTAGCGTCGGACCGCCGCAATCTCACGGTCTATTTCGCCGCGTTGGAGTATTCGGACAAGTATCTTGTGAAATATGCCTATAAGCTGGACGGCGTTGACGACAAGTGGAACTACGTCGGTTCGGCCAATTCGGCGTCGTTCAACTACCTTCCCGCCGGCCGCTACAAGCTGCTCGTCAAGAGTACGAACTGTGACGGCGTGTGGATGGACAATGTCGCCGAGCTGGAGATCTACGCCCATCCAACGTTTTGGGAGACGGGATGGGCCCGTCTGCTCTACGTCCTGCTGTTCTGCGGAGTGATATGCCTGATTGTCTATATATATAATCTCCGCAGCCGTGCGGCCATGGAACGCGAACTAAGTGAACTGAAGACTAAGTTCTTCACGGAGATCTGCCACAATCTGCGCACGCCGCTGACTCTCATCGGAGCGCCCGTCAGCGAGGTGCTCAACACCGTCGGGCTGACCGATTCCGCCCGCCGCCATCTGGAGATGGTCCAGCGAAATGCCTCACGTATGCTTGAACTTGTCAACAAGATGTTGCGTTACAGCATGGAGAAAGGAGTCTATATCAGTGACAACCAGATAGCCGGGGCTCCCGCCACCGCCATTCCTGCCGTTGCCGCTGTCGAGGCGGTATCGCAGGAGAAGCGCGAACACATCCTCGTTGTAGAGGACAACGACGATGTCCGCGACTTCCTCGTCAGCATTCTTCAGGATGAATATAACGTATTGGCGGCAGAGAACGGTCAGCGCGGACTGGAGATCGCAGAGACAGAGATGCCCGAATTTATCATCACCGACGTCATGATGCCCGTCATGGACGGCCTGACTATGGTCCATCGCATCAAACAGAACAAGGATATCTGCCATATTCCCATCATCGTTCTTTCGGCCAAGGCTTCCCTTCAAGACCGTCTTGACGGTCTGCGCGAAGGTATCGACGACTATATCACGAAGCCTTTCAGCGCGATTTACCTCAAGTCGCGCGTAAGCAACATCATCCGTCAGCGCCATCTCTTGCAGCAGGCCTATCTCGAACAGATAAAGCCAGAGGACCGGAAGACCTACAGTCTGGAGGCGCCGCAGATTGTTGATACCGACAACGAGATGATGAACCAGCTTCTCGGCTATCTTGAGGAGCACATCAGCGACGCGTCGCTGAAGATTGACGACCTTGCCGATGCCGTCAATCTGGGCCGTTCTGTGTTCTACGGAAAGATAAAGAGCATCGTGGGCATGACACCGGTGGACTTCGTACGACATATCCGCATGCAGCGTGCGGAACAGCTCATCGCCGGAAGCAACTATCCGTTCTCGCAGATTGCATACATGGTGGGCTTCTCCGACCCAAAGTATTTCGGCAAGTGCTTCAAGAAAGAGACGGGCATGACGCCGTCGGAATACAGGGAGAAGGCAAACGGAACAGTTCCGGCCGGCTGATATCATGTTTCCTTCCGGCCGGTTTCTACAATAAAAAGACGCGGAGACACAGGGGAAAAATGACGAATCCCCGGTGTCTCCGCGTCTTTATTTGTCTTTTGTTTCAGAAGATTTTGCGGTCAAGCTCCTATTTTCCCGACAGCCAACTCATTTTCAAGATATTCATAAACGTAGGCTGTGCTCTGGCTGTAAAGCCCTGTGGCAGGGTTGAGCAGCTTTGAATACGTGTCGGAAGTATATAACGTCCTGAATGCGCCGGCCATATCCATGCCGTGCTCATCAATAAGCAGCAGGATGATTTCCTTTGAAATCTCCTCTATCATAAACGTATCCTTGTTCATAATTCAATTCTTCTTAAATGTCTGACTGCTTTTTCTGTACCGAAGAAGTATTGCATCGTCACACCTTTCATATATTTTAGCTCTTCAAGAAACCTGTCCATATCAATCAGTCCGGAGGTGAAGCGACGGATTTGAAAACCTACGGCATCATCCGCAATAAGTCCGACGACGATGTCGTAACCGTGTAGCTGTTCACGTGTACGGTTACGGCGGTTCATCAAAACGAACTCAGCCCACTCCTTGCTGTAACCGTCGAATCTCAGCGACAAAAGTTCCTGAGATTCAAATATACGGTCATCTGTTTCGTAGACGTTCACAACGGGGCTCCCGAAACCTAATTGTTCCGTTTTGCGGACGGCCAATTCCCAGGCTTGGGTTTTGTCCGCAGAAAGGTAAAATCCGCATCCGAAGTCCTTGCCGACCTTAGATTTCGACAAGTCTATTGATCTTATCCCGATATTAGAACCATGATATAGAATCATTTCAAAGCCCCTCCATTCCTTTGGCAATATGCCGTCAAGTCTTCAACAACGTCCTCAAATGGCAGTGTATGCTCAACGTTATAGAAACGGTTCACGAAGTCGAACCCCTTGAAACGTTCCAGATAGCGGTACGCCTGAGCCATATTGAGGGAATGGGCCGCAGCAAATTCGCTGATTACCGCTATGATATAAGCGACTTTGTCTTTAACATCTGAATCCATATCCGATATTGTTTTGTCTTCTGCAAAGATAGTGCAAACGGATTGCAATGGGATCTTGCTCACTGATAGCCGAGTGCAGTCTATCTTCTGCAAATATAGTAAAACTTAGTCACATTGGCAAAACATAACCATATTTTATGGCGATTTCACCATCCATACGGCTATCAGGCAGACTTTCAACCGTCAGATTATCGCATGAAAAAGACGCGGAGACACAGGGGAATAATGACGAATCCCCGGTGTCTCCGCGTCTTTATTTGTCTTTTCAGGACGTTGCGTCTTTCGTCAGACGCTTGTCCTTATTTGATTTTCACGTTTATCGTCTTCAGGTTCTGAACTGCGCTGGAGTTGCCGACCATAACATCATATTTTCCCGGAACAACGCGCATAGTGTTTGTCTTCACGTCCCAACCCTCAAAGCTCTCGCGGGGCAGGTCGATGGTGACAGTGCCGCTTTCGCCGGCCTTCAGTGCCACACGCTTATAGGCACGGAGGGTCTTGAGCGGGCCTTCGGTGTCGGCCGTGTTACGGATATAGACCTGTACGACCTCCTCGCCGTCACGTTTTCCGCTGTTGGTCACGGCGACGCTCAGCGTGCCCTTCTTCGCGTTATATTTGGGAGTGCCGAAGCTGAACGTCGTGTAGCTCAGACCGTGGCCGAATGGGAACGCAGCCTCGCCTGTGAAATAGCGGTAGGTGCGTCCGGCCATGCGGTAGTCCTCGAAGTCAGGCAGTTGATCGGAGTTCTTATAGAATGTCACGGGCAGCTTGCCGCTCGGGTTGACGTCGCCAAAGAGAATTTCGGCCACGGCCGTACCGCCCTGTTCGCCGCCGTACCAGGCTTGCAGGATTGCGTCGCACGTAGTTGTCTCAGGTTCAAGACCCATCGCACCGCCGGAGCAGCAGACAAAGATTACTTTCTTTCCTGCCTCGTGGAGCATGGCGAGCATGTCGCGCTGAACCTGCGGCAACTCGATGTTGAGGCGGTCACCGCCACGGAAGCCGGGTTCGTCGACTTTCATTTCCTCACCTTCGACGCGAGGAGAGATGCCGCCGACGAATATGACGGTCTTGGCGTCGCCAACTTCTGCCAACATCTGTTCGCGGGTCGGTGTGGTCTTTTTCGTCAGGTCAAACTGTATGGCTGCCATGTTGTCCTCCTGAACATAGTCAATTTGGATAGTGTATGTCTCGCCGGCCTTGAATTTGTGTCTCACCTGCTGATAGTCGATGCGGTGGCGTGACTTCCACTTGTTGATCACCGTGTCACCGTTCAGGATGACGCGGGCTTTGTCGTCACATCCGATGCTGAGCGTCAGCGTCTCGTCTTTGTCTGCCGTGAAAGAGCCTTCATAGCGGGCGGAGAAATACTCCAGATTTACGCCTGGAGCGAAAACAGTAGCTCCGCCGTTGCTCTGATTTATGGGTTCGCGCAAGATGGTTGTTGCTGCAGGCTCGCCCTCCATTTCCGTGTTGTTCCAGTAGGTGGCCTTCATGCCTTTTCCGCCGTCGGGAGTCTTCATCAGGTCATAGCGGCTTTCGTCAATCTCGCTGCGGGTAAGACCGCATCCGGGGATATATCTGACATCGCCAATCCTGTTGCGTATGCCCTGAAGGATGGTTATAGTCTGGGTGGGGTAGCCGCTGTAGTTTCCCCACATCATAACCGAGTCGTTGGCGTTGGGTCCCATGACGACAATCCGGCTTGCTTCTTCACGGCTTAGCGGCAGGACATCGCCGCTGTTCTGAAGCAGCACGGTTCCCTTGCGGGCCATGTCGAGAGCCTGCTGCTTGTGGGCGTCGCAGGCAACGATTGACTCCGGAATCTTTGTCCATTCAACAAGTTCGTCAGGGTCGAAGTCGCCGAGCTCGAAGCGGGCTTTTAGCAGACGGCGTACGCAGATGTCGATATCGGCCTCGCTGA
This sequence comes from uncultured Prevotella sp., assembly GCA_947170725.1. Lineage (GTDB taxonomy): Bacteria > Bacteroidota > Bacteroidia > Bacteroidales > Bacteroidaceae > Prevotella. The sequence goes on from CAMVUM010000006.1 coordinate 84,984, forward strand.
CCTCGCCAGCCTTGACCGCGTCAGGCAGCCGCTTGTAGTTGGCTCCACATTCCACGTCCGTGCCGGACAGTACAGCCTTGGCCGATGCTGATGCGGCATCTTTGGAGACCTCGTGTTTGCCTTTCTGCCAGAAATCGCCGATGGCACCGCAGTCGCTCACAATCATTCCCTTGAAGCCCCATTCGTCGCGCAGAATCTGCTGCTCATATCGCGTGTTTCCGCAGCAAGGCTCGCCGTCGATGCGCTGATAGGCGCACATGACTTCGGCCACGTTGCCTTTTTGCACCAGAGCCTTGAACGCCGGCAGATAGGTCTCCCAGAGATCACGTGCCGGCAGGTCTTCGATGTTGAACGAATGACGGTTCCACTCCGGACCGCTATGAACGGCGAAGTGTTTAGCGCAGGCCAGCAGTTTCCTGTACTTGCTGTCCTCAGGACCTTGAAGACCGCGCACGACGGCAAGTCCCATTCGCTCCGTCAGATAGGGGTCTTCGCCGTAGGTCTCCTGACCGCGTCCCCAGCGCGGGTCGCGGAAGATGTTGATGTTGGGTGTCCAGAACGAAAGGCTCTGATACTTCTTGATATTGCCGCTCTGCTTGGCCTGACGTGCTTTTACGCGTGCCTCGTCGCTGACGGACGTGAACACCTGTTCCAGCAGCGCGTCGTCCCACGATGCGGCCATACATGTTGTGATGGGGTAGACCGTCGCAAATCCATTGCGGCCGACGCCGTGCAGAGCTTCGTTCCACCAGTCGAATTGAGGTATGCCGAGCCGCTTGATGGCCGGTGAGCCGTTCATCATCAAGCGTGTCTTCTCTACCAGCGTCAGCCGTGACAGCAAGTCTTCGGCGCGCTGTTCCGCCGTTAGGCTCGCGTCCTGATAAGGCAACGTCTGACTCATGGCCGGCATTGCACACGCCATCAGAAGCGAGATGAAAATCTTCCGTTTCTTCATTTATTCCGTTTGTTGTATTTTGATTGTTATTATAAATAGTGTTATACCTATATCTTGCAGGGGCGTGGATTAGAAAGTAGAATGACTCATATTACTGACCAATATAGCCTATGTTATTCGGTGGAACAGCCTGTTTCACTTACCGGTGTAGCCTTTATGACCTTGCCGTATGGGTTTGACCAGAAAACATAACCGCACGGTCAGACAGATGTCAACCATTCATAGCCCCCAAAGGAACATAAAATAAGGAGACTGCAGTGTGATCTTGATTACGCCGCAGTCTCCTAACTTACGTTCTTCTAATATCAATACCGTTGGTCGTGGTATTGTATATCATATATCAAGGCGTGTCTTATTTTACGACAACCTTCTTACCGTTCTTTACGACGATGCCCTTGAAGCTATTGTTCACTTTCTGTCCGGCGAGGTTGTAGGCAGGAGCGTCTGCTGCGGCCTTCTCAACAACGGCGTTGTTGATACCAGTGCTTCCGTACCAACGCGGATCGCCAATCTTTGAATCAATCTTCAGAGAGAAGTCTCCGTTCTCCGGGTTTTGGAATATGTCGGCAGAATTCAGGTTCTCTTCTGCGGGAAGCTCGGCGATGTTATTGGACGCATAGATGCAGTCTGTTGCACGGAGGCAGTTTGTGAATGTCATTGCGCCGGCGGTGCGGATGCCTTTTGCCTTGTCGTCTGTAGCATGGGTTTTGCCGAGGATGACATTTGTCATTGTAAGATTGGTTTCCTGACCGTTGGCATCCATGAAGTAGCGTCCGCTTTCCACATTGTTATAGAAAGTACAGTCAGAGATGGTCACACCGTTGGTGACAGGAGCCTTTGAGGCTTCTATGAAGCTGCGCTGTGAGCCATTGAATGTTGAGTTCTTGATGTCAAGTTTGCTGATTTTCGTGTCTGCCGTACCGAAATAGAACACGGAGTAGCCGTTAGCGCTTGACATATTGGTAAGGATGCAGTTGTCAACGACAATGTTGTTAATCTGAATGACATTAGAACCCTGAGTACGGATAAGCGAACGCTCCATACCGTTGATTTCAATGCTTGTCAACGCCAGTTCGCCAACATTGGCTTCAGCGCTTTGGTTGATGAAATATTGGCATCCGGCGTCTTCAATATTAACGTTCTCAAAACGGATGAAGTCGTGTGTTCCTTCAAGGTTGAAGCTCTTTGGGAATTTGAGAGTCGGTTTCTCGCCCTGACCCTTGATTGTCATAGAGATACCATTGGGGATTTTTACACCGGTTTTCTCTCCTGAATCGCTCGTGCCATAGACTTCGATAGAACCTTTTGAACCGGGGATGACGATTTCTGCGCTTGTTCCGCCTGCATTTTCAGCTACGGTGTTGATGAGTTCCTGTGTCAGAGCCTCGTCTGCGTCAGTGAGAACATACTGATAGCCTTGTGCGTTAATGCCCATTGCGCAGAGCGCTGTAGCAGCTAAAGTAAAAATCTTTTTCATAAGTTTTAATGTATATGTTTGTAATTAATAGTATAATGTAATCGTTTATTCCGTTTCATAATTATTGCACTGCAAAGATAGTGAAAAACATTTATACCGTTGTTCTTTTACTGTTTTAAAAGTAGTAATTTTTAGCAAAAAATAGAGTTAAATTAGAGTTTTTGCCAACATTCTGCTAAAAAAGACACCAATGATACAATATTTTATATTTGCAAAACCAAATAACGAGATACTATTAACAATAAACAACAAACTAAAACAAAAAATTTATGTCTGAACAAATTAAGCGTATCAGAATGACGCTATTGCTGGCCCTGCTGCTTATTGCGGGAGGTGTATCGGCGCAGACTGTAAAAGTCACCGTGAAAGACTCGAACGGTGAGACAGTCATCGGCGCAAATGTGCTGGAAAAAGGGACACGTAATGGCGGCGTTACTGACATTGACGGTGTCTGCAATATCAAGGCGTCGGGAGAGAAACCTCTTGTCGTTTCATACATTGGTATGAAGACTAAGACCGTTGACGTTAAAGGCAAGTCTTCAATAACCGTAGTCTTGGAAGATGAGGCGTCTTCGCTCAATGACCTTGTTGTAATCGGTTATGGAAGTGTACGTAAGAAAGATCTTACGGGTTCGGTCTCAACGGTCAAGGGTTCTGATCTGGTGAAAGTTCCTGTGACAAATGTAAGCGAGGCTTTGACCGGTAAGTTGGCCGGTGTCCAGGTGACAACAACTGATGGTTCTCCTGATGCCGATATTCTCATCCGTGTGCGTGGCGGCGGTTCGATTACCGGCGACAATTCACCTCTTTATGTTGTAGACGGATTCCAGGTCAGCAGCATCAGTGACATATCTCCGAACGATATAGATGATATCACTGTGTTGAAGGACGCATCTGCTACCGCTATCTATGGTGCTGAAGGTGCCAATGGTGTTGTCCTCATAACGACAAAGAGCGCAAAGGGGGGGAAGACAACAGTCAACTATAACGGTTATCTTCAGACCAAGACGGTGGCCAATCGTCTGGACGCCATGAACACATACGACTATGTGATGAGCAACTATGAGTACGCTCTGCTTCGCAATGACGCAAGTACGCTCAACGCTTTCTACCGTCAGTTCGGTGTCTATGACGACCTTCAGCTTTATAAAGGCATTGAGGCTATAGACTGGCAGGACGATATGTTTGGAGCAAACGTGCTCTCACAGAGTCACAACGTGAGCATCAACGGTGGAACGGACAAGACGAAGTTCTCTCTCTCGGGAACCTATGACTATAACGGCGGTCTGATGGTGAATAATGACTTTTCGCGTGCAGCATTTATGTTCAAGTTGGATCATCAGATCAACAAGAAGATGAAGTTTAGTATGAACGCGCGCGTAAGTGATCAGGAAGCTAACGGTTCCGGAACTCAGGGCGGTACATATAAAATCCGTACATCACAGGCAATCACCTCTGTTGCAACAAAGGGATTGTCCGAATACATCACTCCTGATTTCGATTCAATGACGGATGAAGAAATTGAAGAGTATAACAGAAACAATATGAGTCTTTCAGAGCAGGCCCAGCGCTACTGGCGTCGCCGCAATCAGCGTCGTTATGACTTCAATGCCGCTTTGGATTGGGAAATCATCAAGGGTCTTAAGGCTCGTGTCGATGGAGGCTACGGATATGGTTTCGAGGAAGTGCGGAGCTGGTGGGGCTCAACCACGACACAGGCAAGTTATGTCGGCGGTATGCCTTTGGCTGAATGGACAAAGACAAGCAAGCGCAGCCTGCGCGAGAGTGCTACCTTGACTTATAGCAAGCGACTCTTCACGGATCACAAGTTTGACATTATGGTCGGCCAGGAGTACCGCAGTGAGATGAGCAACAATAATTATATGTATAACACGCGATTCAGCGAAGCTTTGTCTCCCGAGGATGTGTTTGCCAATTTTGGAATGGGCAACGGTGTGCCGACAGTGACGAGTTTTGTTGATGCAGATGTGAAAACAATCTCTTTCTTCGGTCGTCTTAACTACAACTATAAGGAACGCTACCTTCTCACACTTACTTTCCGTGAGGATGGAAGTTCAAAGTTCTCACGAGGAAAGCAGTGGGGCTTCTTCCCCGCAGCTGCTGCGTCATGGCGTATCATCGAGGAACCGTGGATGGAAAGCACACACGGATGGCTCTCAAACCTCAAGTTACGTCTGTCTTACGGTAAGGTCGGTAACAATAGAATTGCCAACAATACATACCGCCAGATGTACAACCTGAACAGCGGAAGCAAGAACTATGGCGTAGGCGATAGCCAGAACAATCATCTTGCAGCTTCAAGTGTGATTGCAAACCCAAATATCACATGGGAGAAGCGCACAACGCGTAACATCGGTCTTGATTTCGGTTTCTTCAAGGAGAGACTCAACGGTACGCTGGAATTCTATTGGAACAGCACCTCAGACCTTCTTATCCAGCATGACATCACCGCTCCCGGCTATACATCTGTTTATGAGAACAGTGCGTCTACGAGCAACAAGGGTGTCGAATTGAGCCTCAATGCCTCAATCATACAGAAGAAGAACTTCAGCTTGGGCGCTTATTTCAATATCGGCTTTGACCGTAGCAATATTGACGAACTGGCTGCCGGTATCAACGAGATGTCGTTCCGTTCGGGATGGGCAGGAACCGACAACAAGAATCAGAATGACTATATCGCACGTGTCGGTGATCCCATCGGTCTGATTTATGGTTGGAAGAACGCCGGCTATTATACTACAGACGACTTCGAAAGCTATGATGCCGCAACCAATACATACAAGTTGAAAGAAGGTGTGCCCAATATCTCCATTCTTGGAGGACGCATTGGTGTACGTCCAGGAACGATGAGATTGCAGGACCTCAATAACGATGGAATTGTTGACGATAAGGATATCACTGTCATCGGAGACACTAATCCTTCTTTCTCCGGCGGTTTCGGTCTGAATGCTACAGTCTATGACTTTGATATTTCTGCAAACTTCACCTATACAGTAGGAAATGATGTGTATAATGCCAATAAGATTGCAAGTGCGCAGAGATATCGTAGCGGAACCTATCCCAACATGCTTGACATCGTGAGTCCCTCAAACGCCTACTCTTATGTCAATCCTGAGACAGGAACACTCCTCACAAACCTTGAGGACCTGAAGTATTGGAATGAAGGAGGTAACGGACAGGCTGCAAAGGCTATGTGGAGCCCGTTCTCATGCGGTGACGCCGTTATTATGCCTACGGAATGGGCCATGGAAGACGCATCGTTCCTCCGTCTGCAGAGCGTGACCGTCGGCTACACACTGCCGCAGTCCCTGACCCGTCGTGCCGGCATTCAGCGCTTGCGCCTGTATGTGACAGCTACCAACCTGTTCTGCATAACAGGTTATGACGGCTACGATCCGGAGGTCAGCTCTTACGCACGCAATAGCAAGTATTCAGGTCTGACTCCTGGCATAGACTATTCTTCTTATCCTAAGAGCCGTGCGTTCACATTCGGTCTCAACCTGACTCTTTAATTTAATATAAAGAAACAAATATACAAATAAGTATGAAATTCATAAATAAATATATTGCGGTAGCTACGTTTGGGGCGATTTCTCTTGCTTCATGTAATGATGACTTGGATGTTCCGTCACCATCACAGATGGACTCCAAGATGGTTTACTCGACAGTAGAGAATGCAACAAATGCTTTGAATGGTATTTATGTACTGTTCTGTGAGGACCCCTTCACATCGCGTATGTCAAATGTCTGGATGCAGAATACGGATGTTGAAGCCAGTGTTCCTTCTGCCGGTCTTCCGTCGAACGACCGTCGTGCCGTCTGGTCACTTCAAGGACCGGCCATAACTGGTTTCAATGATGTATATAACGCTTGGAACAACTGTCTGCAGGCCATCGACCGTGCCAATCAGGTAATCGAGGGTGTTGACAACAGCAGCATCAGTTCTGACGCAGAAATGCAGCAGATAAAGGGTGAGGCCGTCTGCTTGAAGGCATATCGTTATCTCTTGATGTGCAACTTCTGGGGAGATGTTCCTTATTATGATCAGGCTGCGGTTTGGGGCGAAGAAATCGACCGTCCGCGTACGGACCGCAACATTATCTACAGCCGTGTTCTTCAGCAGCTTGTTGACATAGAACCGTCAATGAAGTTTTCCGATGCCAACACCGGAGGCATAGAACGTATGAACCGCGATTTCGCAATGGGTCTCATTGCACGTATCGCTCTCTTCCGTGCCGGCTATGGTAAAACAGTTGATGGTCAGGCGAAGCGTGCTGACGAATATCTTGATGTCAACGGCAATGCAGACTTGAGCGTTACGTACACAGACAATAGCGGCAATCAGGTTACAGCACGCACATATCGTGACTACTATCAGATGGCAAAGGACTACTGTCAGAAGTTGATTAGCATGAAGGGCCGTGCGCTCGACAACTACAAGACCGCTTTCGAGAACGAAATGGCCTATCTCGTTGTCAACAACTCGGAAGTTCTCTATGAAGTTGCATTCGTTGAGAGCCGCGGAGGTGACGTGGGCTGGTGTATCGGTGTGGCCAACACAGGTTCTTGTGCAAATGGTAATACGACGGCTCAGGTCGGTCTGACTCCTACATATTATATGTCGTTCGCCGACAATGATATTCGCCGTGACATTACTTGTGCCAAATACTCACACGCAAACGACACTATCGCCATCAGCCGTGCCAATGCTATCTACGTCGGTAAGTGGGACCGTGCGTTGGCAGCCAAATCTCTCGGAAAGGATTCTTCAAAGGGTACCGGTATCAACTGGCCGCTCATGCGCTATTCCGACATCCTTCTTATGCTTGCCGAGGCCGAAAATGAGCTGAACGGACCTACCGGACTTGCACGTGAGGCTCTTACTCAGGTTCGTGCGAGAGCTTTCAATGGCAGCCCGACATACGATACGGATGTTACCGCATACGTGAATGGACTTGCCGATCGTGATGAATTCTTCAACGCAATAGTCAATGAGCGTGCATGGGAGTTCGGAGGTGAAGGTCTGCGTCGTTTCGACCTTATCCGTTGGAACATCTATGCGGAGAAGCTTGAGGAGGCAATGCGCCAGATGCTTTGCTGGGGTATTTCAACAAACGTTGATCTGATGAACCTTCCTGAGGTGCAGTCACAGTATCCTGATGCTGCCGACTATCTGACATGGGCTGACAAGCTCTACTACAAGAAGAAAGTTGCCAAGACAAACAGTATTAACGATGTTGAGTTCCTCACCGATAAATATAGACTTGCCGATGCCAGCGAAGCAGCCGGATACTGGTCTGTGAACTGGGGAACGGATCTCATCAAGAACATCAAGACATTTGAGTATAACGGTGTCGTATATCCGTCATGTACAAAGGAGACAACTGAAGATACAGAAGGCAATGCCATTGTCAAATATGTCCTTGGAACGGCTCCGGTTGTGAAAGAGTTCACTATTGTCAAGGGCGAGGAGTCTGGAGTGACACAGATCACTACATATTACGCCAGTGACTATGCTACACGTCTGTATCGCGGTTACAGCGACGGTGCTCTTACCTCACCAAGCAAGAACGTTCCTTATCTTCTGCCCATCTGTGTGACGACCCTTACGTCAAGTTCCGTTCTTAACAACGATGGCTACGGGCTGAGTGATGCAATGATGGGAGAAGGTGTCAATGTTGTTGTAGGAAATATAATCAAGGAAAACTATTAATCCATTATTATAGAAGACAAATATGAAAAAAATATTTAAATCAATATTGTTGATTGCGGCGGTGGCAACCGGCATGACTACATTCATTGGCTGTAGTGATGATGACCTGTCAGGTCCCGACGGACTTTTCCGCCCGATTATTTCGGAAGACAACGTCGAGCACGGACTTAATGCAGACAAGTCTCCCTACATGATAATCAATTGGGACAACTATAACACTGCAAACATGTATGTAGTCACCATCTCTGCAAATGATGGCAGTGACACGAGAACGGTTGAAACGAGTGAATTGCAATATCGCTTTGACGACCTCTCGTATGACACGGAATATAATATCAGCATCAATTCTGCGAATACGACAAATGGATTGACCTCGAAGATATTCACGATAACAACTACATCACTTGATTATCCCACTGCTCTCAAGTCGATGCTGACGACAGACCTTACGGATGTTGACGTTCGTCTGAAGTGGGACTTCTCAGAAGATGAGGTTTACGACAGAATCGAAATCATCAAGGATGAGACGGATGAAATTATCCACGAAATCGTTCTTGAGAAGGACGAGGCCGGCAACTACACCGAAGAAGCTCAGGCGTTGATTGATGCCAAGCAGGTAATCATTCATAATCTTGAACCGAAGACGTCATACCGTGCCGTTGCATACGCAGGTGAGAAGTACAGAGGCAAGGTTCGTTTCTCCACGGTAGCTTCTGAAAGCTATAATGGTGTTGTTGTCGATCTCCGCGGACTTACGGAGTCAGAGAGCTACAAGTGGTTTAAGCCCTCTGGAACATCGTTTGCCAACTCCATCGACTCTGTAATCCAGAGCAATCCGGATATGGATATTACTTTCGTTATGCAGGGTGGCACATCCTATAAGTTGGAGACACTTACGATTCCCAACACTGCGGGTAAGTTGACATTTGTCACTGGTCTGACGTTGGAGGGAAATGCTGAGTTTGACGTTACGGGTAACTTTACTGTGGCTTCCGGTGAGAGCGTTGGCGGTTTCAATTTTGAGCGTCTGAACTTCTATGGTTCACAGCCCGCTGCTTCAGATGCCAACTATGGAGGCAAATATCTGTTCAACATCGGAAATTCGGGAGCCTCAATCGGTTCGGTTACGTTGAAGGACTGCAACATCAAGTGGAAGCGCGGTGTCATCCGTATCCAGACTGCGGCATCGATTAATACTGTAGAGCTGGAAGGTTGTTTCTGTGATTCGATTGGCGGTTACGGTGTTGTAAACGCCGACAATGCAGAGGCTGCGATTAATAATGTCAAGATCAAGAACAGCACGTTCTCAACATGCCAGGTTCTCTTCACAGGAACAAAGGGTAAGGATGTTAACGAAGTGGACATAGACCATTGCACGTTCTGGAGATGCAGTGCCGACAAGAAGTACATCGTTGACTATAAAGGCCGTAAGATATCAAAATTCAATGTGAAGGACTGTCTGTTTGGTCCGACATTTGGTAGCACCGGTCTTGAGTTCTACACGGGTGATGTGATTCCTAATGTCGACGGACTCTATTTCACAAGCGATCTCGTATGGCGTACGGCATCTGAGGAAGACCCCACTCCCAAGGCACAGGTTGACGGAACGACATTGTCAACCGATGTTGCCGGTACATTCAAAGATGCCGAAAATGACGATTTCACCATCATCAGTGGCGACCTCGGTGGTGCGAGCAAGCCTACTCCCGGTGATCCGCGTTGGTATTGATACGTTCGGATAAGAAAAATCCGATAACGATAATAGAAAAAGGTACTTTTCCTGTAGAACAGGGGAAGTACCTTTTTTTCGTGGCGTACCGTTGCATGGTGTGAACATAGTCTTTCTTTTATGGCACAAAACGTATGTAACAATCAAAAAAATACGATATTAGCATCAAAAAATAATCATTTATGTAATATTTTATAGTTACCTTTGCATCATCGTCTGTTTGCAGCGAGAGCCTCGTTGCCTCATTTTATATCATTGCTGCAATATGACCCGGGCTGTTTTTGTAACGGGAGACAAAACACAAAACGGCAGAAGAGTCAAAAGACAAAAAACCAAAGAGACTAAAACAACAAACGAAAATAATTGATTATGAAGCTAAAAGGAAAACTCGCAGTAGGTGCAGTTGCGCTTATGCTCTCCGCGGCCGGCGTTCCGGTTATGGCCCAGGACGCACAGGAGAAGACACCGGCCTTTCCCGGTGCCGAAGGTTTCGGACGCTACGTTACCGGAGGCCGTGGTGGTGCCGTATATCATGTGACCAATCTCAACGACTCCGGTGAAGGTTCTTTGCGTTGGGCTTTGGAACAGAAGGGAACCAAGACGATTGTCTTCGATGTCTCGGGAACGATTCATCTTGAGTCTGCCCTTTCCATTCCCGGCAACACCACCGTGGCCGGTCAGACCGCTCCCGGTGGCGGTATCTGTCTGGCTGACTATCCGGTGGCCGTCAAGGGCAGCAATGTCATCGTGCGCTACATGCGCTTTCGTCTCGGCAACAAGTATGTCCTTAAAGACGGTGCCGACGGATGGGACGGCTTTGGCGGTCTTGACAGTGAGAACATAATGATTGACCACTGTTCCGTCAGCTGGAGCATCGACGAGTGTTGCTCGTTCCTCGGCAACAAGAACACAACTCTCCAGTGGTGTCTCGTTGCCCAGAGTCTTGTCAATTCAGGCCATACCAAGGGTGCCCACGGCTATGGCGGCAACTGGGGCGGAGCCGGCGCGTCGTTCCATCACAATCTGCTTGTCCACCACGGCAGCCGCACACCGCGTCTCGGCCCGCGTCCCACGACACAGCTTGACGAGCGTATGGACATGCGCAACAACGTCATCTACAACTTCGGTGGCAACGGATGTTACGGCGGAGAGGGTATGACCGTCAATATTGTCAACAACTACTATAAGCCCGGTCCCGGCACACCGACCGACAAGAAGGGCTACCGTATTGCCGGTATCGGCGTGCGCACAAAGTCTTACGTGAACACATATCCCGCATACGCACCCGCTCTCCATCTTTGGGGAAAATACTATGTTACGGGTAACTACAATTCCAAATATTCTACAGTCAACAACGACAACTGGACATACGGCATAATCAATCAGGTTGACGCCAACGGATGTGACGGAACGTTCACCGCCAAGACAAAGGATACCATAAAGCTGGAGTCGCCAATGCCTTTCGTCGTTACGACTACCCACAGTGCGGCCGATGCCTACGACCGTGTTCTGGCATACGCCGGAGCAAGTCTGAGCCGCGACACATTCGACGAACTCATGGTCAGCGACACACGTGACGGCAAGGCGACATATACCGGTTTCGGACTGAGCAAGGGTTTCGTAAATTCTCAGGACGACAACAAGCCGGCCGGTGCTCCGGCCGACTGGAGTGCATGGCCGACGCTTGTCAGCACCGAAGCTCCTGTCGATAAAGACGGTGACGGTATGCCCGATGCTTGGGAGACGGCCAACGGGCTCAATCCCAATGATGCTTCTGACGGTCCGCTGACAGCAGCCAATGGCTATACAAATCTGGAGAACTATCTCAACAGCCTCGTAGCCGACATCACGGCTGCCCAGAATGCAGGCGGAACTATAGAGGGCGACATTCAGTATGTGGAGGAAGTCACCGACTATGAGATTTCTCCGGTTACGTCGGCCGATGACAACTGGAACTTCGCCAACGGCTTCAGCATCACTGCTTCAGGCAAAGGCTATTCTACGGGCAAGGGATGCGGCATGCAGGGTATCAAATATTCACGTAACTTCGATTATACCGTAAATATCCCGGAAGGAATCGCAATCACCGGCGGAACGTTTACCGGCTACTGCAACGGTATTGGTCAAACGGCTTATCTGGCAAAGTTCGGCGGTGACACATACGGCGCGACGGACTACACCTTCGACGGCAATGACGCAGCGGAGGCCAAGACCCAAATCGTGAAACTGTCACAGCCGGCCACCGGTTCGCTCCTTGTCCGTTTTGGCGGCGACAATCAGGTCGTGATGAACATGACGCTGTCAGCCGGAGCTTCTTCCGGTATAGAGGAAATCTACGCACCTTCAGCCCTCTCTGGTGCTGACACACGCGTCTACACCTTCGACGGACGCCTCGTCACTGGCGATGTCCGCTCACTCTCCAAGGGGGTCTACATCATCAACAAGAAGAAGGTCGTGATAAGATAAACGGTTGGGAAAATCGTTTCCCGACATACCGTAGAACGGGTCGTTTGGCAGTAACAGTCTGCCGGACGGCCCGTTTTTCGTTTCGCTATGTCTGAACGGCAAATGCCGTGACAGTTCAAAAGAAAGGTTCACCCGATGTCTGGAGTGATGTGGAAAGCCTGAGCATGCCGCCAAGCATGCTTCTTTTGTAAATATTGCTACGTAAAAATCGGTGACAAATGAAAATCCTGTTTTATAGCGTCGGAAAGGCATCGGAGGCATGTAGGAAATGTTCCGGTTTTGCCGTAAGGGCCTCCCGGGGGTGCAACGGAGGCCTTACGGCATTGCAACAACGGCCCCGTTGGAAGACGAAAGCGGCTCCGTTGGAACTCAGGGAGGCCCTTATGGCATGCAAAATCATCACTTTTTAGCGTCAAAAAGCGGTTTTTAGTCGTTTTAAGATTGCACATATTTGGGGAAGTAATGACAACAGGCTCAATGTCAGTTGTTTATGCTTGCACGTTCAAATTTCCGATATTTGCGGTTCTACGGTGAAATATTTTAGGAAACGCCCCTTTTTGATGCCGTTTAGAGGGCGTTTCCGGTGGTTTTTGTCAGTCGTTTTCCGATAGATGTAAAACGTCAATCATGCTGTGACGGGAGTGCAAAATGTGTCCTTTCAATGTGCTTCCTCCCTCCCCGAAAAATTCCCCGGACAAAAAAGAAGCTCCCCTGCGTCCGCCGTAGTGGCGGTGCAGGGGAGCATCAATCTATTTCAGAGGTTATTTGCTTTCGCGATGATTATCTGTTGAGCTTTGTTGTTGTCTTGCTGCCGTTCTCCAGCGTCTGGACGCGGATGACGGTGCCACGGTATGAGTCATTGACGCGTATGCCCTGCAGATTGAAGTATTCAGTCTTGATGGCGTTTGTGTCTTCAACGTTGACCGTACTGATGGCCGAACCAATTGATGCTATAGTGGCTTCGCTCAGTCCTCCCATCTCGTTGGCTGCGCGCACTGACCATGTCGCTGTTGCGTCGTCAACGGTATATGCCGGTTCTGTTGTGAAGGCTACGACCTTGCCGTTCTTGCATACAGCCCAAAGGAGAACATAGTTGCTCTCGGCCCATGTCAGCGACGTTCCGTCGATGGAGACGTTGGCTGGAGCGGAAGCCTGTTCGGTGGCTGCCGTGGGATCCCAGTCGTCGTTGCCGCCCATCACGTTGGCGATGGTCAGTTCGGCAACTTCGGCTGCTGTCAGCGGTGTGCGGGTGTCCACTTCATGGCCGTCGCCGAAGACCGTCTTACGGTTGGCGAGGCTTACGGGAGTGCCGCTTGCCGTGTGGCTGTTGTACTCCTTGAAGGCTGTGGGCCATCCGCCGCTCATCTCATCCCATCCGGCTGCCGTCGGCAGAATGTTCATCGTGGTGTTGATGTACTGGACGCGGGATGCGCCTTGGCTCCACGGACGTCCGAGGGTGAACTTGCCGTCGAACTTGCTGTCGCCCTTTATCGTACAGTCAAGCATGACGTAGCCATACTGTGCCGGTGTGCCGGCGGCAGTGATCTTGGTGCCGTCGCCCTTGACGATGAGGTCGCACTGGTTGTAGATGACGTCGCCGCCACCGCAGAGGAAGTCAACGCGTCCTCCGAGGGTAGATGTCTCGAAGTAGAAGCGTGAGCTGTTCATGTTGCTGTAATATGTGTCCTGATAGCCGTCGAGGTTGACGTTCTTGCAGATGGTCTTGTTACCGCGGTCCTGAAGCACGGCCACGCGGCCGTTGTCACCGAGGGTGTGGGTGAGCTTGATGTCCTGCAGATAGGTGTTGACGACGTTGTTCTGGATGCAGAGGTTGGTTGCCTTTCCGAGTCCTTCGATTTTGTTCGTCGGTTCGTTGTAGACGGTTGTGCCGTCCATGCTCTCGCCGATGATGGAGACGTTGGATGCGGTGAGGTTGGTCGTCACGGACGGATAGGTGTTTCCGTCTGAGCCGACAACGGTTGCACCTTCGATGTTGGCTGCCTTGTATGAGCCGTCCTTCACGAAGATGTAGAAGCGCTTTGACTTGTCAGCACGGCTGTTTGCGGCGATGATGGCTTCGTTGAATGTTCCGTTGTCGGGCACGATGAAGTCGTATAGTGCCTTGGTGACGGCAGGACGTGTCTTGGTAGTGAAGTTGAGGGCTATCGGCTCAGCCATGTAGTTGTCCGTGAGGTCGGAAACGGTGTTTGCCGGCAGGTTGAATGTATATTCGGTTGAATACTCCAGACCCTTATACTCGAAAATTACGGTTTTGCCCGAAACGGTGGGCTTGAGGAGCTGCGAGCCGAGTGTGGCGGCAGCGTCGGCAGTCACCTTCACCTTCTCGTTGAACGTCAGGACAATCTTGCCGTTGGCCGAGGCGTTGTCTGCGCCTTCTGCCGGTACGGTGGAGAGCAGCTCGGGCGCCTTGCCGTCGTCGACAATCTGTGCCGTTCCGATGATCCATGTCGCACCGAGGCATGCTCCGTCGTTGTTTGATTCAGTTCCATCGATGGCGGAACTCTTGTCGGCAATCCAGCGCAGATAGATGCTCGGCTGGTTGTTGCATTCCGTGGGCAGCGCGATTTCGGCGTCAGCCCATGCCTTGCGTCCCGGAATCTTGACTTGTCCGGCTGTTTTCCAGTTGGTTCCGTCGAGCGAATAGTCAACGTTGTAGGTCTGGTAAGCGTTGTAGTTGTAGGTCATAGCAGTCTTCACGGTAATGCCGGTGAAGGCTTCGCAGTTGAGCACGGTCTGCCAGTAGTAGTCACCGATACCCGTTGTGCGCCAGTTGACGGCTCCGGGACGTCCCTCATATCCGCCGGCCGAGTTGCTTTTGTCGAGCCAGCCAGATGTCTCGCCGGCCTCGTTGCGCATCACGAGCTGCGCCACGTCGTTGTCGGCGCTGAAGAAGTCAGCCTTGCGGCCGTCGTTGCCAGCCTGCTCGAAGTCCCATGCAGCCACGAAGTCTATGGCATCGTAGTTGGCCGTCACGTCATAGTCGGAGGCCATGTCGATGGCAATCTCGGCTCCTGTTTCTCCGTTGCTCCAGTTGGTGAAGGTCAGGATTGGGTTTGAAGATGCCGTGAGGGTCACTTTTGTGCCTTCTTCATACATGTTCTTTCCGTCAATGACGGTGGGAGACGGTGCGGCCTTTACCATGTAGAGGTTGGCTCCGCCGGCCACGTCATAGTTGAGAGCGTATGTATTCACGGCCTCGTAGTTGGCTGTCAGCTCGGCGTTGCCGTTCATGGTGTATGTGAACTTGGCGTCTTCGCTGACCACGTTGCCCTCGGCGTCGGTCCAGTTCAGGAAGCGATAGCCGAAGTTCTTGGTTGCTGTGAGCTGCACCTCGGAGCCTTCGTCATACTCGTCGGCCTTGGGATAGGCGCTGACGGTTCCGGCTTCCTCGGGACTGGCCTTCAGAGCGAGGGTGTATTTGGTTATGTCGGCCACGGTTCCTGTGACTGTTCCCGATATGGTCACTTCGCCGAAGATGCCGCTCTTGCCGGCGTTCACACCGACAGTAGAGGTCAGATAGAAGGTCTCGGCTCCTGTGAGGACAGCCTGCTGGTCTTCGGTCAGCGTGATGTCATACTGATAGATGGCTGTTGCGTCGTAGGGTTTTTGTGCAGAGGTCTTGCCGCTGCGCAGTGCGGTCCATGTACCGAGCTTGATGACAGAGCCGTCGCCCATGCGTGCCGATACGGTGATGCCGTTTTCTGAGTCCGTTCCGTCGCGGTTGACATATCCGGTTAGTCTTGCGGGTGTGAACGTGAGACCCTGTGCCGGCTTGATGCTCCATGTGAGTATGTCGCCCTTGTCTGCACCAGTTGCAAAGTTCAGACCTTTGGTCACTTCTTGTGCGTTGCCGTCGGTGATGCTCGCGAGTGGCTTGGTGGCGTGGAGGGTCGTGATGCCCGGGTCGAACGAAATGATAGAGAAGGCATCGGCAAGTGTCGATGTATATTTCCCTGGTTCGGCACTGTCGTTCATCGGCCATGTCACGGTCACGGGCTCGTCTGTGTATGTCTTTCCGCCGGGAGTGTTTACCACGGGCAGTGTGATTTTCACTGTGCGGTAGTAAGAACCGTCGCCGATAACGATGTCTATTGTCTCGGCTGTTCCGCCGATGGTGTAGCTGACGGTTGTTCCCTGAGTATAGTCGGTCTGGCCGTCGATGGTCGTTGTGGTGATGTTGCTGTATGCCTCAAGTGAGATTGTGGCGCCTTTGCATGAAGGAACGGTCAGCTTTGTGCCGGCGTTCATCTGACACCAGTCGGTCCAGTTTCCGTTTGCAATCTTGCCGCCGTTGTTGGTGTCGAAGTCGAGCTTCACGTCGATGGTCTCTCCATTGATTGTAGCCTGTGTCACCCAAAAACCGGTGACGTTCTGATAGCTGATGTTCGGCGCACCGTTCTGACGCTGGAAGTCGAAATTCAGTGTCACGGCGTCGGTGCGGTCAGCGAGCGCTATGGCGTTGGCAGTGAAAACGGGCGACAGGTCGAGGTCCTTCTCCAGCTTGATGGTCTGACCGGGAGCATAGCTGTCCGTGCCGTCGGTCCATGCCGTGAGGGTCTTGCCCTCAGCGTAGAGCGTGAAGTTCTTCGGCAGGGTGTAGTCCGTGCCGAGATCGGCCTTGATGCCGGTGGGCAGTGTGCCGATAGCCTCTGTGCTGCCCATCGTGTAGCTCACCGTTGCCTGTGTGGGTGCCTCTGAAATGGCTTCCACCGAGAGATACGGGGTGTAGCTGCTTGTGGTGATGGTTAGCGTGGTGGCCTCGCCGCGGTAGTAGCCGAAAGTGGCGTGGTCGTCGTCTTTGCTGTTTTTCCAGCATCCGGTCTTCTCCGTTGCGAAGGAAGCAACCTCGTTGCCGGCGGCGTCGGTCACCTTGATGGTGTGGCCGGCATAGTCACAGTTGCCTACACCAATTTTCACCATACCGTCAACGGGAACGATTAGTTTGGCGCCTCCCCATCCGTGGTCATTGTGATACTTGCCGCTGATGACAGCGCTGGCGGAAGCGTCTGTTGCTTCCACGCGTGTTGCCGTTCCGTCGTCAGCGATGACGATTCCGAACTCTACGTTGGGCTTGTTGGCGAACTCATCGTCGGTGAGAAGCCACTGTCCTGTGAGGTCGAGCTTGATGTCCTTGAAGGCTGCGCTGGCCGGAACGATTCCGGACAGGCAGAGCATGAGAAGGACAAATCGAAGGATCTTACCTTTTGTCATACTTGTTTTTAACTTGGTTTTTGTTAGTGAATTAATAGTAAATATTCGTATATGTTTTATGTCTTTTGGATTGTTGTATCCGGTTCCTTGTTTTTTTGTATCTCTACTATTTCAGGTATTTGTTGCAAAATTACGGATAAAGTATTTTTTAGAGGTGGCTTTTTTGTTGTTAAAGTAGTAAAAGGCGGAGTGGTTGCGGTGGCTTCGTCTGTATCTTTTGAGAATACGTGTCAGAAGTCGTCCGCAACCACTCCGATTGCTTTATCCGTTTATCTTATCATCATCTTGCTGATGCGGCGTCCGTTGTCAAGCGTAGTAAGGCGGATGACAGTGCCTTTTGCCGCCGGCGATACGCGCACGCCTTGAAGATTATAGTATTCCGTCCGTACGGGTTTGCCGGCGGCGCTTACGTTGCTGATGGCTGTCACGCCGTTTTCAATGGCTTCAACCACAGTTCCGTCTTCCTTGACATAGCGCGGGTAGTATTCCTCTGGTGTAGAGATGGCGTCGCAGTTTCCGCCCGTCATGATGTCCTGCACGAGACTGTTGCAGTAGACCTCAATGTTCGAATACCATCCTTTCGGGTCTATCGTTGTCTTCAAGGCGTCGGACGCATCGTTGGGGTTGAGGCCGTTGGCGCGTTCCCAGTCGTCGGGTATGCCGTCGCCGTCAGAGTCGAAGCCGGCGGGACGTGAGCCTGTTCCGAAGTTTTCCTCGGTATAGCCGTTGACGTCGGAAACGAGGTCGATGAGTCCCCACTTGCCCGTCACGGAGCCTTTGTATTTGGCCTTGCCGCTGAGCGCCTCCTCCATGTAGCGTGCGTCAACTTCGTCGCGATGGAGTGACGCGCCGCAGTAGGCCAGCACTTTGTTGAAGGCATTTTCTGCCGTATGTGTAGTCACGTAGCCTGTGGGTGCCGGCTCGTCCATCTTTATCTTCACGCACGATTTGCCGCTGGTTGTGATGTGGGGCACATTGTCGCCGTACATGTTGTTCGGGTCTTCCGAATATGTCTCACCGTTCACCATATATACGCCTTTGTCGTAGCTAACGCCGGCCCAGTCGCGGTTTTTCTTCTTTGCTCCCGCCGCAGTCTCGGTAGTGTTGCCCGAGATATAGTAGCGGCTGGTCATGCCGTAGTATTCGGGATGCTTGCTGTCGGAGTTTCCGCTCGTAGATACGGTGACGAGGGTGATGCGTTCCTGATTGCCGTTCCCTGAGTTGCCGGCCTTGAAGTAGTTGTTGACGATGTTTATCTGGCCGCCGCCGGGTCCGCCGTAGCATGCGCCGGGACAGTTGAACATGACGCAGTTTCTGAAGTCGACGTTCTCGGCCTGTGCGGGATTCTCCCACTTGTATGTTTCGTAGTCGTAGTTGTTTGTATAGCCCGTCCATCCGTAGCGTGCGCCGTTGAAACGCGGACCGCGGTTTGTCACGCTGGCTATCATGTTATGATGGAAGCTGGCGAGCTTGCCGCCCCAGATTCCGCCGTAGCCGTGGGCTCCTTTGCTGTGTCCGGGATTTGAGAGGCTTTCGGCTATGGTGCACCATTGCATGGTGAAGTTGTTGTTGTCGTAGAACGATGCCACCTCGTCTATGCTCCAACTGAACGAGCAGTGGTCGAACATGATGCCCGTTTTCTGCCTGTCCCAGATGGCATCGGCGCCGTCGTTCACGTCACGCTCCTGTCCGCGTCTGCTGCGCACGAACCGCATTATGATGTTGTTGGCGCAGCGCAGGGTGCGGTAGCGCAGTGTGATGCCGGGGTAGGGTGCCGTCTGGCCTTCAATGGTGGTGTTGGCACCGATGGTGAGGTCGGAGTTTAGCGGTATTACTCCTGCTACATCGAATACGACAATCTTCTTGGCACTGCCTTTGACGGCCTCGCGAAAAGAGCCGGTGCCTGAGTCGTTGAGGTTGGTGACGTGAATGACCTTGCCACCGCGTCCGCCTGTTACGTAGCGTCCGTGGCCTTCGGCTCCCGGAAAGGCCGGAACCTTTGGAGAGATCTGCGCTATGGCTGATGTGGCAATAGCTGCAATGGATAATGTGAGTAACTGTTTTTTCATATATCTTTTTTTATGGGAGTTTATGGGAGTTTATGGGAGTTATGGGAGTTATGGGAGTTATGGGAGTTTATGGGAGTTATGGGAGTTATGGGAGATTATGGGAAGGATGGGAAGGATGGGGAACTATGGGAGGGATTGAAGTTCCGGCATCTTTTCCTTTCAAATGACAGGAGCTAAAGATGCTGCACGGGGCAGCTTCTTTAACTCCTTGTCTTTAAATCCTTATCATGAACTCCTTGTCATTATTCATACTCGGATTGTTTTTCCGGCTGGTCTCATTGCATTCTGTTGAGGCCTTCCCAACGCACGTTCCATGTGCCGTCTTTGGGGAAGCCGGGGTTGAGAACGTCCTTGCATCCGTCCCATCCGGCGCACATCATGGCTACAGCATCGAGCAGAGAGCCATTACCCGGCAGATAGAGGCGCAGACGCTTGGGCTCCTGATAGTTGTGGCCGCTCTTGAGGTATGTGTTCTTGCCCTTGTTGATGAGCAGAGCTTCGAGAGCGGTTGCCGGTTCGCCGAGGCGGGCAGCGCACATGGCTATCATGCCGTAGTCCCATCCCCAGGTGGTGTCCCAGTTCCAGTTCTTCATCACCCAGTCGAGCGTGGCTTTCATCTTAGCCTCGTCATACTGGCCAGTGGCTGGCAGCAGACCGCAGGCACCGAGCACGGCGGGATGGTCCGAGCGTGATTTCAGGGCGAAGTCCTCGGCCGAAATCTGCTTGGCTGTGTTTTGTCCACCGGTGTTGAACGGGTCGAAACCGGCCGACTTGGCCTTCGGGTCGAATGCCTGAGACGGCTCGCCGGCGGTGTAGATGCCGTCTTTCTCGGCCAGACTGCCCATACGGCTGATCAGCTCGTCCCATTCGGCATTGCGCTCCAGGCCCTGGCGCTCGCGCCACTTCTGCGCAACGTTGAGGCCGTAGACCCAATAAACCTGCTCAAACGGGTGATTGAACGAAAAGTCCTTCGACATGGATTCCTGCATGGCCGTCTGTCCGAAGAGCTTGATGTCGCCCTTCTTCGGTGCGCAGGCCTTTGCAAAGTCGGCCATGAACTCGGCCGTCTCCTCCACCTGCTTGCCATATTTCTTCAGCGTCTCGTTGTTGGGCTTTGCGCGGAACATCTCCTCGGCCATATATATATAATGTGGCTGCTGCCATGTGAGGAAAGAACCTACGTTCGACGGTGACTCGCCGGCCCATGGGTCGGTCATCTTCATCCAACGCACACCCTTGAATCCCTGACGTTCGGCAATCTTCTTTGCCACGGGATAAGCCGTTTCGTTGTACCAATCGAGCATCTTTGCAACAACCTCGGGGCGGTTCCAAAGGGCGAAGTCGACGGCGTGCCACCATGTCATCTCCAGATGGGGACGGCCGTACCATGAGTTATACGTCAGACCGGTTTCCTGCGGAGGAGTGGTGTTGGCACAGTTGATAGCCGTCAGATATTGGGAGAGCACCGTGCGGCGCTCCAGCTCCTTGGCTCTCGGGTCAGTACATTCGGAGAAGTCGACGATGGCGCCGCCATTCCAGAATCTTGGCCAATACTTCATCACGCCCTTCAGCGCCTGGTCGTATTCGAAAGCTCCCTGGCGCATACGGTTCTGTTTCGGAGTATATTCGGCGCAGAACGACAGGACGTCCTCCTTGCTCACGAGTGCGAAGCAGTGGGGCGTCTCGGTTTCTTTAATGGAGGCGTTGCCCTCCCATGTCACGGTCACGTAGTAGCGTGTGCCGTCGATGATGCGCTCGATGACGGCCGAGCAGCTGTCGGAGCTGACAATCTTCGAACTGTGCTTCTCCGGCTTAGTCCAGTCATTGGCGTCGTCGGCGTGCTTGCCCGACGGATAAGAGAAACGGAAAGTCACGGCGGCACGGCCCTCGTGGAGCAGCGTCGACTTGATGCGTGCGAAGATGGCGTCCTTGTTGGACATGCAGGCTGTTGTCACCTCGACGGGAGTGCCGTCGGCGGTGAAGCGTGACTCAATCGTTCCGTCCCACAGAGCCTGTTCCTGACGGATGTTCTT
Organism: uncultured Prevotella sp.; assembly: GCA_947170725.1. Classification (GTDB taxonomy): domain Bacteria; phylum Bacteroidota; class Bacteroidia; order Bacteroidales; family Bacteroidaceae; genus Prevotella. The sequence goes on from CAMVUM010000006.1 coordinate 106,679, forward strand.
CAGTTCCTTCAGCGGAATCTGCTTGCCGTCCTTGTCGGTCAGCATCAGTCCGATGGTTCCGAGGTTCAGACGGTGGGGGTTGGCGCGGAAATACTCCGTGGCTTCCTTGTTGCGGCCGTCGGTCTTATATTCCACGGCGAACACCTCGTCACGGCCGTGACCCAGGTTCATTGTCCTCTCGGTTTCGGCGGGAGTCAGTCCCTTGGTGTTTTTGAACGAGTGCCATCCCCAGTCGGACATGGCGTTCAGAGGCACACCTGCCTCGTAATCAAAAGGGTAGCTCTGCAGACCGGTAACGTCTACGGTAGTGGCGAAATGGCCATTGCCGACGGAGAGTGACGCCAGAGCGTCAGCTTCGGTCACAACAGGGTTGTTGCGTGTGACAACGGCCTGACGGTTGATTGTGGCCGTGGCGTTGTCAGTGTTATATCCCAGAGCCTCCATTTCGAGTGAAGCCCAGATGAACGGACCGATACCCTTGGCGTCGTTGTCGCGAACATCCTCGCTCAGATAGTAGTCGTAGGAACCGTCGCGACGCTTGTTCTCCTTCAGTTTCATGCCGTACTTTTCAGTGGCGGCCTTTACCTTGTCGCTCATGCCCGGGCCCAGTCCGGCCACCTTGCAGCAGCCGGTCAGCGAGATTGTCAGGTCGGGGTTGACCTTGATGAAGTTGTTGATGAGTCCGCGGTATGCCTTGATTCCGGCGTCGCGGTACTTGGAACCAACGTAGCCATTGCGGTAAGCCTTCAGCAAGGCGTATGTGAACATTGACGAGCATGTTGACTCCAGATAGTTGCCTTCACGTTTGGGGCTGTCCATCACCTGATACCATACGCCGGTCTGCTTGTCCTGCCACTTGATGATGGCATCAAGGTCTTTTTTCAGCAGTTCGATGACCTCACCGCGGCGGCTGTAGTTCTCGGGCAGCGCGTCGAGCAGTTCGATGAGCGCCATTGTGTACCATCCCTGGGCGCGTCCCCAGCAGTGCTGCGACAGTCCTGTCTCCTTGTCGGCCCAGAACATCTCGCGTGTCTCGTCCCAGGCGTGGCGGTTCAGGCCGGTCTTGGGGTCGAGCGTGCGCTCGTAAGTCTTCTTGATCTGGTCAACGGCGTCGTCGTAGATGGCCTGTGCCTTCTTGTCCTTGAGGAGCATGTTGGCTGTCATGGCGTAGTACGGCAGACCCATGAAGATGCCGTCGAGCCACACCTGATAGGAGTAGATGGCCTTGTGCCAGAAAACGCCGTCTTCGGTGCGGGGCTGGTTCTTCAGCTGCTTCATCAGAGTTTCGAGTGCCTTGCGGTTTTTGGCCTCGGGGTATAACTGATACATACGGGCCACAAAATGGCCCGTACGAATCTGATCTAAGTTATAGTCTTCAAGTCTGTATCCGCGGATGTCGCCCTTGGCGTTGATCATCGTGTCGGTGTATTGCTGGCAATATCGTTTTATGTCGTCGCCGCCATATCTTAAATAGGTGTCGAGCATAGCTTCCAGCTCGATGCCCATCACGTAGCTCCACTTCGGCCGGTTGGAGAAGTCGAGCATGTAGGACTGCGGCACGCGCTTCATCTCGGAAGCCGTCATCCACTGGCTGTATGTCTTGTAGGGCTTGTTGAGGAGGCTCAGTCCGCCGTTGATGTAGAGATTGTCGAAGTTGATGTTGCGTGTCTGTCCCTTGATGGTGTTGCCCTCGGCCACACCGTTGAAGCGGCAGTTCTTCACGTTGATGTCATAGACGTTGGTGCAAGTGTCGAGCGCGATGATCTGTACGCCGTACTTGCTCTTCTCACAGGTTACGTTGTCGAGGTTGACGTTGCGCACTGTCGGCAGGAATCCGCGGCAGCAGATTTCGTTGTGCTCGTAGTCGAGGTTGATTTTCAGCACAGACTCGCCGCACTGGCCTACCTTGATGTTACGCGCGTAGATGTTCTCGATGACACCGCCGCGGCATGTGTTTGTCTTGATGCGGATAACGCGGTCCAGGTTGGGGCTGTCCATGATGTTGTTCTCGGCATAGACATTGCGGCAACCGCCGGAAATCTCACTTCCGATGACCACGCCTCCGTGGCCGTTCTCCATCTTGCAGTTGCGGATGATGATGTTCTCGCTGGGCTTGTTCCACAGGCGGCCGTCGTTGTTGCGTCCGCTCTTGATGGCGATACAGTCGTCACCGGTGTTGAAGAAGCAATTCTCAATCAGCACGCCGTCGCATGACTCCGGGTCGCAGCCGTCGCCGTTAGGACCGTCGTTGTTGATGTGGACGCCGCGCACTGTGATGTTCTTCGACAGCAGCGGGTGAATCACCCAGAACGGAGAGCGCAGCAACGTTACGTTCTCGATGAGGATACCGTCGCAGGTGTTGAAGTTTATGAGCTGCGGACGCAGACCGTCTTCCGGTCCGAAGCGGCGTTCGTTCATGTCAACACCGTCCTCGGCCATTTTCAGCAGTCGGGGGCGTGCGCCGTTGCGCTGGCTGATCATGCCTTCTTTCCAGCCATACTTGGCTGCACCGCACCACGGCCACCATGTCTCGCGTGTGCCGCCGCCGTCGATTGTTCCTTCGCCGGTGATGGCCACGTCTGTCTGCTTGTAGGCGTAGATGCAGGGTGATATGTTCCAGCAGTCAAGACCCTCCCAGCGTGTCAGTACGACGGGATAGAGCTCGGGCTCGAACGTGAACTGAAGCACGGCGCCCTTCTCCACCACGAGGTTGACGTGGCTGAGCATGGTGATTGCAGCCGTGTTGAACGTTCCTGCGGGAACAATGACACGTCCGCCGCCGGCTTTCGAGCATGCGGCGATGGCCTTGTTGATGGCTTTCTGGTTAACGGCGGCCGTAGCGGTTGTGCTGGCGCCATACTTAGTGATGTTGAACTCGCGGTTGGCAAACTGCGGTTGCCTGATGCTCTGCTCAATCTGCTTGTAGGTCGTTTCCCAACCGTCGGCCAAAGCCGCAGCGGGGAACAGCAGACAAAGAAGCATCAATTTTAAGTAGTGTTTCATATTTGTTGTTAATGGTTTTGTTGTCGTCTTCGTAACAGTTACGGCCGCTTCCGGCCCTCCGTGGTTGTTCACGTAAATGTTGCGACGATATTGTTAATATGTAGCAGACAGTTTTTAATTTGTTTCAGGCTTGCTAAGTTGCTGCTGCAAAGGTACATATTATTAAGACAAATAAAGAAGAATTTAAGATAAATTTTATCCGACCGACGGCATATTCGGTTGATATTACACTGATTTCGGACAATCGTGCCACTTTGATGTAAGTAATAGTGAAGAGATGCTTTAGGTAAGAGGTAAGATTGTCTCATTGCGCAACGGAACTATTGCTGCTGACCCGAATAAAGGCTTTCCGACAGACTGTGTCCGGCCGGCTGAATCTGAATTTTCTTCATCATGACTGCCCGTTACTCGGATTTTATGTGTACATTTGCAAAATAATGTCTGTCGTGTCATGATGGTGACGACGGTCCTTGCGGCCGGCGTTGATGACAGGGCGGAGCATCATAAATCATACAATGACATGATAGGCAAGGAGACACGGGGAGAGATGATGCGCTTTGTTGTGGTCGGAGTACTGGCCACACTGATACACTACGGTATTTATCTGGTGCTGTTGGGACGCATGGTTGACGGTGTGGCATATACCGTAGGCTATGTTATCAGTTTTGTTTTCAACTACCTGTTGTCGTCGCGTTACACCTTCCGCAGTCAGACTTCGGTGCGTAACGGCCTCGGATTCTGTGCCGCCCATGCAGTCAATTATATCATTCATATCTCGCTGTTCCACATGTGGATGTGGGTCGGAGTGCCTGAATGGCTCGTCCCGATACCGGTCTACGCTATCGCCATACCCGTCAATTTCCTGCTGGTGAGGCTGGTGTTCAGACATTGAACGGGGGATAGTTTGGAGTGGTGAGTGAAGAGTTCAGAGTGAAGAGGTGTGATTACTCTTTGGGGCTGAGTTCAGGGTTTGGAGTTCAGAGTTCAGAGTGATGAGTGAAGAGGTGTGATTACTCTTTGGAACAGAGTTCGGAGTGATTAGTGAAGAGGTGTGGTAGCTTTGGGGTGCAGGGCGAAGAATTATCAATAATAATGAGGGGGCAGAACGTTGGATGCTGTGTCCATTGATAGTTGAAATACCTATTGAATAGAACAAACGAAGATGAAGAAAATAACAATACTCGTGCCTTGTCACAACGAGGAGGCATCGCTGCCGCTGCTGTATGATGAGCTGCGGAGGCTGATGGACTCGCAGACCGGATATGTGTGGCAGGTACTCCTGATTGACGATGGAAGTTCGGATGGGACGTTGCGGCTGATGCGCGACCTGAGACGGACGGACGTCAGGATATGCTATGTGAGCCTGTCGAGGAATTTTGGGAAGGAGAGCGCCATGCTGGCCGGGTTTGACAATGCCAGCGGCGACTGTCTCGTAATAATAGACGCCGACCTGCAACATCCGCCGTCGCTCATTCCCGACATGATCCGTATGTGGGAGGAGGGATATGAGGATGTCTATGCACGGCGGGTGACGCGCGGCCGTGAACCGTGGTGGCGCCGGCGGCTGTCCTTGATGTACTATAAGCTGTTGCAGCGCATGACCGACGTTGAGGTTTTGGAGAACGTCGGCGACTTCCGATTGCTGGACAGGAAGTGTGTTGAGGCGCTGCGGACGATGCGCGAGACACAGCGTTACACCAAGGGGATGTTCTGCTGGATGGGGTTCAGGAAGAAGGAGATTGTGTTTGAACAGCGGGACCGAGCCGCCGGAACGTCGTCGTGGAATCTGCTGAAACTCGTCAACCTGGCCGTAGACGGAATAACGTCGTTCACCGTCGCACCGCTCCGCATATCAACAATGCTGGGACTGGCGGTATCGGTGGCGGCCATCGCCTACAGCATCTATTTCTTCGTCAAGACGCTTCTCTACGGCGACCCTGTGCAGGGATTCCCGACGCTCATCATCGTCGTGCTCTTTCTCGGCGGTATGCAGCTCTTCTCGCTCGGTATCATAGGCGAATATCTCGGACGGATATTCAATGAGACAAAGAACCGGCCGGTCTATCTGATAACGGAGAGGGGGGGCGTATGAAGACAAGATGGCTGTTGATTATGATTGTCGTAACGGCGGCGGTGATGTATTTTCTCAACTGTATGACGCCGCTCACGCTGATGGATGATGTTGTCTACAGATGCGTGTGGGTGGAGGACGAAACCGACCTGTCGCTGGCCAGGCGCCCTGTCAGTAGTCTTTCCGACATTGTTGAATCGCAGCGAGTCCACTATTTCGTCACTAACGGGCGTCTCATTGTCCATGCCGTGGCGCAGGCCGTGCTGGCTTTCGTCGGCGAGGATGTCTCCGATGTTGTCAATACGCTGTTCTTCTGTCTGCTTGTATTGCTGTGCGGACAATTTGCCGGCATGGCGTCGAGGGACTGTTCCCCGTCGCCGCGCCCGTCTCCGTGTGAGTCGGATTATGGCGTGGCCGTATTTCTCTTCATATTCCTTTTCTACGTCTTTATGCCTGGCTTCCGCGATGTCTTCCTTTGGACGTTGGGATGCGTCAACTATCTGTGGACGGCGTTTGCCGTGCTGCTTTTCCTCACATATTTCTATCGCGTGGAGCGGCGCCCGCTTTCCGTCGTCAGCTTTGCTGTCTGTCCACTCGCGCTGCTTGCGGGCTGGACGCACGAGGCCCTGACGCTCCCGCTGGCTTTCGGACTGCTCGTATGGATGGTGATGGAGCGCCGGCGGGTGGTGTCGAGCGCGGCACTGCCGGCCGTGGTGTGCTTTATTGCCGGCTCCATGCTGTGCGCCTTTTCCCCTGCCACGATAAGCCGTGCGGACACCGGTGGTATGCCGTTGTTGCAGAGGATTGTCATCGGGGGGATGAACCTTGTTTATTCCATGCGCATCACATGGCTGCTTCTGGTTGTTGCAGCAGTGGCATGGTACAGGAGAAGATATATTCTTTGGGATGAATTGCGGCGTCATTACGTGATATATTGGGCCCTGCTGCCGGCCGTCGGACTTGTCTTCATCTGCGGACAGACGGCAGCGCGGGTGTGCTTCCATGCCGATTTCCTTGCCTCACTGGTGCTTGTCAGCCTCGTTTTGCGGCTCGCTCCGTGGCGTATTCCGCGGGTTGGACGTGCGCTTATGGTCGGAACCGTGGCTGTGATGGCGGCGGTGACTATAGCTGTGGTGGGATTCGCATTGTCTAACGGCCGCAACTATGATTTCCAGATGGCCCAGCAACGTGATGCCTCGGCCGGAGTTGTGAAGATAAGACAGGTAGGCAAGACCGGTTCGGCGTTGTTCGACGCCCTTGTGGACAGGTATGTGCTTCCGTCAGTGATATTCGGTTTCAATACATGCTATCAGGGTTTTGACGCCGATGACGTGAATCTGCGCAGTGCCGCCGTGCTCTACGGGAAGCCGCATGTGATTTATTTGCCGGAGGATGTGGTGACGACGATTGAGACGGACACGGCTGCATATACGCGATTGAGAACGGACAGCCGTGGCGAAATCGCCGTCATGCGTATCCCAAATGGACGGAATGTCTGTTCGCTGTGCTTCATCCTGCACGAGGAACGCCCGGAAACAATCCCGTTCTACAAGCGTTTTCTGATACACAAGGACAATGTCTACGATATGCCGGAACAGAAATTCAAGACTGTGGATATCTGCGGCAGAACGTATCTGATATTCGCCGTTCCGCTATCGAATATAACCAGGAGGATAAAAGAAATAAGAGTTACGGAAAGTAAGAGTGAAGAGTGATGAGTGCAGAGGTATGATTACTCTTATTAATATCAGTGCAACAAGAGTAATCATACCTCTGCACTCATCACTCTGCACTCTTACTTTATACGCCTTTGCACTCTTACTTTATACGCCTTTGATATACCTTATCAATTGTTCAGCGCTTCAAACAGCTTGTCAAGTGCCTTGTCGGCATTGCGGCTTTCATTGAGCAGAGTCACGAATTTGCTGCCGATGATGGCTCCGGCGGCGTTCTGTTGTGAGCTTTCCAGCGTCTGACGGTTGGAAATACCGAAGCCTATCATGCGTGGATTGCGCAGATTCATGGCATTGATGCGGCGGAAATACTCCTGTTTGGCCTCGTCGAAACTTTTCTGCGCGCCTGTGATGGCGGCGGAAGAAACCATGTAGATGAAGCCGTCGGTGTGGTCGTCGATGAAGCGTATGCGTTCCTCGCTTGTCTCGGGAGTTATGAGCATGATGATGCGCAGGTCGTAACGGTCGGCAACGGGTTTGACGGTCTCCATGTAGTCCTTGAACGGAAGGTCCGGAATGATGGCTCCCGAAACACCGCTCTCCACACAACTGCGGCAAAATTCCTCAATGCCATACTGCATGATGGGATTGAGATAGCCCATCAGTATGAGTGGAATGCTGATTTCGTCCTTTATCTCTCTAAGCTGACTGAATATCAGCCGCAGGCTCATTCTGTTGCGCAAGGAGCATGTTGCGGCATCCTGGATGACCGGCCCGTCGGCCATGGGGTCGCTGAAAGGTATTCCTACCTCAATCATGTCGATTCCGCGGCGCTGCATTGTGCGTATGACATCGGCTGTGCCGTCAAGCGTGGGACAACCGGCACAGAAGTAGAGCGACAGCAGTTTGCGGTCCTTGCTCTCTGAAAACAGTTTGTTTATCTTGTTCATATTTTTTAGGAGTTAAACGAAACAATGAACTTTCGTAGCGCTTCGATATCCTTCATGCCCGGCTCGGTCTCAAAACGCGAGTTGAGATCAATGCCGGCGAACATCGGGTGGGTGAATTTGGCAATCCTTTCGGCGTCGTTGGGGCCGATTCCGCCGCTGAGCAGGAATGGAAGCGGGCCGTTGTAGGCGTCAAGCACGGACCAGTCGAACTGGCTGCCGCTGCCTCCGACACACTTGCAGCGGGTGTCGAAGAGGAAGAAATCGACACAATCGGCGTAGTCGCGCCATTTTTTGATGTCTTCAGCCGAGGCCACGCTGATGGCTTTAATGAAGCGGATTCCCGGCTGGATGTCAGGATCGAGCGTAGCGCGGAGGTTGCGAATAGTTGTCGGAGTCTCGTTCCCGTGAAGCTGGATGAAGTCCAGATTGTAGTTGACGGCATGGGTGATGATGGTCTGGGGCATGGCGTCGACAAAGACACCAACCCGTTTGAAGCTGCTATCGGCACACTGGCTGTCGAGCGTTCCGCGGTCGGGGATGATGCCGACACCGGTCGGTATCATCCTGACATGACGCGGAGAATCCGGCCAGAAAATCATTCCTATCCAATCGACGCCAAGCGAGACGACATCGCGGATGTTGTCGCTGTCGCGCATTCCGCATACTTTTATAATCATAGAGGTGGATTGTTTGGTTGATGAAGTTGTGAGATAAATTCGTTGAGCGACTTGCCTGGAGCGTCGGAGCGCATGAAGTTCTCGCCGATGAGAAAGCCGCTATAGCCCGCAAGCCGTAGGTCGCGGACTGTCTCGGGGCTGGAAATGCCGCTCTCGCTGACCTTCACGGCGTCTGCGGGAAGAAGCCTGGCGAGGCGGAAAGAGTTCTGAACGTCGGTCACGAACGACCCGAGATTGCGGTTGTTGATGCCGCAGAGGTCCGGTTCGAGGTCGGCATAATCCGTCTCTTCCTCGCTGTGCATCTCCAAAATAACCTCCAGCTGAAGTTCGTGGGCGGTGCGTATGAGCTGCCGGCACTCCGCTTTCGTCAGGTCGGCGGCAATAAGCAGCACGGCCGAAGCGCCGCAGAGACGGGCTTGGAACAGCTGATATTCGTCGATGACGAAGTTCTTATATAATATAGGTATGGTCACTCCTGTGTCCCGTGCCTCGCGGATGAAGTCGTCGCAACCGCCGAAAAATCGTTTGTCGGTGAGGATGCTGACGGCCGCGGCACCGTTCTGCTGATATGCCAGCGGTATGTCGGCGGCCCGTCCGTCTTCCTTTATCCATCCTTTCGATGGCGACTTGCGCTTGAATTCGGCTATAATTCCAGAGCCGGAAGCCGTCAACGCGGCCTTCATCGAGGGAATACGGCTGCCGAGCATGTGTTCGACGCGGGCATGGATTTCCCTTTCCGGCAGCTGTTCCTTCATTTGGCTGACCTCAATGCGCTTCCAAGCGACAATCTCTTCAAGTACGTCTTTCATGTCAGGGAGGGTTTTGTTTCTTATAATAGAGAGTTTGTTTGATCACATGGATATTATTGTTTAAAATCCGTGGCAGTCTGTCTCATGTCAGATAGAGTTCAGTTCGACAAATTTCCGGAACGTCTGCATGGCCCGTCCGCTGTCGATTGCCTCGCGGGCGATGGCCAAACATTCCTCAATGTCCTTTCTGCCGCGTTCCAGAACCTGTATGCCGAAGGCGGCATTGGCCAGCACGATGTTCTTCTGGGCGGGTAGGGCGGTGTTGGCCAACACGCTGTCGAAGATGCGGGCGGCCTCTTCTTCGGTAGCTCCGGCAACCAGTTCTTCCGGTCGGGCAATGTCGAAACCGAGTTCCTGAGGCTTGAAGATGCGCTCATAGCTGTTGGTGGTCACCTTGAAATCGCCCGTGAGGGATATTTCGTCGTATCCGTCAATGCTGTTGACGATTCCGTAGTCGATGCCTATCTTCTGATAGACATTGCTGTAAAGGCGCATCTGGTCGAGTGTCGCTACGCCGAGCAGCTGACACTGTGGTTTCGACGGATTGACGATAGGGCCGAGCAGATTGAAGCAGGTGGGGAACTGGAGCGACTTGCGGATTGGGCCGACGAACTTCATGGCGCGGGCGAAGAGCTGGGCGTGGAGGTAGACGATTCCACATTCGTTGATGCAGCGGTTGAGGCGGTCAATGTCGTCGGTGAACTTGACACCGTGGGACGCTATGACGTTTGACGCTCCGCTGATGCTCGTAGCCGAGTAGTTCCCGTGCTTGGCGACCTTATATCCTGCTCCGGCAATGACGAAACAGGCCGTCGTGGAGATGTTGAACGTGTTCTTGCGGTCGCCGCCAGTGCCGACAACGTCGATGTAGCGGTCGCAGTCCAAGGGCACGGGGACACCGGTTTCGAGTATGCCGTCGCGGAAACCGAGCAGCTCGTCGACCGTGATGCCACGCATCTGGAGACCGGTGAGCAGTGCCGTTATCTGCTCGGCAGGATATTGTTCTTTTGTTATTCCGATGAGAATGGCCCTCGTTTCTTCGCGGGTCAGCTCCTCGTGGTTGAGTATCCGGTTGAGAATTTCTTTCATGATGGGAATGTTTATGGGAATGGTGGGATTTTATGGGAATGATGGGATTTTATGGGAATGGTGGGATTTTATGGGAATGGTGGGATTTTATGGGAATGGTGGGATTTTATGGGAAT
>CAMVUM010000007.1 GCA_947170725.1 uncultured Prevotella sp.
CCTTCACTGTGGGAGGATGCCTGCGGGGTGAGAGGGGGCAAGCGGGAATGTGATGGGAAGAATGGGAATGATGGGAGGAATGGGAAAGATGTGAGGAATGGGAATGATGTCTAACCTACAAAAAATAGTCCGGAAATCTGTGATGATTTCCGGACTATTTTTTGAGCCTCTTGTCGGATTCGAACCAACGACCCCGAGATTACAAATCACGTGCTCTGGCCAACTGAGCTAAAGAGGCGGGTGGGCAAGCTACTTACATCGCGCCGCTACAACCAACTACCTTTGCTACGTTCCCGTCCTGGAGGATTCGAAGGGAGCTGGCCGTGCAAGACTTGCCCGTCTTTAAGCGGATGCAAAGTTAGGCAAATTAATTCAGAAAAAGGTATCCTTTGATGTTAAACGTTTGATTTTTAACTTATTTTCAAGTTTATCGTGGTTCTTATGTCAGCCAGTGAAGCAAAAATGACAGATAAAGCATAATTTAAGAATTGCGTCTTGCTGATTGTGGATTAAATTTCGTATTTTTGCACGTAAATACGCCCCAAGAGACGATAAGGGAACTTAAATATACGATAAGGGAACTTAAATGAGACAATGATTTAGCCTAAAGAAGTTCATACGGGAACTTAGAGGAATTCATGATGGGAATCCCAAAGGGGATATAAAGAAGTCTCGGAACAACTGAGGATTACCAGGGAGTAACTGACAGGAATCCTTGCGGGGCCGCAGAAGAAATCTAAAAGAAACGACAAACACCATGAGTCCGGAAGAATACAGACAGCTCAAAGCCTTTGCGCGTATTGACGGCGTGCTTTTGGCACTGATGTGGACGGCCAGTTTTGCCTGCTGCATCAATGGGCTGGCCTCCCCGATGTTTTCACTGGTAGGTATGCTTATCGCCATATTTTCTCCATTTTTTGCCGCAATGCGTCTGGTGAAGTTTCGGGATAAAGCCCGTGACGGTGTGATTTCGTTCCGTCGCGGCTATGCCTATACGGTTTTGATGTTCTTTTATGCAGCCATTCTCTTTGCTTTGGCCCAGCTCATATATTTTCAGTTCATAGACCAAGGCTACATCATGAGCAGTATGACCATGATGATGGACGACGAGACGAACCGCAAAATCATGGAAACATACGGCATGACCGACGGATTCCGTCAGACGATTGCCCAGATGTCGCAGACGCGCCCCATCGACTATGCTCTCAGCTACTTTTCAATCAATATCTTTATCGGTTTTATTCTTGGTCTGCCAATAGCGGCGATAGCCAAGCGTAGTGTGCGTGCGTAGTTTGGGCTGGCCGTGGGATAATGGTTCTCTATGTTATAAGTCTGGAGGACAGTAAGAAAAGAGCGGATAGGTTTCCACGTAAATGGGAAGTGTGGCTGCATGGGAAGAGAAGAAGAGACATCATCTATATTAAGAACAGAATATAAACAATCACTCAAATGGACATTTCAGTAGTAATACCATTATATAACGAGGAAGAGTCCTTGCCGGAACTTCACGCGTGGATAGAGCGTGTGATGAATGCGAACGGCTTCACATACGAGATAATTTTTGTCAATGACGGCTCCACGGACCGTTCTTGGGAAGTCATAGAGGAACTCTGCCGCAAGTCACCCTATGTCCACGGAATCAAGTTCCGCCGCAACTACGGCAAGAGTCCCGCCCTCTATTGCGGTTTCGAGCAGGCACAGGGCGACGTTGTCATCACTATGGACGCCGACCTTCAGGATTCTCCCGACGAGATTCCCGGTCTCTATCACATGATAAAGGACGAGGGCTATGATCTTGTTTCGGGCTATAAGCAGAAGCGCTATGACCCGCTGTCGAAGACAATCCCGACGAAGCTCTTTAATGCCACGGCGCGTAAAATCAGCGGCATAACGAATCTTCACGACTTCAATTGCGGCCTGAAGGCATACCGAAAGGCCGTTGTCAAGAATATCGAGGTTTATGGCGAGATGCACCGTTACATTCCGTTTTTGGCCAAGAATGCCGGTTTCTGCAAGATAGGAGAGAAGGTTGTACAGCATCAGGCCCGCAAATACGGTTCGTCGAAATTCGGTCTGAACCGCTTTTTCAACGGCTATCTCGATCTCATCACGCTGTGGTTCCTCAGCGGTTTCGGCCGTAAGCCAATGCACGTGTTCGGTTTTCTTGGTTCCATCATGTTCATTATCGGCCTTATCTCGGCATTTCTCATCGGCGTGGACAAGCTCTATGCCCTTGCCAACGGCATACCTCAGCGTCTCGTGACCGATTCGCCCTATTTCTATATATCATTGACAATGATGATTATCGGCACCCAGCTGTTTCTCACTGGTTTCGTCGGCGATCTTGTCAGCCGCACATCAAATGGCCGCAATGACTATCAGATAGAGGAGAAGCTATGACATCAGCCACACCGAAACATTCCTGCCGTCCGTCTCGGAGACCGATGAAGACTACGCTCGCGCGTCTGCTCTTCGCTCTTCTTCCAGTCACGGCGGCCGTCACGGCCGTTCTGACAGTGGCATGTTCGTCGATTGATTGTCCCGTACAGAATGCTGTCTACACCGTATATAATGTCTACGGCAGCGATGGAACGCCAATCACGCTGGGCGACACGCTCACTGTTACGACCACGTGCAGCGACGGTAACGACAGTGTTCTGCTCAATCAGCTCGTCAACGCCTCTACCTTCAATCTTCCCATGAGTTACAGTTTGCCTGAGGATACCCTCATTTTCTACGTTAAGGGCGAGGGCTGGGAAGTTTCCGACAGCGTTCTCATTTCTAAGGACAACTATCCACACTTTGAATCAGTGGACTGCAACATCTCCTTTTTCCACAATATCAAGGGTGTGAGATGGACCAGCAATATCATTGACTCTATTGCCGTCAAAAACCAACTGGTTAATTATGATTTGTCAAAAGAACATTTCCACATATATTTCAGGACTCGCCTTTAGCCTGTTGTTGCTTTTTGCTTCAGCTCCGGTGTCAAGGGCGCAGAGCCGTCTTTTCTCTATTGAGAAGGATTCGGTTCCGCTTTTCAACGGTTTTGCACTGTCGTTCGACCTTGTCGGTCCGGTCATGCAGGCCATTGGCGACTATGGCGACTACGAAGCCGCACTACGCATCAATCTCCACGACCAGTATTTCCCGATTTTCGAGATTGGCTACGGACGTGCCGATAGAGACGACGAGGTGACAGGAATACGCTATAAGACGGGCGCACCGTTTTTCCGTATAGGCTGCGACCTCAATCTCTTGCGCGACAAGCATGCTCCCAACCGTCTTTACGGAGGTGTCCGCTACGCTTTCACAACCTATAAAGTGGATATTGCCCGTTCCGGCGTGACAGACCCTGTCTGGGGCAATGACGCGTCGTTTGCCATAGACGGCGATGTCTGCAACCAGCATTGGATGGAAGTTGTCTTCGGGCTTGACGCCAAGGTGTGGGGACCGCTCCACATGGGCTGGATTTTCCGCTACAAGCGGCGCATAGCCCACAAGGATTCGAACATCGGTAACACGTGGTATGTTCCAGGCTACGGCATATACGGCGATACCCGTCTTGGAGCGACGTTCAATGTCATCGTCGATATCTGAGTTTTAGGTCAGAGTGATGAGTGCAGAGTTTAGAGGTATGATATGCTTTCAGGTCAGAGTTCAGAGGACGGAGTTTAGAGGTATGATATGCTTTTAGGTCAGAGTGAAGAGTGCAGAGTTTAGAGGTATGATATGCTTTCAGTCCTTGTTGGGTGCATGTCCGTGTCGGTTTTGTCTGTCCGTTCCCTTCTTGCGGCATCGGTTCGTTCCTTTGTGCCTCCTGTCTACGCTCCGCCGTATGTCATCCGCCGTTTAACGTCAATATCGTCAATCAAAAACAACATCAGTAGTCATGAACAATAAACTAAAGAAGTGGCAGATAGCGTTTCTCGTTCTCCTCGTTGTCGGCGCGTTTCTGATCGTCCGGCAGCAGAACGTGACTCCCTACCGCAACAACAAGGGATTCATCTTTGGCACCGTCTATAATATCACATATCAGCACAGCAGCGACCTTCACTCTCTCATCATTGAGGAGCTTCAGAAGGTTGACGGTTCGCTCTCGCCTTTCAACAAGAAGTCCGTCATCTCCGCCGTCAACAGCAACGAGGACGTCACCGTTGACGACATGTTCACCGAAGTGTTCACAAAGGCTATGACGATTTCCCGTGAGACCGACGGCGCATTTGATATCACAGTCGCCCCGCTGGTCAATCTATGGGGCTTCGGATTCCGTAGCGGCGATCTTCCTACGGACCGCGCTGTCGACAGCCTTTGCCTGCTGACTGGGTTCGGCAAAGTGCGGCTGACTGACGGCCGTGTCGTGAAGGACGACCCGCGCATCATGCTCGATTGCAGCGCCATAGCCAAAGGCTACGGATGTGATGCCGTGGCCCGTCTTCTTCGTCGTCATGGTGTTGAGAATTTCATGGTCGAGATTGGTGGCGAGGTTGTCGTGAACGGAGTCAGTGGCAGGCGTGTGCCGTGGAAAATCGGTGTCAACAAGCCAATGGAGGACTCGCTCAATACCGCCGGCGAGTTTCAAACCACGCTGAGCGTAACCAATCTGGCAATGGCCACGAGCGGCAACTATAGGAATTTCTATTATAAAGACGGACGCCGTTATGCCCATACGATAGACCCGCGAACGGGACGGCCCGTACAGCACAGTCTTCTTTCGGCCACGGTTTTGGCCGCAGACTGCGCCACGGCCGACGCCTATGCTACGGCTTTCATGGTGATGGGCATGGAACAGGCCCGACGTGTGTTGGAGCGCCACAGGGAGCTGATGGCCTATTTCATATATTCCGATGACAATGGCGATTTTGCCGTCTGGCATTCCCCGGCACTCGGACAATACATAAACTGATAAGTTTCACGCGATGGCACGTTCGCTCCAGTTATACGACAAATTGCTTCAGTTCACGCTGTTTCAGGGAATCAGTCATGGGGACCTCATGCAGATGGTGGCCCACACCAAGTTCGGATTTCTCAAATTTCCTCCAGGTAAGCGCATCTTCCGCAACGGTGACCGTTGCGACCGGCTCTATTTTCTCATAAACGGCCGTCTCAGAGCCGAGACTGCGTCCGATGACGGGACCTATTCTTTCACGGAAGAGATTGAAGCGCCATACGTCATCCAGCCCGAACGCCTTTTCGGCATAGAGCAACGTTTCCACGGAACGATGCGCACGTTGACTGACGTGAACTTCATCACAATCGACAAGAAGGAAGTGACCAATCTTTCCGACTCGATAATAGTCTTCCGACTCAATCTTCTGAACATTCTTGCTGCTCAGGTTCAGCAGTTCCGCCGTTCGCCATGGGGCTTTTGTCCTTCAGAGCTTCGAGAGCGTATAGCCCGGTTTATAGCCTCCCGCTGCCAGTCTCCCGCCGGACCGAAGACTGTTCACATTCTCATGGAGAGACTGGGCTGCGAATTGAATGCCAGCCGTCTGGAGATTTCGCGCGCCCTCAACGCCATGCAGGCGGAAGGTCTGGTTGTTCTGTCCCGCGGCCGTATAGTGATTCCCGAATTGGAACGGCTCATGGCCTGCTACGGTTCAGAGTCCGCCAGTACCGATTCTTAGCTCTGTGGTCGTGAAGACATTCTCACGGCGAGAAGACTAAAATCTTGTGTTCCGGACATGGAAAGTTCTGCTGTTGCGTTTGTCGGTCGTATGCAGGTCAGGAGATAGCCTGCATGTTTATCTTTGTTTTTATAGTTTCATATTTCCAACTATAACTCCCTGAAATATTTTAAAGTATGGTTTGTTTTGAAAAATAGAACTATCTGAGATTCAGAAAAAGACGGATTGATGCAGAATCGGTAAATACGCTTTCCATACGTTAATTTTTATTTTATTCGGGTTCGTAAGTTATATTTTTATTAACTTTGCAGATTAGATATAACAATGCGGCGCGTCAGAAAAAGACCGTGTCCGATTTGAATTAACCAAATAAACCATAAGACAACAACAGACGACGATGAGTGAGAACAATATAGAGAAATCGACCAGCTGCAACCCGTTTTTCATACCATATGACACACCTCATGACACGGTTCCGTTCGACCGCATCAGAATCGAACACTTTGAGGAAGCGTTCATGGAGGGTATCCGCCGTGACAACGAGCAGATGGCTAAGACCATCAATAACCCCGAACGCCCCACGTTCGACAATATGTTCATCGACACAGACGAACCGACAGAGGGATATTATGATCTGCTGGGACGCGTGTCAACCGTGTTTTATAACATGTTGAGTGCGGAGACAAACGACGAGCTGGACGCTCTGGCCCAGAAGATGCAGCCCATCCTGACAAAACACTCCAACGACATGCGGCTGAATCCGAAACTCTTTGAACGCATACGTGCCGTCTATCGCCATCACCGGCGGCTCACGCCGGAGGAGAAACAGCTTCTCGACACGAGCTACGACGGGTTTGTGCGTAGTGGAGCCTTGCTCGATGACGAGGGAAAAGAGCAGTTGCGCCGGCTGACAGAGGAGGCTGGAATGCTGGCGTTGCAGTTTTCACAGAATCTGTTGAAGGAGAACAAGGCATTCATTCTCCATCTGACCGACGAGGCCGAACTCGACGGGCTGCCCGAAACGGCGCGCGAAGCGGCGGCACAGGCAGCACGCGAGCGTGGGCTGGAGGGATGGATCTTCACGCTCGATCAGCCGAGTTTCAGCCCGTTCATGACCTATTCGACGCGTCGTGGGCTGCGGCAGAAAATGTATATGGCCAAGAACACCGTATGCACGCATGACAACAGCGAAAACAATATTGATATATGCCGGCGACTTATCAATCTGAGGCTCGAGATTGCCCGTTTGCTTGGTCATAGGACTTACGCCGATTATGTTCTCAAACACCGTATGGCGATGAAGACACGAAATGTCTATCAGCTTCTCGACCAACTCGTCGAGGCCTACCGCCCCACGGCACTGAAAGAGATTGAAGCCGTAAAGCACATGGCGTGGAATCTGGAGAAACACCCATTCCGCCTGCAGCCGTGGGACTTCAGCTACTATTCCCACAAGCTGCAGATGAAGCGCTACAATATAGATTCGGAGATGTTGCGCCCGTATTTTGAGTTGTCACGCGTGGTCGACGGCGTTTTCGGACTGGCCAACCGGCTATATGGAATCACGTTTCGCGAGAACAAGGAAATACCTGTCTATCATCCCGACGTCCGGGCATACGAAGTCTTTGACGAAGACGGAGCTTATCTTGCAGTCTTCTATGCCGACTTCCATCCACGGAAAGGCAAGCAGGGCGGAGCCTGGATGACAGAATTCCAGGGGCAGTGGATTGACCGCAAGGGAGTCAACGTTCGTCCCCACGTCAGCGTGGTGATGAACCTGACCAAACCGACCGACGAAAAACCCGCACTGCTGACTCTCGGAGAGGTAGAGACATTCCTCCATGAGTTCGGCCATGCGCTCCACGGAATGTTTGCAAATACGCGTTTCAGCAGTCTCAGCGGTACCAATGTGTGGTGGGATTTTGTTGAACTGCCGTCGCAGTTCATGGAAAACTATTCCGTTGAGAAGGATTTCCTGCGTACGTTTGCCGTGCACTATGAAACTGGCGAACAGCTGCCAGACGAACTTATAGACCGGATAGTGAAAAGCCGCAATTTCATGGCGGCCTACGGCTGTCTGCGTCAGGTGAGCTTCGGACTGCTTGACATGGCATACTATACGCGCAGCAAACCGTTTGAAGGCGACATCGTCAAATTTGAAAAGAACGCGTGGAAGAAAGCCGTTGTCATGCCACAGCTGCCTGACACGTGCATGACGGTACAGTTCAGCCACATCATGGCCGGAGGCTATGCTGCCGGATACTACAGTTATAAGTGGGCCGAGGTGCTGGACGCCGATGCCTTCAGCGTTTTCCGGAAGAACGGAATTTTCGACCGCAAGACGGCAAAGAGTTTCCGTGACAATATTCTTTCACGCGGTGGAACGGAACATCCCATGACGCTCTACAAGCGTTTCCGTGGCGGCGAACCGACCATAGACGCGTTGCTCAAGCGCAATAAGATAAGAATACCGAAAAAAGAATAGGAAGAGAAACAACGGAACCCCGAAAAAAAGGACGCAACCGTAGCTCCAATGACAAAAAAACATATCAATGACACGAGAGGAGGAAAAACAATATTTGCTTGACCTGCGCTATCTGCGCATGGCGCGTATCTGGGCGGAGAATAGCTACTGCAACCGCAGGAAGGTTGGTGCTTTGGTCGTCAAGGAAAAGATGATCATCAGCGACGGCTACAACGGTACGCCGAGCGGATTTGACAATGTCTGTGAGGACGAGGCCAACGTGACCTACCCATATGTGCTTCACGCCGAGGCCAACGCCATCACGAAGCTGGCGCGAAGCTCCAACAACAGCGACGGAGCGACGCTCTATGTCACGGCATCGCCCTGCATAGAGTGCTCCAAACTAATAATACAGGCCGGCATCAAGCGCGTGGTCTATGGCGAACACTACCGTCTCGAAGACGGAATACGCCTGCTGCGCCGCGCCGGAATAGAAGTGATATACCTAAACCCGGACAACAATGAGTCAGAATAAGTCCAATCGTCTCATGCCGCTCATCATGGCTGTTTGCGTGATAGCGGGAATACTGATAGGAACGTTCTATGCCAACCATTTCTCAGGCAACCGCCTGAGCATCATCAACTCCAGCAGTAACAAGCTGAACAACCTGCTTCACATCGTCGACGACCAGTATGTGGACACGGTCAACATCAATCAGCTCGTAGAGGGAGCCATGCCGCAGATTCTTTCCGAACTGGACCCCCATTCCGTCTATATCAGCGCGAAGGACGTCCAGACGGTCAACGACGACCTGAAGGGTTCGTTCTCCGGCGTCGGAATAGAGTTCACTATACGCGAGGACACCATCCGCGTCCAGAATGTGATTGGAAACGGACCCGCTGAACGCGCCGGAGTGATTGCCGGCGACAAGATTGTCAGCGTCAACGACACCGCCTTTGTTGGCAAGAAGGTGACCAACGAGGAGGCCATGCACCGCCTCAAAGGACCCAAGGACACGAAGGTAAAGCTGGGAATCATGCGCTACGGCGAGAAGAAAGTGCGCTACATAACCGTCACCCGGGGCGACATCCCGCAGCGGAGCATCAACGCCACCTATATGCTTGACGACAATACGGGCTATATCCGGATAAAGAATTTCGGTGAGAACACCTATCCGGAAATGCTCATCGCTCTGGCGCGGCTCTCTCAGGAAAACTTCCGAAATCTGGTGATTGACCTCCGCGGAAACACGGGAGGCTATCTCGCCTCGGCTGTCCAGATTGCCAATGAACTGCTGCCGAAGAACCGTCTCATCGTCTACACGCAGGGACGAAAGTCGCCGCGACAGGAATACCGCAGCGACGGACGCGGCAGCTATCAGCAGATACCGCTCGTCGTGCTTATCGACGAAGGCTCGGCGTCGGCTTCCGAAATCCTCGCCGGTGCCATACAGGACAACGACCGCGGAACGATAATCGGCCGCCGGTCCTTCGGAAAGGGCCTTGTCCAGCAGCCGATAGCCTTCAACGACGGCTCGATGATACGTCTGACGATAGCCCGCTACTACACTCCCGCCGGCCGCTGCATACAGAAACCCTACACCTCGGGAGCCGACAAGGGCTATGAGGAGGACCTCCTCTACCGCTATCAGCACGGCGAATATTTCTCGCAGGACAGCATCAAGCACACCGGACCGGCCTACCACACCGGCATCGGACGTACCGTCTACGGCGGCGGTGGCATCACGCCCGACATATTCGTGCCGGAGGACACCACCGGAATAACCTCCTACTATAAGGAGGCAGGCATGACGGGACTCATTCTCCAGTTCGCCTACAAGTACACGGACGAGAACCGGGCGCGTCTCAGTGAGATGAAGACAATGAAAGAGCTGTCGGCCTATCTCGTCAAGCAGGGCATGGTGGAGAAGTTTGCCGAATTCGCCGACCGCAGCGGGCTTCGCCGCCGCAATCTCATGATACGTAAGTCACACAGTCTGCTGGAGCGTTTCATCAACAGCCGGATAATCTACAACATACTCGATGACGAGGCGTGGATTGAATATCTAAATTCCGACGACCACGTGATACTACGTGCTCTCGACGTCTTCAAGGCAGGACTGGCGTTTCCCAAGCGTCCGGTGGTACAGCCGGAGAAAGGAAAGACGGCCATGAACGTCCCGTCATGCGGACACGCCGACCATATTCTGAAAGCAAAACCGGCCTGCTATGCTTAAGAGCGGGCTGCGTGAAAAGATACGCGAAGACAAGCGCCGTTTCGTCCGGGAGGAACTGGACGAAATGGCGCTTGCCGTTATCCGCCGTCTGACGGAGCATCCCCGGTTCGCCGCCGCCCGTACCGTCATGCTCTACCATTCGCTGCCTGACGAGGTGGATACCCGCCGCCTGCTCGCCGGACTGGCTTCCGTGTCGGTCCCGCTGCAATCTTTTGAGTCAGAATTACAATCTGAAGAATGTGCTGTTTCGTCTGTCGTGTCGGCCAGCTACGCCGGAATGACCATTCTGTTGCCGCGTGTCACGAGTGCCACCGACATGGAGTTGCGTCTTTATACCGGTCCCGAAGACCTGTCCCGCGGTGCTTTCGGCATCATGGAACCATGCGGCGCGCTCTTCACCGACTATTCCCGGATAGACCTTGCCGTCATTCCCGGCATGGCGTTCGACCGCCACGGCCATCGTCTCGGCCGCGGCCGCGGTTATTACGACCGCTTTCTTCCCCTCCTTACGCGCGCCTATAAAATAGGCATCTGCTTCCCATTCCAGCTTGTTGACGCCGTCCCTACCGAACCGACGGATGTCATCATGGATGAAGTGATATGGTGAGGAAGAAACATGACGCAGTCTTAAACAACAGTGTTACGTGATTGTCGTATTTTATACAAAGCCATACAGCTGATGGATATTATTGTTAAAACCGATTATTTCTGATTAGGAATATTGGTAGCGACTCCCGCTTGGTGGACGGAACTGAATTTGAAAAAGAGACAATATGTCTTGAACGCCATCCCGTTATTGCCGGACTTATATCACCGCTGATATGCCTATTCTTGCTTCCTATATATCTGTTGGGTAAAAAAGATGTCATCGAACTTACGATTAAGCAGTCGTATGGATGTTGGCGTCATTTAGGATTGAAAACGACGGCAGTATCGGCAACGTCAAGATACCCGGAAGGTCGCATCCGACGGCGGACAAGGCTCTTCAAAGCCTTTTGAGAGGCATGTATAGACGGAGACGAAGTCATCAGATTGGTGTCTTAGAGAAAGCAATGATAAGGATTGCCAATCATTATGGCAAGCCGCAATATATATTTATCATGCAGGAAAGTTTTTCTGCTAATGGAGGGAGGCAGACAGACAAATGAGTGTGGATATTCGCTGCCGGATGAAAACGGAAATGCTTCGCGGACGCTGCATGAGGAGAGCCGTATGTGGTTTCAGGAACTCTTGTTCAGCAAAAACGTATGTCCGTGATTATCTGGCTGCCTACATGTTCGTTGAGCCGGCATACGAATTCCTGTCTGCGCATGCTCAGGTCGGCGCGTAGGGCGGGATTGGAGAGGCGCACCCACAATGTCTGATTGCGTATGGCCGTGTCCACCGTGTAGCGTGCTATCAGCGGACCGGCGACCTGCGGCCATGCGTCAACGAGCCGCTTCTGGAGAAGCGGAGTCTCCAGGCCTTGAACGCGTAGGTTGCGCATTATGAGGTCGCGGATTGCATAGACATCTCTTTTAAACATCGGGCTCTTTTCTTTTAATATAGAGTTACGTTCCTTAAATATAGAATCCCATTCCTTTATACATAGAATCTCATTATATTAGGTATAGTTCCTCTTCTTTCTAAATCTCTCTTTCCGTTATTTCCCCGTTCTCAACGTGAAACAGTTTGTAGTCATGGGAGCTGTTGCGGAGAATCTGTTCGAGGTGGTCGCGGTTGGTGTCGGTGATGAAAATCTGTCCGAAGGCGTTGCCGGAAACCAGTTCCACGATCTTTTCAACGCGTTGGGCGTCCAGCTTGTCGAAGATGTCGTCGAGCAGCAGGAGCGGCGTGGTCCGTGAGGCCGTGCGTCTGAGGAAGTCAAACTGCGCCAGTTTCAGGGCTATTACGAACGTCTTGTTTTGTCCTTGGCTGCCTTCGCGCTTCATGGAATGGCCGCCGAGAGTGAACTCAAGGTCGTCGCGGTGGACTCCGTGGAGCGAGTAGCCGACGGCACGGTCCTTGTGGCGGTCGCGGCGGATTACTTCTAACAGCGGTCCGCGCTGGCAGTGTGACATGTAGTCCAGCCCCACCTCCTCGCGCCGGGAGGATATGTTCTGATAGTAAGTCTGGAAGACGGGCGTCAGTTCGCGCACGAACTCATTTCTTTTATGGTATATCAGTTCGCCTTCAACGGCCATCTGTTCCTCCCAGATGTCCATTATCGCAGGGTCGGGCTCCGTCTCCATCTTCAGCATGGCGTTGCGCTGGGTGAGTGCCTTGGAGTATCGTGTGAGCGCCTCGATGTAGCTGTGGTCATATTGGGATATGACGATGTCCATCAGCCGGCGGCGCTCCTCGCTTCCACCTTCGATGATGAGTGTGTCGGAGGGTGACACCGCCACCAGCGGAATCAGTCCTATGTGTTCCGAAAGCCGTTTATATTCTTTTTTGTTACGCTTGAAGTGTTTTTTCGTTCCACGCTTCATGCCGCAGTAGATGGCTTCCTGTTCGCCGTCGTCGGTCATGTAGGAGGCGTCGAGAACGAAGAACTCCTGACCGTGGCGGATAACCTGAGAGTCCACCGGGTTGTGGGCGCTGCGGCAGAACGAGAGATAGTAGACCGCGTCGAGAACGTTGGTCTTTCCAACCCCGTTCTGTCCTATCAGACAGTTGATCTTCGGAGACAGTCCGAGCGTTGCCTCCTGTATGTTTTTATAGTTGATTATGGACAGCTTCTGGAGAATCATCGGTGACGTAAAATGCTATTTTACTGCAAAGTTACGTGATTTGCAAGTAAAAAGAGAAAAAAGTCATTGATAAATTTCAATATGTCCGATAAATTACGTAATTTTGCTCCGCAAATTGAAACAAGAAAATAGAAAGACAATAATATGGCAGACATTAAGAACCAGATGAGCGCAGTTGAGAACACGGAAGAAACGCTCAACAGCTCTGAAATGGCATTCCTGAAATACAGGAAAGCTATCATCGCCGGAGTAATTGCCGTGATCGTGATTATCGCCGGTATCATCGTTTACAACACATACGTCAAGGGACCGCGCGAGGATAAGGCAAATGCCATAATCGCCAAGGGACAGGACTATTTCGCCGCCGACCAGTTTGACAAGGCTCTCAACGGTGACGGAGCTGGCTATCCCGGTTTTGTCGCCATTGCCACAGACTACAGCAGCACCGACGCCGGCAATCTGGCCAACCTCTATGCCGGTCTCTGCTACGCCCAGCTGGACAAGTGGAACGAGGCTGCCACCTATCTTGAGAAATATGACGGACAGGACGACCAGATGATCAGTCCCTCCGCTATAGGTGCGCTGGGCAATGCCTACGCTCACCTCAATCAGCTGGACAAGGCTGTAGACCTTCTCAAGAAGGCCGCCAAAACGGCTGACAACAACACCCTTTCGCCCATCTACCTCATTCAGGCTGGTGAGATTCTGGAGAAGCAGGGCAAGAAAGATGAGGCTCTGAAGCTGTATCAGGAAATCAAGCAGAAGTATTTCAACTCGATGCAGTATCAGACAATAGACAAGTATATTGAACGCGCAACGACGAAATAAATGGCAACAGCACTTCACAACCTGTCCGAATACGATTTCGCCAGCATTCCCGACGCCAGCAACATGTGTTTCGGCATCGTGGTGGCCGAATGGAATCCGGAAATCACAGGAGCACTGTTGAACGGTGCGGTGAGCACGCTCGAAAAGCACGGAGCGCTTCCGGAGAATATCCACGTCAAGACCGTGCCGGGCAGTTTCGAGCTTATCTACGGTGCCCACCGGATGACTCTTAACGGCAGTTTCGACGCCATAATCGTTTTGGGCAGCGTCATTCGCGGCGAGACCCCCCATTTTGACTATATCTGTCAGGGAGTGACGGCCGGAATCGCACGACTGAACACCGTGAGTGAGATACCTATTATATATGGTCTTCTCACAACCGAGGACCTCCAGCAGGCTAAGGACCGCAGCGGGGGACGGCTCGGAAACAAGGGTGACGAGTGTGCTATCGACGCAATAAAGATGGCTAAGTTCTAATAACATCAGGATCAATAATGTGAGGGGCGGACTTCTAAGGAGGTCCGCCCCATTTTTGTTTGTATCGTGTGCTTTTTTATGATAATGTAAATGTAAAGACGCAGGGGCGCAGCGGATTTCAGTTTTTGGGAACACGAGACCACAAAGGATAATATAATTCTCTCTGTATTCATTTCAAAAACTAAAATCCGCTGCGCCCATGCGTTTTCGTGTTTGTGTGCGGAAAACAATTAACAAAACATACTGAAAATGCTCTCGAAACGCGGTCAAAACGTGACACTTTTGAAAAATTTTCCCCGACAGCCGTAAATATCGTAATCTGGCGTATTTAAACATAATTTATTGGTAATGAGCGAGTTGTTTTGCTGGTGCGCGAAACTGGCATCGAAAGCTCGTCGGAAATCCGTTTTTTGCGGCTCAAAAAGCCTGATTTTTCCTGTCGTAAGGGCCTCCCGGGGTTTCAACGGGGCCGCTTTCGCGTTCCAACGGCAGCCTTGTCGGAATGTCGCGGCGGCCCCGTTGCAACTCCGTAAGGCCCTTACGGCAATACCGGCGTCAGAAAACCGGTGTCACACTACCGCCGGAGAGTCCTGAAACGGGAAAATGATTTGTCGCGGATTTTTGTTTAATAATGTTTACATGCTGATATGGCGGTTTGACTGTCCGCCCGCATAAGGATTTCCGGGATGTATGTGTCGTGGTGAAGATGACGGCCGTTACGGATGTATTCATCTGTTGCGTGTGCGCTTTTTGCCTGCGAAACGGCGGGATGTCAGAATAAAATTGTATTTTTGTATGCCGTTTCGCCGGTGTGGACGGTCGTTGGCGCCGATGGACACCGGTATGAAACCATGCCTCCGGATAGCCGCATGTTGTCTGCCGGATGAAAAATATATAGCATATCACATCATACATTGAACTTATGAAACTCATTTCATGGAATGTCAACGGGCTGAGAGCCTGTGAGGGCAAGGGATTCAGCGAGATTTTCCGCCGTCTGAACGCCGATTTTTTCTGCTTGCAGGAAACGAAGATGCAGGCCGGACAGCTCGATTTGGAATTTGAAGGCTATCGTTCCTATTGGAACTATGCCGAGAAAAAGGGCTATTCCGGGACGGCCGTCTTCACCCGCCACGAGCCGCTTTCGGTGACTTGCGGACTTGGCATCGACGAGCACGACCACGAAGGCCGCGTGATAACGCTTGAGATGGACGATTTCTTTCTCGTGACGGTCTATACGCCTAATTCTCAGGACGAGCTGCGCCGTCTGGACTACCGAATGACGTGGGAAGACGATTTCCGCCGTTACGTCGTCGGGTTGGACGCCCGCAAGCCGGTCATCATCTGCGGCGACCTCAATGTGGCCCATGAGGAGATTGACCTGAAAAATCCGAAGACCAACCGCCGCAATGCCGGTTTTACCGACGAGGAGCGCGGAAAGTTCACCGAACTGCTCGGCAGCGGCTTCACCGACACATTCCGCTGGCTCTATCCCGAGCAGGTGACATATTCGTGGTGGTCCTACCGTTTCCGTGCGCGGGAGAAGAACGCAGGATGGCGAATCGACTATTTTGTGGCGTCCGACCGTCTGCGCGACCGCATCGCCGCCGCCACTATCCATACGGACATCATGGGAAGCGACCACTGTCCGGTCGGTCTGGAGCTGAAATAAGCTCCCTCCGGCGTGCCGGCGATATGGCGGCGTGGCAAGACAGTCGGGCCCGATCACGGCGGAAAAGGTTTTCGATAGCCACCGCCGGATGGGCCCGATGTCATGTCTTATGGTTGTTTTCGGGTAGGTTCGGGTAGGGAGTGACAATGTTTTCTTATGTGGTATCGTCATCGGATTTCTAATGATAGATGACGGACAGAACCCTGATTATATCAACACAGATAACGGGACTACGGCCGATTAGGATGGGCGGCTTAAATAAAATTGAATAAATGTCCGTCCTATTTATATAAGGTAAATATATGAAAGATAAGGTTGGTTAAATGACAGGACGAAACGATTGGATGGAGGAAGAAAAGACATATCTTTGCATTGTGAAAAGTTTGAGAGAAGAAATATGTTTAACCATTAAAAAACGACTTATTATGAAGAAACTATTTATTATTTCAGCAGCTGTACTGGCGCTCGGATTCATTGCTTGTAGCAGACACAAACAATCACGGAATGCTTCTCAGTGCTGTTCCGAAATGAAGGACAAGGCTGAAGGAAGTGCGAAAGACTTAGGAAAAAGCATCAAGCAAGGTGCCGCCATGGCTGCTGACACCGTAAAGGAGAAAGCCGCCGAAATAAAAGAAAATGTCAAGGAGAAGGCATCGGAAGCAGGCGCTGCTGTAAAGGAAAAGGCCGCAGTGGTCAAGGAAAAAGCCTCGGAAGCAGGGGCTGCTGTAAAGGAGAAGGCCTCGGAAGCGGGATCTGTTGTCAAGGAGAAGGTTGGAAAGGCCAAGGAAAAGGCAGCTGATGTTCTGGAGAGTGGCGAAAAGAAGCTCAGGGAATAACCGCAGGGCTGATGTAAGGAAGAAAGACGGGCCGTAGGAGGCTCCCGCAGACACGGAAGGAAAAGGCGGAGACCGTGGAAGCTGGAGTTCCTGCGGCCCGTCGTGCGTATGTCAGGGCATATCGGTGGAGGAAAGAACCCTGTCTGTATGGCTTGGTGGGAAGAAGTGGGAAATGAAAAATATGGATGAGGATGGAAGGCAACTGTGGACAGAACAATGTTTTTATCGGGAAACCGCTGGATAAAAGCTATATAAAAACAACATTATTATAAAAAGTTTTAATAAGTTCCGTATTTATTTAGTATTTTTGCAGCCGAATATTCAAATTTACATTGCAATGAAGAAACTTTTTTTATTTCTTTTGGTGATGGTTCTTACCGTTGCCGCTAATGCCCAGATGGTCGATCCGGTACATTTCTCCTCGCAACTGAAGATGTTGGGCGGTGATGAGGCGGAAATTGTCTTTTCGGCCAAAATAGATCGGGGATGGCATCTCTATTCCACCGAATTGGGCAACGACGGCCCTATTTCGGCTACGTTCTATGTCAACAAGATGGACGGTGCAACGACCGTTGGAAAGCTCACTCCGCGCGGCAATGAGATTTCCAAGTATGACAATATGTTCGGAATGAAGCTGCGCTTCTTTGAGGGCAGCGGCGCTTTCGTCCAGAAAATAAAGTTCACCAAGGCTAAATACGAAATCGACTGCTATCTCGAATACGGTGCGTGCAATGACGAAATGTGCCTTCCGCCGTCGCAGATTGCACTCGTGAAGAAGGGCACTCTTCCCAATCCGCCGAAGACAGCCGAGGCTGACGGCAAGACGGCCGTGGCCAAGGACGGCGTTGAGGAAAAGGCTGCCGGTGACGAGAAAATCGGCGGAGCTGACGCCACGACAGGCATTGTTGTGGCCGAGGGCGACTCGGTGAAGGCTGATTCGGCCGCGGCCGTCGGCGCAAACGGTGGCGCTGAGGACGGGGTTGCGGCCGGTGCGGAACTGTGGAAGCCCGTCATCGACGAACTGAAGGCGTATGACAGGAACACGATGGACAGCTCTCTGCTCTACATCTTCCTCGCCGGACTGGCCGGAGGATTCCTCGCCCTGCTCACTCCCTGTGTGTGGCCGATAATCCCGATGACCGTCAGTTTCTTCCTGAAGCGCAACAAGGACCGCTCCAAGGCTATCCGCGAGGCTGTCACCTATGGCGTTTCCATTGTCGTTATCTATGTCCTGCTGGGACTGGTGGTGACGATGCTGTTCGGCGCAAGCGCACTCAATGCGCTGTCGACCAACGCCGTCTTCAACATATTCTTCTGTCTGTTGCTCGTGGTCTTTGCCGCGTCGTTCTTCGGAGCGTTTGAAATCACGCTGCCTTCGTCGTGGAGCAACAAGATTGATCAGAAGTCGGAATCTACGAGCGGAATGCTCAGCATCTTCCTCATGGCCTTTACGCTGACGCTCGTCTCCTTCTCATGCACAGGTCCAATCATCGGTTTCCTGCTTGTGGCTGTGTCCACTCAGGGAAGCTACATAGCCCCCACCATCGGTATGTTGGGCTTCGCCATCGCTCTGGCCATCCCATTCACGCTGTTCGCCATGTTCCCGAGTCTCCTGAAATCGGCTCCGAAGTCGGGCGGATGGATGAATGTGGTCAAGGTGGTGCTCGGCTTCATAGAGATTGCTTTTGCCCTGAAGTTCTTGTCGGTGGCCGACCTGGCCTACGGCTGGCACATTCTTGACCGCGAGGTGTTCATCTCGCTGTGGATCGTGATCTTCGGACTGCTCGGCATCTACCTGCTCGGCTGGCTCAAATTCCCGCATGACGACGAGGGCAACCGCACCAATGTGCCCCAGTTCTTCCTCGCCATGATTTCACTGGCGTTTGCCATCTACATGGTGCCGGGACTGTGGGGAGCACCTCTTAAGGCCATCAGCGCTTTCGCTCCGCCGATGAACACACAGGACTTCAACCTTCAGAAGTCGGCCGTTGAGGCCCATTTCACAGACTATGACGAGGGTATGGCCGCCGCCGCCCGAATGGGAAAGCCGGTCATGGTCGACTTCACGGGCTTCGGTTGTGTCAACTGCCGTAAGATGGAAGCTGCCGTATGGACAGACCCGAAGGTCGCAGGCATGCTTTCGAAGGACTATGTTCTCATCTCGCTTTACGTCGACGATAAGACCCCGTTGCGCGAGCCAATCACCGTGACGGAGAACGGCCAGCAGCGCACGCTGCGCACCGTGGGCGACAAGTGGAGCTATCTGGAACGCACGAAGGTGGGGGCCAACACGCAGCCGGTATATGTCCTGCTCGACAACGAGGGCAAACCACTCAACGGATTGCGCTCCTACGATGAGGACATACAGGAGTATGTTGACTTCCTCAACAAAGGATTGGAGAATTACCGCAAATGATTTCGTCGGCTGAATTATGATAGACATCAAGACACGCGAGCGCATCATTGCCCTCATAAAGCGCGAAGTGGTTCCCGCCATCGGCTGTACCGAGCCGATGGCCGTGGCTCTTTGTGTGGCCAAGGCAACGGAAACACTGGGCTGCAGGCCTGAAAGAATAAGCCTGTTGCTGAGCGCCAACATCCTGAAGAATGCCATGGGAGTGGGTATTCCGGGCACAGGCATGATCGGATTGCCCATCGCCGTATCGCTCGGGGCGCTCATAGGAAAGTCCGCCTACGGGCTTGAGGTGCTCAAGGACCTTACGCCGGAAACACTTGCAGAGGGCAAGGCATATATGGAAAGCCACTGCATTGACATAAAACTGAAGGAAGGCATCACAGAAAAGCTCTACATCGAGGTTGCGTGTGAGGCCGGAGACCACCGCGCTACGGCCGTAATTGCCGGCAGTCACACCCGTTTTGTCATTGTGACCAGTGACGAAGAGGTGCTCATGGGAGCTGCCGGCGGTGTGTCATCGGAGGATGAAGACGAAGACATTAGGCTCGACATGTGCCTTGTCTACGACTTCGCCATGACGTCACCGCTGGACGAACTGCGCTTCATCCTTGCCACAAAGGAATATAACATGGGGGCTGCCCGCGAGGCCATCAAGGGTAACTACGGCCACAATCTCGGCAAGACCATCGACCGACCGCTGAGCCAGGGAATTCTCGGACACAGCATATTCTCCCATATTATCGCCAAGACGGCTTCGGCATGTGACGCCCGTATGGGCGGCGCGATGATTCCGGTGATGAGCAATTCGGGTAGTGGCAATCAGGGAATCTGCGCCACCAATCCCGTGGCGGTGTATGCCGAGGAAAACGAAAACACGGAGGAGGAGCTCATAAGGGCACTCACCCTGAGCCACCTGACGGCCATCTATATCAAGCAGAGCCTCGGAAAACTGTCCGCGTTGTGCGGTTGTGTGGTTGCCTCGATAGGCAGCAGTTGTGGCATAACCTACCTCATGGGAGGCGACTATCAGCGCATTTGCTGGGCGGTGAAGAACATGATAGCCAACCTTACGGGCATGATATGTGATGGGGCAAAGCCGAGTTGCGCGCTGAAAATATCGTCGGGAGTGAGCACGGCCATACTCTCGGCCTTGCTGGCAATGGAGGGCAAGTGTGTTTCGAGTGCCGAAGGCATCATTGATGACTGTGTGGACAGGAGCATACACAACCTTACTTCAATCGGAGCGGAGGCCATGCGTGTTACCGACGACATGGTTCTGAACATAATGACACATAAAGGGTGCTGAGGGATAATCCCTCAGCACCTTTCTTCTTTTATATACATACGGCGTTTCTGCCGCATCTGGATGGTGCGGACAATTCAATCGGATGGTGGTGGCAGCCCGGCTATTTGGCTGATTGAAATCCGGCTCCGTGAGGGAGCCTCCCTGGCGCATCCGGAATGTCGGTTGCCGTCATGTGATAGAGCGGATGCACAAGTGCGCATCCCTACCGTGGCCATAGTTATAATGAATACGTTATATATGTTAAGACAGCTGAATAGTAACGGATGGCGTCTCGATGGTTAAAAAATAATAAGTCGGGAGGATTCTCTTTGCTGTCAATAAAATTAATAATATCTTTGCATGACACAGGCGGCGCTCGGCAATCGGCAAGTGAACTTGCATTGCTTTCCCCAGCGCCGTATTTGAACAAGATAATAACAACACACCAATATTACGAAGATGAAGAGATTGATTTTCACCATCGCAAGCATCATCATGACCCTGCCGATGCTCGCACAGTATGATTCTTACGGCAGGACACAGGCAAGTATGCCGGGATATGCCTATGAACGTAACATATACTACGGTTTGCGCCTCGGTATGGGTATATCTACCGTCAATTCCGACGATAGCGATCTTGACGGCGGAAGTTCGCAGACGGGACTGAATCTTGGTGCCGTAGCCGGATTCCAGCTGGCTGCCTCTGCTCCTGTCTACCTCGAAACGGGACTCTTCTACACCGAAAAGGGTGGAAAAGGCTATGTAGACAACTCGAAATTCACGTACAATCTGAACTATCTTGAAATACCAATCATCGTGAAATACCGCTACAGCATTGACGACAGTTTCTCCGTTCAGCCTTTTGCCGGCGGCTATATCGCGTTTGGCGTGGGTGGCAAAGTGAAGAACTATTCAGAGCGTGAGACCAGTTCTTCGTTTTCGGAGAACTACTTCAAACGTTTTGACGGCGGATTGAAGATAGGATGCGGTGCCGAATATCAGATGATATATGCCGAGCTTGCATACGATTGGGGATTGGCAAACATCTGCCACAGCGACTTTGACACGTCACGGACAGGTTGCTTCTACATCAACTGCGGTGTAAACTTCTGACGTTTCCGTGTGACGGCGCAATGGTACGTGACCTTGCAGAACATCCCCGGGAGCACTGTCATATCGGATTGATGACAGTGCTCCCGGGGATGTTCGGTTTTTGTTTTACGGCAATATCGTCATACAGGTATATAAACAAAGAATGACAAACCTGCTGGTTTGTCATTCTTCTCTTGGTTGCGGAGGCAGGACTCGAACATGCGACCTCCAGGTTATGAGCCTGGCGAGCTACCAACTGCTCCACTCCGCGGTGTTATTTCTGAATTGCGAGTGCAAAGGTAACACTTTATTTTTGATTATGCAAGACTTTCCCGTATTTTTTGTTCCCAGACCCGAAAAAGTCACCATTTCGTGGTCTTTTTGTAACCATTAGTGTTCCGTAAGGTCACAAAAAACGTTTTTCAGACGGACAAAATGTCCGTTTTATTTGCTCATTCAAAATATAATTGATACTTTTGCACATGATAATGACGATGTGCAATATCATCAAGAAAAGGAGGAAAAGATTATGTCCATATCGAAAACACGACAAAAACTGATTGATGTGGCAAGGCAGTTGTTCGCCAAGAACGGCCTTGAGAACACCACAATGAATGACATAGCCCTTGCGTCCGGTAAGGGTCGACGAACGTTGTACACCTATTTCAAGAGCAAGGAGGATGTTTATTATGCCGTGATAGAATCCGAACTGGAGCGTCTGTCCGACCGGTTGGACGAGGTTGCTGCAAAGAAAACACGGCCTCAGGACAAGATAATAGAACTTATCTACACCCATCTGAACATGATTAAGGAGACTGTAGTGCGCAACGGTAATCTGCGTGCTGAGTTTTTCCGCAATATATGGATGGTGGAGAAGGTCCGCAAGAACTTCGATGAGGACGAGATAGAGCTGTTCCGCAAGGTCTATGCCAATGGCAAGGCTGACGGCGAGTTCGACATAGAGAATGTCGACCTCGTGGCCGACATAACCCACTATTGTATCAAGGGACTTGAAGTACCTTATATATATGGACGTCTGGGCCATGGCATGACCGAGGAGACGAGCAAGCCACTCGTGGCCAAGGTCGTCTACGGAGCGCTGGGAAAAAGCATGCTGAAATAACATATATCAATAAACATAATAAAACAACAAAGAAAATGGGATTATTGACAGGTAAGACAGCCCTCATCACGGGAGCTGCGCGCGGTATAGGTAAAGCTATCGCGCTGAAATTTGCCGAAGAGGGCGCAAACGTTGCGTTTACGGACCTCGTAATCGACGAGAATGGCAAGGCTACTGAGGCCGAGATTGCAGCAAAGGGCGTCAAAGCCAAAGGATATGCGAGCAACGCGGCCGACTTCGCTCAGACCGAAGAGGTTGTCAAGATGGTTAAGGAAGAGTTCGGTTCGATTGACATTCTGGTCAACAACGCCGGTATCACGAAGGACGGTCTGATGCTTCGCATGACCGAGGCACAGTGGGACGCAGTCATCGCGGTCAACCTGAAGAGCGCCTTCAACTTCATCCACGCCTGCGTGCCGGTTATGATGCGCCAGCGCGGCGGTTCAATCATCAACATGGCGTCGGTTGTCGGAGTTCACGGCAATGCCGGCCAGAGCAACTATGCCGCCTCAAAGGCTGGTCTGATAGCTCTCGCCAAGAGTGTGGCTCAGGAGATGGGCCCGAAGGGCATCCGTGCCAACGCCATTGCTCCTGGCTTCATCGACACAGCCATGACACAGGCTCTGTCTGACGAAGTCCGCAAGGAGTGGGCGGCCAAGATTCCTCTGCGTCGCGGCGGAACGGTGGCCGACATCGCCAACTGTGCAACGTTCCTCGCCTCTGACATGTCAAGCTACATCAGCGGACAGGTCATCCAGGTTGACGGCGGTATGAATATGTAATAACCGTAACCACGCATACGGCCCCCTCCGAC
Organism: uncultured Prevotella sp.; assembly: GCA_947170725.1. Classification (GTDB taxonomy): domain Bacteria; phylum Bacteroidota; class Bacteroidia; order Bacteroidales; family Bacteroidaceae; genus Prevotella. The sequence continues at coordinate 23,604 of CAMVUM010000007.1, forward strand.
TCCCCCAAGGGGGAGAGAAGTGAAATGTCTAAAAGCATACTTTCTCTCCCGATTGGGGGAGTCGGAGGGGGCCGTGAGCTTTTTTGGGGCACAATCATCATGCAACCACTTTACGAAGACAACCATATTATCATCGTCAGCAAAGAGAGCGGCGAGATAGTTCAGGGCGATAAGACCGGCGATAAGCCGCTTTCGGAGACAGTCAAGGAATATATCAAGGAGAAATACAACAAGCCGGGCAATGTCTTTCTCGGCGTTGTCCACCGCCTCGACCGTCCTGTGGGCGGCGTGGTAGTCTTTGCCCGCACGTCAAAGGCTCTGCCGCGGCTCAACGAGATGTTCCGCGCAGGCAGTGTCCATAAGACCTATTGGGCCATTGTGGCCAACGAACCGCCCCGTCCCGAGGGCCGTCTTGAGAACTGGCTCGTACGCAACGAGCGGCAGAACAAGAGCTACGCCTACGACAGGGAGGTGCCCCAGTCGAAAAAAGCCGTGCTTGACTATCGTGTAATCGCCCGTGGAGAGCGTTACCGCCTGCTTGAAATACACCTTCATACAGGCCGTCACCATCAGATCCGCTGCCAGTTGGCCGCAATGGGATGTCCTATCAAGGGCGACCTGAAATATGGTGCGCCGCGCAGCAACCCCGACGGGAGCATATCACTCTTTGCCCGCCGCATAGAGTTCGACCATCCGGTCAGCCACGAACATATTTCGGTTGAGGCTCCTTTGCCCGCCGATAGGCTGTGGCAGACGTTGGGCAGGGAAGCAGAACCTATATGAAAAGCCTCTTTGTGGGTAACTTCAGGTACATATACTTGTGATTTTGGAAGCAACAGGCTCATTTGGAAGCAAAATGTAGCAAGTCGACTTGAAGCACTTTCCAAATAGCTTGTTGCTTCCGATGATGACAAAGAAGCGTATGGAAAGAAGTCTACGGAGGTCGGAGAATTCAGAATTATCTTTAACTTTTGCAGATGGTTCAGTGTTGTGGTGTTCATTCCCTGGCGGATTTTCGTGGTCTGCATGATCCGTTGTCCGGATGGCAATCTTTCGCCCTGCACACGTTATGGAAAATCAGTTTAAGTCATGGGTAAACACTTCCGGGTGAGTTTGTTGTAAAAAACTTCAAAAAAAATCGGCGGTTATATAGGGATTGTACAACTTTTTTGTTATTTTTGCAAGCGGATGGGATTATCTCTTTCCATTAGCTTTTATTAAATAAAGAAGTGTTATGCTTATTTCTTGCGAATGGATGTTAGGCAAAATTCGAAGTGAACGAGTCTGCCATAGAGGCTCTTAACGCTTGGTGTGGGCGTCTGTTGCATCTTCACAGGACTTTATCAGGAATTTTCATTCAAGAGAAAGGGTATTGCGGTTCCACGCTTCGTAGTTTTAAGAAGACGTCTTTGGGGGACCGGGAGACGTAAAATAATGCATTAGAAAATGAAAAAGAAAAGATTTTTATTCCTATTGGGATTGGTGACAACTATTGTGTTCTGTTTTAGCGCGTGTTCGGATGATGACGACGATAAAGGCGGTAGCTCATCTAAGTTTGTAGGAACGTGGGAAAGTGTTTCTTTCTATGACAAGACCACACATAATGGGACTGTTGTCCATGAAGAGACTGAACGAGACCAAACATCAAGAGTTAGATTGGATGAGAACGGAACCTGCACAGCCTTTGAATACGATGGTGGAACGTGGCAAATCGAAGGTATTGCCAAATGGAACTATAAGGACGGAAGTATTTATGTTACTACCGAAGATGGAACGGAAAAGTTTACGGTGAAAGAAGTGACAGACTCCAAATTGATATTGGAGAACATTGAAATAGATAATAACTATACAGATGAACACGGAGTTGTTGATGACCGCTGGGAATATTACGAGTTGTCGGAATATCGTAAGGTCTTCAATTAACCGGATTTGACTGACATCAAATGAATTTTTCAGTCAGCAACGCACAAAAGCTGACGGCTCATAGAATGACATACTGCCTTGATGCTGGCGGTATGTCATTTTCTTTAATAAATAGCAAACATTGTTTTTTTCGCTTAAACGGCCCCATTTCTACGGAAAAATAGTATACCTTTGCATATAAGATAGGCTGCATCCGGCAATTTGTGGGCAGGTTCACATTGCGCTCGTTTTGCACTGTCTTTGCAATCAACTATTGTCTTATCCGTATGAACAACATATCAACGTTCGCATTATGAAGAAAGTGCTATTGTGGATTGGGGCCATCCTTCTGACGCCCATTCTGCTTTTTGTCGTACTTACCGTCCTGCTCTATCTGCCCCCTGTGCAGCAGTGGGCGGTCGGCAAGGCAACGGCATACGCCTCACGCGAGACGGGAATGGACATCAGCGTGGGCCGCATCAAGCTCGTCTTCCCGCTTGACCTCGGCGTAGACGACATACTCGTCACCCGACCTTCCGACTCGATTCCTCAGTTCCGGGATACCATCGCCGATATCAGCCGTGTGGTTGTAGACGTGAGACTGCGCCCGCTGTTCTCGGGGCGCGTGGTTGTCGACGAACTGGAGATAAGCCGTGCGGCCATCAATACCGTAGGACTTGTTCCCTCGGCACACGTCCGCGGAACGCTCGGGCGGCTGGCCATGAAGAGCCGCGGGATTGATCTTAGTCAGGGAACGGTCCACATAGACGACGCACAGCTGAGCGACGCCCGTGTCATGGTGGCCTTCAGTGACACCGTGCCGGAGGACACGACAACGAGTGCGGCACTCTGGAAGATAGTTGCCGACCGAGTGGCGCTTGAACGCACCGACCTCGTACTCCACACCCCCGGTGACACGATCCGCCTCCATGCCTACATGGGGAGTGCTGAAGCCCTCCGGACGTCTGTCGACCTCGCTACTTCGGCCTACGGCGTAGGAAGCCTGACGCTGACGGACGGCGCCGTTGACTATGACATGACGATGGAACCGCGGGCCAAGGACGGCCTCGACGCCAATCATATATCATTGTCCAAGATTGCCGTCGCGCTTGACTCCATATACTATTGTGCGCCGTCGGCACGGCTGAACATCCGCCGCTTCGCCATGCGTGAGCGGTCGGGCATAGAGATCAGCGACATCGAGGGTGAAGTCCGAATGGACTCAGTGCGCCTACACCTGCCCCGCTTCATCATCCGTACGCCCGATTCGGAGCTTGAGGCGCATGTGGCCATGGACCTCAATGCCATGGACAAGGACGCTCCGGGCCACGTCAGCCTGCGTCTGATGGCCTCCCTTGGAAAACAGGACATCATGCGCTTCTGCGGCGGTCTGCCATCGCAGTTTGTCCGCAGCTATCCTAACCGTCCGCTGACCCTTCGCGCTTCTGCCGGCGGAAACATGCGTCACGTCGACCTGACAGGGCTGACGGTCGAACTGCCCACGGCGTTTTCGCTCACGGCCGACGGTTCGGTTGACAATATATCGGACATGAAGCGGCTTCGGGCCGACGTCCGTCTGAAAGGCCGCACGCAGGACCTGTCGTTTCTGACGGCACTGGCGGGCGCCGCAACGGCAAAAAACTATCGTGTGCCGAATGGCATCACGCTCGACGGACGCTTTACGGCCAATGGCAGCCGCTACGGGACGAATCTGAAACTGGGTGAGGGCGGAGGAACGTTGAACGTTGAGGGCTCTTTCGACGCCAGTGCTATGGCCTATCGCGCCACGGTCGACGTCGACCGGATCAATCTCCACCATTTCATGCCCCATGACTCTCTCTACACCGTTACGGCCAGTGCCGAGGTCGATGGCCGTGGAACCGACATGCTTTCGCGCCGCAGCCGTCTGACGGCCAATGTAGAAGTGGAACGTCTTGACTATGGAAAGGCATGGCGGTTGGGCAATGTCAAGGCCAATGTAAGGCTTGCCGACGGGCGTGCCAAGGCTGATGTTGAGAGCCGTAACGAGCTTGCCGACGGAACTGTCAGCCTCGATGCTCTTCTCGATCCCAAGCGCATTGAGGCCACTTTGAGCACTGACCTCAGTCGTGTCGACCTGTATCGGTTGCGTCTGGTGGAGAAGCCCATGCAGACGGGAATGTGCGCCCATGTTGATGTGGCGTCCGACATGAAGCAGTCGCACGCTGTCAAAGGATATTTCAACGATTTCACCATACGTACCGAAAAGAAGACCTACCGCCCCAAGGACCTCACGCTCGACATGCTCACCTGCTGTGACACGACCTGGGCAAAGGTTTCCAGCGGAAATCTCAACCTCTATATGACGGCTGGATGCGGCTATGAGGAACTGGCCGCTCAGGGCCGGAAACTCGCCGACGAGATGATGACGCAAATGAGCAACAAGGTGATTGACCAGCCGCGGCTCCGTGAGCTGCTTCCCGTCATGGAGCTGCGGCTCACCAGCGGGGCGGATAATCCCGTGGCCAACATGCTCCGTTTCCGCGGAATCACGTTCAACGATTTCGCCTTCGACATGCGCACCTCACCGCAGGAGGGTATCAACGGCGACATGCGCGTCTATTCGCTCATGGCCGACAGCATGCGCATCGACACCATCCGGATGCACATCCGTCAGGAGGAATCCAACGTCCGTTTCAGCGGTATCGTCCAGAACAATAGGAAAAATCCACAGTTTGTCTTCAAGACGCTCATGTCAGGAACATTCCTCGAACGAGGAGCGGAGGTCAATCTGCGCTATTATGACCGCGACGACCGCCTCGGCGTGTTGATCGGCACGCGGGCGGAGGTATGCGACAGCGGTATTCAGGTCCGTTTCCTTCCGGACCGTCCCACACTGGGATATAAGGAGTTCAATCTCAATCACGACAATTTCATTCTTCTCGGTCGCGACCGCCGCGTCGGGGCCAAGATCGACCTCGTGGCCGCCGACGGCACCGGTGTGAAGATATACTCCAACGATAAGAACCCCGAAATGCTTCAGGACCTTACCGTCAGCCTCAATCAGTTTGACCTTGACAAGATAACGTCCGTCATGCCGTATGCCCCGCGCATCAGCGGACTGCTCAACGGTGACTTCCACCTCATGCTCGACCGCGACCGTCAGCTCGCGATGGTCTCCGATATGAGTGTCCGGAAGATGACCTATGAGAAGTGCCCGATGGGCGACATCGGTTCCGAGTTCGCCTATCTTATGAAGGACGACAGCACCCATGTGGTTGAAGCCACGCTCACACAGAACGGTCGCGAGGTGGGGCTGCTCAGCGGAACCTACAGCAACGACGGGAAGGACGGTTGGCTTGACGCCACGTTCGACATGACGCGCTTCCCCTTGGCTACGGTCAATGGCTTCATGCCCGACCAGCTGTTCGGGCTGACGGGCTATGCGGAAGGCCGCGTCAGTGTAAAGGGCGCGCCGTCACGTCCGGTAATCGACGGCGAAGTCCTGTTGGATTCATCCTATCTCGTCAGCGTTCCATACGGCGTGACGCTGCGCTTCGACAATGATCCCGTGCGTGTCGTGGGCAGCAATCTCCTCTTCGAGAACTTCACCATGTATGCCTACAACGACAACCCGCTCAACATAGCGGGCAATATAGACTTCTCTAATTTCGACCGTATCACGATGGATATGCGCATGAGAGCACGCGATTATCAGCTGATAAACGCCAAGAAGGTGCGCGGTTCCGTTGCCTACGGAAAGGCGTTTGTCAATTTTATGGGTTCGCTCAAGGGCGATTTGGACAATCTTCAGATGCGAGGACAGCTCGACGTGCTCGGAAAGACGGACATGACGTACATCCTCGAAGACTCGCCTCTTAACTCCGACGACCGTCTGAAGGACCTCGTGACGTTCACGGATTTCCGCGATACTACCCATGTCAATGTCAAGCGGCCGCCAATAGGCGGTCTGGACATGCTTCTGATGGTCAACATCGAGCAGGGTGCACATGTATTCTGTGCTCTCAATGCGGATCAGTCAAACTATGTCAGCCTGGAGGGTGGCGGCGAGTTGCGCATGGAGTATAATCCGACGAACGACATGCAGCTGTTCGGCCGCTACACAATCAACTCAGGAACGATGAAATATTCGTTGCCCATCATTCCGCTGAAGACATTCACCATCGAACAGGGAAGCTACATCGAGTTCACCGGAGACATGATGAATCCGCGGTTGAATCTCACCGCCACAGAGGAGGTGAAGACGCTCGTGCATACCGAGGACGGCGGAAATAGCCGCAGTGTAATGTTCAATTGCGGTGTCAAAGTGACAAAGACCTTGAACGACATGGGGCTTGAATTTACACTTGAAGCGCCAGAAGACATGACTCTGACAAACGAGCTGGCTGCAATGAGTGCCGAAGAGCGTGGTAAACTCGCTGTCCTGATGCTCTCAACGGGCATGTATATCGCCGACGGAAACACGGGAAAGTTCTCCATGAACAGCGCGCTCAACTCTTTCCTGCAGAACGAAATCAACAACATTGCGGGCAATGCGCTGCGAACAGTGGATATAAGTCTCGGTCTGGACCAGAACTCCGACGCTACAGGCAACACCTACAACGACTATTCCTTCAAGTTTGCCAAGCGCTTCTGGAACAACCGTGTCAGCTTCGTTATCGGCGGAAAGCTCTCCGACAACAGCAGCGAGGCGATGGGAGTGGAGCAGGATCAGACTTTCATAGACAATGTCTCGCTCGAATACCGCATCGACCAGACGGCCATGCGCTATGTCCGCCTGTTCTACAACAAGGAGGCCTACGACATGCTTGAGGGTCGTATAACCGAATATGGAGCCGGTTTCGTATGGCGTAAAAAGGCCGACCGTTTCTGGCAACTGTTCAATTTCCGCAGCAATGATACGTCAAAGAACGCCCGGCAGATGCCATATCCGTTGATGGACCGTTCCGGCCGTTCAGTTGTCCGGCCCTCAACGGGAACAGCCGGAGCTTCGGATATACCGTCGAAAACCACCACTTTATCCGTTAAACAAGACACACTGACGACAGATGAAGACAAGAAGTGAGATAACCAACGTATTGCTGGCCGTAGCAACGGCCGTTATCGGTATGGCCGCGCTGGCCGGATGTTCATCTACGAGCAATCTTCCGGAAGGCGAGGTGCTTTATACGGGACTGAAACCGGCCGTCTATACGGATCGCGACAGTGCCGATTTTTCTTCCGAAGTAGAAGAGGAGGTGGAAGCTGCGCTGGCCGCAGCGCCGAATGGAGCGCTGCTTGGCAGTTCCTACTACCGCACACCGTTTCAATTGAAGCTGTGGATATACAACAAGTACGCCAATTCCACGTCAAAGTTCGGCCGCTGGATGCTCAAGACGTTCGGGCGTGAACCGGTTTTGTTGAGTGCCGTGAAACCCGAGACCCGGGCCTTGGTGGCAAAGAATCTGCTGCGTTCACATGGCTATTTCGACGCCAATGTGACCTATGAAACACTGCCGGCCAAGCGTAACGACAAGAAGGCCAAACTGCGTTATACCGTCACCGGGAATCATCTATACAAACTTGATTCGGTCAGCTATATGGGGTATGTTCCCGACGCCGACAGTCTTATCCGTGCGACGCAGGCCGACAGCCGTCTGAAGATTGGCGAGGCTTTCTCCGTTGCAAGTCTTGACGCCGAGCGAGGCCGTCTCAACTCGCTTTTCCGTGACAATGGCTATTATTTCTATCGGACGGACTATTCCGTCTATCTGGCCGACTCCGTGTCCAATCCCGGGAGTGTACTGCTCCGTGTCCAGCCCATGGCCGACATGCCCGCCAATGCTTTCCGCAAGTGGCATCTTGGGCGTATGAAGGTCGTCCTGCGCCGTTCCAACACAGAACAGATAACCGACTCTATTATCCATCGCAATCTTTCGGTTTTCTATTCCGGCAAGAAGCCGCCCATCCGGATGCGCACACTGTTGCGCGACATCAAACTTCGTCGCGGCCAGCTCTACAGCCAGACCAACTATCAGGAGTCCGCCGGCGTAATAAACAGTCTCGGACTGTTCTCCATTTCCGATTTCTCGTTCACCCCGCGGGACACCACGGCGGCCTGTGACACGCTCGATATGACGCTCAATTGCGTCTTCGACAAGCCCTACGACGGCTCCATAGAGGCCAACTATGCCTTGAAGAGCAACGACAGGACGGGGCCGGGACTTGTGCTTGGGGTCACGAAGCGCAACGCATTCCGCGGTGGCGAGAAGCTCAGCTTCAATATCAAAGGGTCATACGAGTGGCAGACGGGCCGCCGCGTGGCCGGCAGCAACAAGGCCATCAATTCATATGAATACGGTGCCGACGTCTCCATTGAATATCCGCGCATTGAAGCTCCGTTCGGGCTCTATAGCCGCAAGCGCTTCTACAAGCCGCCGTCGACACTGCTTTCCGTGTCGGCAAACGTCCTCAACCGTGCAGACTATTTCAAGATGGTCACTTTCACGGCGGGTCTGACCTACAAGTTCCAGACCTCATCCAACTCCCGCCACGAACTGAGTCCGTTTCTTCTTGACTACAATTTTCTTCGGGAAACCACGGCAACGTTCGATTCCATCATGGGAGCCAATCCTGCCATCTATGTGTCCATGCGCAACCAGTTTGTCCCGAAAATAAAATACACATACACATATACCAGCCCTGCCGGCTATAAGAACCCTATAGTATGGGAGACGAGCATCACCGAGGCGGGTAATCTCCTGTCCCTCTTCTACGTGGCGGCGGGCAAAGACTTCGGCCGCAAGGAGAAAGGCCTCTTCGGAAATCCTTTTGCCCAGTTCCTTAAGCTAAACACCTCGCTTCGCAAGACGTGGCAGCTGGGGCATAAATCCCAGTTGGTAGGCCACGTGGCTGGTGGCATAATCTGGGCCTATGGCAATTCCGAGCGTGCTCCTTATAACGAACAGTTCTACGTCGGCGGCGCCAACAGCATCCGTGCCTTCACCGTGCGCAGTATCGGACCGGGCCGCTATATGGCTCCAAACAGCACATATTCCTATCTCGACCAGACAGGCGACATCAAGCTGGAGGCCAATCTTGAGTATCGTGCCAATCTTTTCGGAAGCCTCTATGGCGCCGTTTTCCTTGACGCGGGCAATATATGGCTGCTCAAGAAAGACCCCAACCGTCCCGACTCGGAATTCCGTGCGGGCTCGTTCCTCCGTCAGCTGGCCACCGGAACAGGTGTCGGTCTGCGCTACGACATGGACTTCATTGTCATCCGTCTCGACCTCGGCATAGCCATTCATGTTCCATACGAGACGGGAAAGAGCGGATACTATAACATACCGAAGTTCTCCGACGGCCTCGGCCTCCACTTCGCTATCGGCTATCCGTTCTGATGTCAACGGTTTTTTAAAGATCCGTTCTCTATATCTTTACGTCCTTAAAAGTGAGCGTTGTGGCACTTTTAAGGACGTAAAAGTTTTGTTCTGACACACTTCTAAGGCCGCAAGTTATACTGTTTCATAAAAAAAAGCCTATCTCTGCGGTTGATAAGACAAGGCTGAGTCAATTGAACGAACCGCAATATCAGAACTTTATGGATGGAAGGGCCGTTCCGTCTGAAAGCCGTGATAGCCCGTGGGGCGTGTCAGATGGGCAATGCCGAAATATGCCGGTAAAAACACGGGGTGTGTAATGCGCTGACAATCAGTTTGCTGTCGGATATTGCGGAAACAGCCGCTTTCCGGTCGGAAATACGGTTTGGTGAAGTCGTTACGGCATTAAAACACATTAAAGTAAAGTCTGTTCAGATGCAGGAAGTGACGGGCAAGTCCGTAATATCTTTTGTCCGACAGCAAAAAAGACGTTATGTGAAAAAAGAATGAAATATCTTTTATGAAAATATTGTCATTCTGAAATTATTTATTACTTTTGTGGTATTGAAACATACAAAATAAAATATTAAAAGATATGAAACCTACATTATTACTTTTGGCAGCCGGAATGGGTAGCCGCTATGGCGGACTGAAGCAGCTCGACGGGCTGGGACCAAACGGAGAAACCATAATGGACTATTCCATCTATGACGCGATTAAGGCCGGATTCGGCAAGATAGTCTTTGTAATACGCAAAGATTTCGAGAACGATTTCCGTGAGAAAATACTCAGCAAATATGAGGGACACATTCCCGCAGAGCTATGCTTCCAGAGCTTGGACGCACTGCCTGAAGGTTTCACCTGCCCGGAAGAGCGTGTAAAGCCGTGGGGAACAAACCACGCCGTGCTCATGGCCAAGGACATCATCAAGGAGCCTTTCTGTGTCATCAACTGCGACGACTTCTACAACCGCGACGCATTTCAGGTTATCGGCAAGTTCCTCTCCGAACTGCCCGAGGGCAGCAAGAATGCCTACGCCATGGTTGGTTTCCGCGTCGGCAACACACTCTCTGAAAACGGAACCGTAGCCCGCGGAATCTGCTCGAAGGACGCCGAGGGCAATCTGACCACCGTTGTGGAGCGTACGGAAATCATGCGCGTTGACGGCCCCGTCTGCTACAAGGACGAGGAGGGCAAGTGGATTTCCGTTGAAGACAATACGCCTGTTTCGATGAACATGTGGGGCTTCACCCCCGACTACTTCGAGCACAGCGAGGCCTATTTCCGCGAGTTCCTCTCTGACCCGAAGAACATGGAGAATCTCAAGGCCGAATTCTTCATCCCGCTGATGGTCAACAAGCTCATCAACGAAAAAACATCTACAGTGAAAGTGCTCGATACGACCAGCAAGTGGTTTGGCGTGACATATTCGGCAGACCGTCAGGACACTGTCGAGCGCATCCAGAAACTCATCGACGAGGGCGTCTATCCGCAGAAGCTCTTCTGATAGAGGACCGTTCGGCACTTCCGGTGACGGATTGGCCGGACGCTTAATGCGTCGGATACAGATGGATGCACACTTATAGGGACATTATCTTGTTTTTGTCCGCCTGACATTATTGAATATAACCGTGTCGGTCAGGCGGACAACAACGGGATTGTGTCCCTGCTTTGTGTCTTCCGGCAAGGCTTCATGTCCTTATTATTTTCATTTCCATTTCTTTTTTGTATCTTTGCACCCATTATGCTGAAAGATCTACTATCCAACACTGAATGTGATGTCCTCAACAGCCTCATTGACGGGGCCGACGGCATCGTCATCTGCTGTCACGTCAATCCCGATGGCGACGCAATAGGCTCGTCGCTCGGCTGGGCCGAATATCTGAGAAGCCGTGGCAAGGAACCGAAGGTCATTGTTCCCGACCAATATCCCGATTTCCTTCAGTGGATGCCGCGCACGGAAACGATTGTGCGCTACGACAAACACCGTGAGGAAGCCGCCGCCGCCATAGCCGCGGCCGACCTCATTTTCTGTCTCGACTTCAACACCCTCGGCCGTACCGACGCCATGGCAGCGTCGCTGGAGGCCTCGCCGGCACGCCGGGTCATGGTCGACCACCATCTCGAACCGGCCATCGACTGCGCCCTTCGCGTTTCGCGGCCGGAGATGAGTTCTACCAGCGAGATGGTTTTCCGGCTCGTCTGGCAGCTTGGCGGATTCGAGGCGATGGGCCCACATTTCGCCGCTCCGATATACTGCGGCATGATGACCGACACGGGCGGGTTCACATATAACAGCAATAGCCCCGAAATCTATTTCATCATCAGTCAGCTTCTCACGAAGAACATCAATAAGGATAAAATCTACCGCAACGTCTACAACAACTACAGCGAAAACCGTCTGCGGCTCATCGGTTATGTTCTATACCGCAGTCTGGTTGTCCTGCCAGAACACCATGCCTCCTTCTTCGTTCTCACGAGGCGCGACCTGCGCCGCTTCCGCTTTATCAAGGGCGACGCCGAAGGGCTTGTCAACATGCCTCTTCAGATAAAAGGACTGAAACTCTCCATATCGCTGCGTGAGGACACCGAACGCGACAATGTCATCTGGGTCAGTCTCCGATCGGTAGATTCCTTCCCGTGCAACAAGGTTGCGGAAGCCTTCTTCAACGGCGGCGGCCACCTCAATGCAGCCGGCGGACGGCTCAATTGCTCGATAGAAGAGGCCGCAACGATTGCCCGCAACGCCATCCTGAGTTTCGCTGACACGTTAAAGTAACGTAATATTGCCGTCGATTGGCAGGATTTTATTATTTTTGCACACATTATTTATATATAACAACGAGATTATGAGAAAGACAGCATATCCGCTGCTCGTGCTTGTCGTGATGCTCTTCTGTGCCTGTAACGATGAAGAAACATACGGAGACAAGAAAGAGAAGGAGCGCAACGCCATCAGCAGATACATCCGCGACAACGGAATCAACGTGATTGACGAAAATACTTTCGAGGCGCAGGGACAGACGACAGATAACGCCGCCAACCAATATGTGTATCTCGAAAAGAGCGGAATCTACATGCAGATAGAACGGAAAGGCAGCGGAAGTATGCTTGAGGAGAACAAACAGGTCAATCTCCTATGCCGCTATACGGAATGGAACATCATGGACAATGCCATGCAGTCGCGCGACGACTATTCTCCGCGCAGCTACGACAAGATGACGGTGACGCGCGTAGGCAGTCAATATACGGCCTCGTTCGTCAGCGGAGTAATGCTCAACACATACGGCGCATCCGTTCCTGCCGGCTGGCTTATCCCCCTACAGTATGTGAGGGTGGGGCGGCAGACAGACGCTGAGGATGGAATAGCCAAGGTCAAAATCATCGTGCCCCACACGCAGGGACAGGCCTATGCCATGTCAAGCGTATATCCGTGCGCTTATACCATAACTTATCAAAGAGAAAGATAATCATCATGACACTGATAAAATCTATTTCCGGCATCCGTGGAACCATCGGAGGCAGCACCGGAGATACGCTCAACCCGCTTGATATAGTCAAGTTCACCACAGCCTACGCCACTTTCATACGACGCAGCGGACGCCCTCAGCCATCAGGACGCATCGTTGTGGGCCGCGACGCACGCATCTCGGGCGAGATGGTGCGCAGCATTGTCTGCGGGACGCTGATGGGAATGGGATACGACGTCACAGACATAGGACTGGCAACGACGCCGACCACAGAGCTGGCTGTGCGCATGACCGGAGCCGACGGCGGCATCATCATCACCGCGAGTCACAATCCGCGCCAGTGGAACGCGCTGAAGCTGCTCAACCACGAGGGTGAATTTCTCACCGCGGCCGATGGTGCCGAGGTGCTTGCCATTGCCGAGCGGGAGGACTTCTGTTATGCCGAGGTTGACCAACTTGGTTGCTACACCAGTGACGACACGTTCAACCGGCGCCACATCGAGGCCGTGCTCGGTCTTCAACTCGTCGACTGCGAGGCCATCCGCAAGGCCGGACTGCGCGTCTGTGTCGACCCCGTCAACAGCGTGGGAGGTGTAATCCTGCCCAAGCTTTTGGCCGAACTGGGCGTAGAGTGCAAGGTCATCAACGGTGAACCGACCGGCGATTTCGCCCACAATCCCGAACCGCTGGAGAAGAATCTGGGCGGAATTATGGAGGAGATGCGCAGCGGAGGCTATGACTTCGGCATCGTTGTCGACCCCGATGTAGACCGTCTGGCGTTTATCTGTGAGGACGGCCGCATGTTCGGAGAGGAATATACGCTTGTCGTTGTTGCCGACTACGTGCTCAGCCGCACACCCGGCAACACCGTCAGCAATCTCAGTTCTACCCGTGCCCTGCGCGATGTGACCCTCAGTCACGGCGGTACATACACGGCTGCGGCTGTCGGCGAGGTCAACGTGACAACGAAGATGAAAGAGGTGGGAGCCGTCATTGGCGGTGAAGGCAACGGCGGAGTCATCTATCCCGAGAGCCATTACGGCCGCGACGCGTTGGTGGGCATTGCCCTTTTCCTGTCCGCCCTGGCCCGCAAAGGATGCCGCGTGAGCGAGATGCGCGCTGCCCTGCCGGACTATTTCATAGCCAAAAACCGCATCGACCTTACACCGCAGACCGACGTCGACGCCATCCTTGAACGCGTGAAGGAACTCTATCGCGACGAGCAGGTGAACGATATTGACGGCGTCAAGATAGATTTTGAAGACAAATGGGTTCATCTGCGCAAGTCAAACACGGAGCCGATCATCCGCGTCTACAGCGAGGCTGCGACCATGAAGGCCGCCGACGAACTTGGAAAGAAAATCATGCAGATTGTCTATGACATGACAAAGTAGGTCCGGAACGCACTCCGGAACAACATTATCCATACAAACGAAAAAAAGGACTTGAAACTGCTGTCGTGCAGTCTCCAGTCCTTTTTTTCGTTATGTTCAGGGGCGGGACTCTTTCATTTAATATATAGCTTTGATTCCAAACAATGGTCACAAACCGTGTTACATGAGCCGCATGACACGAGTTGAGACGCTTGCCATCCTATCCGCTAAATGAAATAGCCGTGTTCTTCTTCTGCAAAATACTGGCGTATTTTTTGAAAGTTCATTAAAAATTATATACCTTTGCAATCTTTATATAGATGTTGAAAGACGGTTGCTTTATATGAAAATTTCAAAGATCCGCGTATATCTCGTTGCCATGTTGCTGATAACGGTGTCGTGCCGTTGTGGCGCGGAAGAGCTGTGCCACCGAAACAGTGCTGAAGTCGTCGTACTTGGCGACTCGAACACGTGGCTCGGCGGTGACAGCTGCAACCGTGACCGCGGATGGACCCGTTGGTTCTGCGAAGCCTTCCGGCCGGCGTCATGCCGGAGCTATGCGCGGAGCGGGGCGACATGGACAACGACGCCGAAGACCGTACGCGACGTTGGCGGATATACCGAGAAACTCGACCACAACAACGTTATCTTCAACCAGATATGCCGTCTCGCGGACGATGTCAGTGCCGGACGGCAGGCGCGTCCCACGCTTGTCATCATCTCTGCCGGAACGAACGATGTGTGGTTCAAGTCCGCACGGCCGGGAGCACTGGACGCCACTGCGGCCGAAATTCTTTCCGACGGATGTCCGGCGGTGGACGGAACCGGTTGTGGTAAAACGGCCGGAACAGAATCGGATATGTCGTCCGGCAATGACAACAAAGATATTTCGTGTATCCGTGAAGACACTCATTGCGCCCGGAACGGCATTCCTGCCGTGATGATGACGTTGGCCGGAGCCGTCAGCCGATGCTGCGGAATACTTAAGGAATCATATCCCGGAGTGCGCATAGTGTTGCTGACGCCGATGCAGTCGACCGCCGTCAGCGTGTCGGACATATCCCGCGCCGGTGACATCATAGAGGACTGCGGCCGTCGGATGGGACTTATGGTTATCCGTCAGGACCGCGACAGCTGTGTGAAGCGGGCCCGGGAGCAACGCCGACGTTGCATGACGACCGACGGAACCCACACCAGCGTTGAGGGAGCGCGGCGCAACGGCATGATGATTGCCCGCCGTCTGGCAGCTCCAGACAATCTCCATCCGGCCGAATTCCAATAAAGAACCATCCTTCAGACCAAACAACGACAATGGTATTCTCAGACCTTTTTTTTCTTTTCGTGTTCATTCCGGCTTTCGTCATCATCTATCTGACGGCGGCGGGAATCGACAAGACGTTCATCGCCGGACCGGGGCAGCCGAGCTATAAGGCACGCAATCTGGCTCTGGTCATGTTCTCCCTGATTTTCTACGCATGGGGAGAACCCGTCTATGTGTTTCTCATGCTGGCCAGCGTAGCGGTCAACTACGTCATGGGACTGCTCATAGACCGCAGCGACGGCCATCGCCGGATTGCCCTTGCAGCCGGCGTTGCTGCCAACGTGGCAATCCTATCGGTGTTCAAATACCTCGGTTTCTTCGCGCAGACGCTGTGCGACATTGGTATCGAAGTTGCCCGTCCGCAGATAGCACTGCCCATCGGCATCAGCTTCTATACGTTCCAGTCAATCTCCTATCTCGTTGATGTCTATCGCCGCGAGTCACCCGTCCAGCGGCGTTATGTGGACCTTTTGCTCTACATCTCGATGTTCCCGCAGCTCATAGCCGGCCCTATCGTCCGCTACGGAACGGTCGCTCGTGAGATAGGCGAGCGTCGCGTGAAGGCCTCCGACGTTGCCGACGGCATTTACCGTTTCCTTTGCGGTCTCGGCAAGAAGGTCATCTTGGCCAACCAGTTGTCCGAAATCTCCGACCAGTTCCTTGTCAACGGCCTCGGTTCGCTGTCCACCGCCGGTGCGTGGGTGGGCATCGCTGCCTTCACACTACAAATATATTTTGATTTTTCGGGCTATTCCGACATGGCCATCGGTATCGGCCGTTGTCTCGGTTTCCACTTCAACGAGAACTTCAATCATCCCTACTGCTGCCGCACCATCACCGACTTCTGGCGCCGGTGGCATATCTCCCTTGGCAGCTTCTTCCGCGATTATGTCTATATTCCGCTCGGAGGCAACCGCCGCCACCAACCCCTGAACATCATGATAGTATGGTTTCTGACCGGAATGTGGCACGGAGCGAGCTGGAATTTCATCATCTGGGGCGTCTATTTCGGCCTTATCGTCATGCTGGAGAAATACACCCTGCTCCGCTTCCAGCACCTTGTTCCCCGTCCGCTGCTCCATATTTACAGCCTGCTTCTCGTCATAACGGGTTGGGGAATATTCTATTTTGATGACTTCTCCCAGATGACAGTCTTCTTCACCGCCTTCACCGGCCAGTCCGCGGCGCTAACCGACTTCCTTGCCCTGAACGCCCTGACGGACAAGTTCTGGCTCTGGGTCACGGCCGCCGTGTTCTGCATGCCCGTCCGCAGCGGTGCCGCCGGACTTATCCGCCGTCTTCCAGGTGGCCGCGGAGTATTTGGGGAGGTCGTCGTCCAAACCGCCCGTATGACGGTCTCGGTGGCAATTCTCGTGCTCAGCGTGGCACTGCTCGTGGGTGCTACCAACAATGCGTTCCTCTACACCAGGTTCTGAGGAACGATGGAATGAATATGAAATCAAACAAGAAACAGTCAAAGTACAATGTCAAAGATAAAAGATAGAATCATCGCCGCGCTTCTCTTGGTTTTCATTGCGGTCCCTGAAGCGCAGTCGTCGTCATACGGCCGTCCGAACGGAGAACAGCTCCGGACAGAGCCAATGGCCGAATATCGCAATACGGTCACGGCCGATGCCCGTGCGCGGCGCGCCCGCCGTGGCATCATCATTGCCGGAACAGGCCGCAGCACACGTGCCATGGAACCCTATGGCGGCACGTCGGCCCAGTCGAGGACGTATGCTGCCACGGTCAACCGCTATCAGGAGGTCTTCGGACGTGGCGCCACGGTCTACTGCATGCCCATTCCCAACGCCGTAGCATACTATTGTCCCGACGCCGCCCTCGGCTGGACAGCACCCCAGCGGCCGGTCATGGACAGCCTGTTCGCTGCTCTTTCCGACTCCGTCAGGGCTGTCGACATCTATCCCGTGTTGGGCAATCATGCCGCCGAACCGATATATTCGCGCACCGATCACCACTGGGCCCCGCTCGGCGCCTACTATGCCGCTGAGGAGTTTGCCCGTGTCGCCGGTGTTCCGTTCCTGCCTCTGACCGACTATGAGGAGCGCCGCGTCTCCGGCTACGTCGGCACGATGTATCGTTTCTCGCGTGATCTTGCCGTCCGCCGTGCCCCGGAAGACTTCGTCTATTACGTCCCGCGCGACACCGGCTATGCCACGACATACATCAACTACACCCTTGACCGCACCCGCACCGGCGTCCTTTCGGAGTCCGGACCCGTTGAAGGACCGTTCTTCTATACTTACAGTGACGGCAACAGCGGTGCCTACTGCACGTTCATGGGCGGCGACACGCGGACTGTCGCCGTGCGCACGTCGACCCGCAACGGCCGCCGGCTCCTTCTTCTGAAGGACAGCTACGGCAACGCGCTGCCAGGCTATCTCTTCGGCTCGTTCGAGGAAATCCACGTCGTCGACTGCCGCTATTTCACGAAGAATATCGTCCGCTACGCAGAGGACAACCGCATCACGGACATTCTCTTCGCCAACAACATGATACATGCGTCGATGGAGCGCACCTGCGCCACCTACGAGCGCTATCTCAATCAGTGACCAGTAACGTAAAGCCCAATGAAACACTACATATACATCCTTGTTGTCTCGGCGGTGTTCGTCGCCTATGTTGTCGTCTTCGACACCTTCCCGCGCAGCACAGTCTCCGAACTGGAACGCCGTACGTTGGCCACCTTCCCCGATTTCACTCCCGAAAAGCTCCGCGACGGCTCTTTCATGCGTGATGTGTCGTCGTGGTTCAGTGACAGCGAACCCTACCGTGACGACCTCATGGCCCTGAGCATGTATATAAAGGGCTATATGGGGCTGGCCAAATCCGATGATGATGTGACCTTCCACGCTTCTGCCGACGGCCCTGTGGCCGGTGACGATGCTGGAGAAGAGACCGACTCCGTGGCCGCCGGACCGGATGACGGTCGTGAAATCGGCGAATATGAAAACCACGTCACGGCCGACGACAACGCCAAGATAGCCAATGCCGGCATCCTCGTTGTCGGGACCGGCGACAAGGTGCGCGCCCTGATGGCCTACGGCGGCGGTGCGAATGGTGGTGTGCGCTATGCCGAGGCCGCCAATATATATAAGGAGCGTTTCGGCGCCGGGGTCAACGTCTATTCCATGGTCATACCCACGGCCATCGAGTTCTATTGTCCCGACAAGGTCCGCCGCTACACCAACAGCCAGCTGAAGACCATCCGCAACATCTTCGCCCACCTCTCGCCCGACGTCCGCGCCGTTGACATCTACACCACGCTGGGCCGCCACGCCGCCGAGGACATCTATCTGCGTACAGACCACCACTGGGCTCCGCTCGGCGCCTACTATGCCGCTGAGGAGTTTGCCCGTGTTGCCGGCGTACCCTTCATGCCGCTCGATCGCTACGACCGCCGCGTCGTCCACCGCTACGTGGGAAGCATGTACGGATATTCAAAGGACATCGCCGTCAAGAATGCGCCCGAGGATTTCGTCTATTATGTCCCGCGCGATGTCAAATACACCACTACATACATCACATATACCATTGACGAGAACTATCACGTCACGGCAGAGAGCCGCCCTATGCGCGGCGCTTTCTTCATGCACTACCGCGACGGAAACGGCGGCGCCTACTGCACGTTCATGGGTGGCGACACGAAAATCACCCAGGTTGTCACGTCGACTAAGAACGGCCGCCGCGTGCTCATCCTCAAGGATAGTTTCGGCAATGCCCTTCCGGGCTATCTCTTCGGCTCGTTCGAGGAGGTCCATGTCGTCGATTCGCGCTATTTCACGAAGAACATGACGCAGTATGTCCACGATAATAAGATTACGGACATCCTCTTTGCCAACAACATCTTCAACGCCTATTCGCCCCGTATGGCCAGCGCCTACATCCGTTTCCTCGACCAGAAAGGCGGCATCACCCATCGTCCGAAGGCCGATTCCGTTGCGGTCAGCCCCACGGTGAAGGACAGTGTGGCGGCAACGCCGGCTGTTGAGGCCGCGGAGGAGACAAGTGAGACGGGCGTGATTTAAACGGTCTGACTTTGCAGTATCAGAATTTTTCATGAGATTTCTTTAGCGAGTGCTCAACATTCTCTTTGATACTGCAGAGTTAGAGCGTTTTTTTAATTTCTTCGTTTTCGCGCCTTTGCGTTCTGTCATGGAAAACAATGGACAAAACATGCCGGAAATGCCATTGAAACGCGGTCAGAATCGGGCACTTTTGAAAAATTTCCCCCGACGGCCGCAAATTCCGCAGTATATCACATTTAACCGTAACTTATTGCTGATGAGTGTATTGCCGCGCTATTGCGCGGAAACGCTATCGAAAACTCGCCGAAAAACTGCTTTTTGCGGCTCGAAAAGCCGGATTTTTCCTGCCGTGAGGGCCTCCCGGGGTTGCAACGGGGCTGCCACGACATTCCAACGGGGCCGCCGTTGCAACGCGAAAGCGGCCCCGTTGAAACCCCGGGAGGCCCTCACGGCAAGACCGGCGGCGGGAAACCGGTGTCACAGCCACGCCGGAGCGTTCTAAAACGGGAAAATGATTTGTCGCGGATTTTTGTTTAACAATGTTTACAGGGGGCGAATCGGCGGTGGCTGTTCGCCCGTATGTGATTGAATGAAAGCCGTCGTCGTGCCGCTTGCTTACCGACCGACGCATGTTCTCTCAGGAAAAGACGGACGACAGAGTGGCAAGGCAGGAATGGAAACAGTGTTTGAATGGGTTCGGATGGAACATAAAGGCAAGGGAATCAAGATAGCCGTCCAGCCGAACACGACGGGAAAGAACAGCTATTTCCATATGGAACTGAAATGAAAATATATTGCGGATAAAGGAACGGAATATATACATACCAATACGTTTTATGGAAAACAGGAGGGATGAACCGATGGAATTCTGCGGCTTCTGTTGATATTTTGTCCGGATTGTTTTCTTATATTTGTAAATAATGTGTATATTTGCACATACCTAATATTATGGCAGATATATGAGAAATCCATCTACCCCGGTTTGCCGCTATCAGACAACGTCACGTCTGACGGAAGTCATTGTGCGTCGCGTTGTCACGTCATTTTCCGCCGCCGGCCGCTCCCGTGCCTTTAGTCTCGTGCTGCTGGCGCTGGCGTTCTGCTGTCAGGCGGTGGTGGGGCAGAGGAAGTTCCAGTATATAGGGGCAGAGAAGGGACTGCCGGACGGCGAGATCACCAGCCTCATCACCGACCACCGCGGAACGCTGTGGATCGGGACGAACGCCGGGCTGGCCCGGTATGACGGCCATATAGCCACGACCGTGGCCGACAATGCCGTTTCGGACATCTACGAGGACGGGGAGCACAATCTGTGGATTCATTCCGGCGACGCCTATTTCCGCTATCTGCGCCGCGACCACAGAATAGACGACAACACAGAAGCATTTTTTGAATCCATCGGCATCGACGCATCGGCAAAGAAAACTCTTGTTACGGACAGCAGCGACCGTCTTTGGGTGCTTACCGAACGTCATCTCTACTGCTACGACTTTGCCCGCCGTAAGCTTCGCACGATGGCCCCGGCTCAGCAACAGTGGACAAAGGCTGAACATGTTTCCATAGCTGAAGATAACCGCAACATATATATACTCGCCTGTCCAGGGACAGTAATGTCGTCGGTTGACAAGGAGAGCGGCGCCACCGGCTCAATACATATTCCGGCGGCGTTGAGCCACAGCCGTCCCTGCATATTTGTCGACAGCCGAGGACTGCTTTGGATATACTCGACACTCAGCGAGCGGCTCTACCGTCAGTCGGGCGATGCGGGAAAGTGGACCGCCGTTCCGCTGCCGTCGGACGGCGACGCTCCGCTTCACGGCTCGCCAAACGCCATACGCCGCATGGCCGACGACGGCAAGGGAAGCCTGTGGATAGCCACCGACCACCGGGGGCTTTTCCGCTACGACATGGAGGGTGAGGCCGTCACGTCACATATCACGGCCGACGGCGACTGCGGCGAGATGGCCGAGAACAACATCAACACGATGATTTTCGACCGCCACGGGACGCTGTGGCTCGGCCACTATAAGCGCGGAATATCATACAGCAGTCCCGAGTTCAGCATGTTCAACCGCCTTGCCAAGGACTGCGGCGACGTGACGACCATGCTCACCTCGCGCGACGGTACGCTCTGGATAGGCACCGACGGCAACGGCCTCTTCCGCTCCTCCGGCGGCGACATCAGTCGCACGCCGCTGCGCGACATGGTCGTGGCTTCGCTCGTGGAGGACCGTCATGGGCGCATCTGGGCCGGAACATACAACAGCGGCCTCTACTGTCTTGACGGCGGACGGGTTGTGAAGCGATATTCCACGGACGACGGCAGCCTTCCTACGGACATGTCGTGGAAGATTGCCGAGGACGCGGCCGGCCGGATATGGATATGTTCGGCGTTCCACCCGTTGATGCGCCTCAATCCCGCCACCGGCCGATATACCTACTGTAAGAATCAGGAGGGGGCCGACGTCTTCGGACTGTCCATGTCGCAGGACAAAATGGGGCGGCTCTACATCGGAACAATCTACGGACTGTGCATCGTTGACACGAAGACGGGACGCGCTACTTGCGTCTACGGCAACCGGCGGGGAGACCACCAGTTCATCAATCAGCAGATAATGGCTCTATGCTATGACAGCCGCGGTATTCTTTGGATGGGCCACTACAACGGTCTGGAGGCATGGGACACACGCACGGACTCGCTCTGGACGTTCACTGCCGGAAAGCGGAGAATCTCCAACAATCTCGTGAAGAGCATCTGCGAGGACTCTCAGGGCAACGTTTGGGTCAGCACTGCTGGCGGCATTTCGCGCATAAGTATGGCTGATTGGCAGACAGGCGATTTCCATGTTCACAATTTCCGCCATGTTGTCAACGAGAGCAATAACTATTTCAACAACAATTCCTCTACACTTGCCGCCGACGGTGCGGTGCTCTTCGGTTGTGTCAACGGCTATGTGGCTATTCGTCCGCAGAACTATCAGGCCGCCGAAAGTTCCCAGCCGCAGGTGTTTTTCTCCTCCATCACCGCCGGAGGACGGCCTTTTGACGAGACGGCAGGTGAAATCAGTCTCAGCTACAGTGACCACACAATCGAACTGCGTCTCATGACGGACAATCCGGCCGGCGCGCCGGCCACCGCCTATGCCTACGCCATAGGCGGTAATAATGATTGGATATGCACCAACAGCCCCGTCATCTCGTTCGCCTCGCTGGCCCCGGGAACATACGTCATGCGCGTGAAGGCGTGTAACGGTGACGGCGTTTGGAGCAATGAGCGCAGCCTCACGATTGATGTAGCGCCGCCGCTGTGGCGTTCTCCGCTGATGTTCTGTCTCTATGCCGTGCTGATTGTGGCCGGCGTAGCGGTGTTTGTTGTCGGCTCGCGGCGGCGCACGGCACGCCGTCTGCACCGTGAGCGGCGGCATATGGAACAGGAGAAGAACGTCCGTCTGGCCGAGATGAAGCTCCGCTTCTTCACCAACGTCAGCCACGATCTGCGCACGCCGCTGACGCTCATCATAAGTCCGCTGCAAACATTGTTGAACGAAGATTTGCCCGACAGCATCATGCGCCGGCTCCATATAATGGAGAGAAATGCGCGTCTGCTTCAGGAACAGATCAACATGCTGCTCGATTTCCGGCGTCTCGACGTCGGTGCGGAGCGGCTGAAGTTGCAGCCGGGGGACATTGCGGCCTTTGTCCGCGATGAGTGCGAGCAGTTCTCGTCATACGCTGCCGACCGCTGCATAAGATTTTCGTTTGAAAGCGATGTTGTTTCGTTGCCCGCGAAGTATGACAGCGACAAGATTCATAAAATCATCTACAACCTTCTTTCCAATGCCTTTAAATATACTCCTGACGGAAAGTCCGTCACCGTCAGCCTGAGTAGAACGGACGGCGGTGTGGAGCTTAACGTAGCCGACAGCGGTCCGGGTGTTGCCGACGGTGACAAGCAGCTCATTTTCGAGCGCTTCTATCAGTCGGCGGCCCATGCCTCGGTCTCCGGAAGCCAGCATCTCACAGGCAGCGGAATAGGGCTCCATATCGTCAGCGAATATGTCCGGCTGATGGGAGGAACAATCGGTGTCAGCGACGGACCGGAAGGCGGCGCTGTGTTCACCTGCTGCATTCCTGTTGCCGAAACCTCAGGTCAGGGCGTTGCGGAACAGGTGTTCGACGGCGCGTGCGGAACGTCGGAGGCCTTCACCGTGCTCGTCGTTGACGACAATCAGGACATGTGCGAGTTTATCGGCACGTCGCTCTCAGACCGTTACCGTGTGCTCACGGCGTCGGACGGCGAGGCGGCGCTCGGTGTGCTGCGTCATGAGACGGTGAGCCTTGTGGTCAGCGATGTGATGATGCCGGTTATGGACGGTCTCGAACTGTGCCGCCGTATCAAGAGCGACCTCCAGCTATCACATATCCCCGTTATCCTACTCACGGCCAAAACGGCCGAAGGGTCGGTCATGGAGGGCTATGAGGCGGGTGCCGACGATTATATGGTCAAGCCCTTCAACATAGAAATGCTCAAACTGCGCATCAACAAGTTTATCGAACAGGCCAAGATGAGCCACCGTCAGTTCCGGCTGGAGGTGGATGTGACGCCGGACGAAATCACCAGTACGCCGCTTGACGAGCAGTTCCTCAAGCGTGCCATCGAGATTGTGGAACGCCACATCAGCGACTCCGACTTCTCGGTGGAGGCGCTCGGCCAGGAGCTGGCCATGAACCGCGTGGCTCTGTGGAAGAAACTCCAGGCCATCACCGGCAAAGGACCGGCCGACTTCATACGCTCCATCCGTGTCAAGCGCGGGCTGCGGTTGCTTGACGGCGGCGATATGAATGTTTCGGAGATAGCCTACGCCGTCGGCTACAATACCGTGAAACGTTTCACGGAGAACTTCAAGGCTGAGTTCGGAATAACGCCGAGTGAATATAAGAAACGTAATGTCAAACGCTGAATAAACTTTTTTATTCCTTTAAATTCTAAAAAAAGTCTTTGCGGTCTTCGCGCTTTCCCAAGACGCCTAATCCGCTGAAATACAACGACAATGACGCAGAAAGGGCGTTTTGTTATTCTGCTGCCGGATAACAAAAACGCCTATTTTTGTAACAATTTGCCTTATTGTTTTTGCATTTTCAGATTACTTTTGCACACATAATCCGATAACGGATCTTTACCTTAAACCATATAATCGTTATATCTATATCATTTGACGACTGATAACTAATAACTAACAATAATTACTAACATAAAAAACATGAAATGATGAAGCGAAAAAAACTTTTCGGGCTGACGGAGAGCATAAGATGCCTCTTCCTCATGCTAATGCTTGTCATGATTTCCACAGGCGCCGCCGCTCAGAACGGCACGCTGAAGGGAAAGGTGACCGGTGCGTCTGACGGCGAACCGCTGATTGGTGTCAGTGCCGTGGTCAAGGGAACGACCAAGGGCAGTGTTACTGACTATGACGGCAACTACACCCTGACCGGACTGAAACAGGGCGACGTCATTGTCTTCTCCTATATCGGCTACCTCAAAAAGGAGCAGACCTATAACGGCCAGGCCATAATGAATGTCAAGCTCGACAGCGACAGCAAAACTCTTGAAGACGTCGTTGTCATCGGCTATGGAACGATGAAAAAGAAGCTCGTCACCGGAGCCACGATGCAGATCAAGGGCGACGACATCCAGAAGCTCAACACGGTCAACCCGCTGTCAGCCATGCAGGGACAGACACCGGGTGTGAACATTGTGTCTACGTCTGGACAGCCCGGCGCTGCCATGAGCGTCACTATCCGCGGTCTCGGTACGGTGGGCAATTCACAGCCGCTCTATCTCATCGACGGTATCGCCGGTGACATCACCAACCTCAACCCCGCCGACATCGAACGTATTGACGTTCTGAAAGATGCAGCCTCTGCCGCCATATATGGTGCACAGGCTGCCAACGGCGTTATTCTTGTCACTAC
This sequence comes from uncultured Prevotella sp., assembly GCA_947170725.1. Classification (GTDB taxonomy): domain Bacteria; phylum Bacteroidota; class Bacteroidia; order Bacteroidales; family Bacteroidaceae; genus Prevotella. The sequence continues at coordinate 49,053 of CAMVUM010000007.1, forward strand.
GAAAGGCGGCAAGGAGGGAACAAGCCGTATCTCGTATGACGGATATGTTGGATGGCAGACTGTGGCCCGCAAGTTCAAGATGCTCAACTCGCGCGAGTATATGGACATTATGGATGAGGCACGTCTCAACTCCGGCATGTCACCCGTGGACTGGGCTTCGCTCGACGCTATCCGTGACGCCAACGGAAACATATATAACACCGACTGGATTGACAATGCCATTGACGACGGCGCGTTGACCACGAGTCACAACATCGCTTTCACCGGCGGTTCGAAGACCTCGACATACGCCATCTCAGGCGGATATACCGGTCAGGACGGCATCATCGGCGGTTCGGACGTCTCTTATTATAAAAGGTATAACTTCCGTGCAAATTCCGAGCACAAGATGTATGACGGACTTATCACCATCGGCGAGCATGTCAGTTTCGTATGGAAAGACAGCCGCAACATGGGCACTGGAAACATCTATAACAACAACCTTCGTTCGGCATTCTCTGTATCGCCCATCATTCCTGTCTACGGTCCCGACGGCGATTACAACAATACGGCCGGTTCCGACTGGAATGTGAACGACGGCAACCCATACGGTACGATGATGGTAAACCGCTTCAACCGTTCGAAGAGCGGAACGCTTGACGCCAACGCATACATGCAGGTGGAGCCGATAAAGAACCTGAAGTTCAAGACTGTGTTCGGCATAGGCTATAACGCATCCGATTACCGCTCTTACAGTCCTTCCTACAGCTTCTCACCACAGGGCGGCAACACCGAGGAAAATGTGCGCCAGAGCAACGGCCACGGTATGTCGATGGTATGGACAAACACGCTTTCGTATGATTTCACCCTGAAAGGCGGTCATGACATTACGGCACTTGTCGGTTCGGAGTGGTCGAGCTATGACGGAAACTATACAGAGGGATATAACTCTGGTTTCGTTCCCGGTTTCAAGGACTGGGACCACGCTTACCTGACCAATACCAACGGCACTTCAAAGATGGAGACCAAGGGCGCACCCTACGATCCGGTGCGCAGCATGTCCTACTTCATGCGTCTGGGATGGGCATGGAAAGACCGCTACATGGTCAACGCGACCATGCGTGCCGACGGTTCTTCCAAATTCGCTCCCGGCAAGCGTTGGGGATATTTCCCATCGGTATCGGCCGGATGGACCATCAGCGAAGAGAGCTTCATGAAGAGCACAAAGTCGTGGATGGATTTCCTCAAGGTCCGTGTCAGCTGGGGACAGGTTGGTAACGCCAATATCAACTGCTGGCAGTATCTGGCGCCGGTGGTAACGACCAACACCAATTATAATTTCGGAACCAATGGAGGACAGGAAGGCTGGTCTACCGGTTCATATCCGAGCCGTCTGGACAATATTGACGTGAAATGGGAGACATCGGAACAGTTTAACGTCGGTATTGACGCGCGTTTCATCGGCAGCCGCCTCTCGCTGACGGCCGACTGGTACATCAAGAACACCAAAGACTGGCTCGTTCCGGCTCCGGTGCTGGCAACAGCAGGTACGGCAGGTCCGGTCATCAACGGCGGTGACGTCAGGAACACCGGTGTCGAGCTCGGATTGACCTGGAACGACAATATCGGACGTGACTTCACATACAGTGTCGGTGCCAACTTCGCGTATAACCACAATGAGGTGGGCAATATTCCGACGAAAGACGGAATCATCCACGGAGATCCAAACCAGATATACCAGAACGCAGAGGAATTCTACCGTGCCGAGAATGGTCACGCCATCGGTTACTTCTGGGGCTACCGCACGGCCGGAATATTCCAGAGCAAGCAGGATATTGACAGCTGGATTTCCGCCGGTAACGGTGTGATGCAGGCCAATGTCCAGCCCGGTGACGTCAAATACGTGGACATCAACCGTGACGGTATGATTGACGAAAAAGACAAGGTTGACCTCGGCAACGGTCTTCCCAAATACACTTTCGGCTTCAACATCATGCTGGGATGGAAGGGATTCGACCTCGGTCTGAACGCCACGGGTGCCGCCGGCTTCAAGATAGCACAGTCGTACCGCGACCCCAATTCCTCGCAGGCAAACTACAGCCGCAGTATTCTCGACCGCTGGACCGGCGAGGGCACAAGCAACAAGATGCCGCGCGTGACATATAACGATGTGGGCAACTGGCTCTTCTCCGACCTCTATCTGCAGGACGGCGACTACATCCGTCTTCAGAACCTCACGCTGGGCTACGACTTCAAGCGCCTAATCTCGTGGAAGGGTATATCAAAGCTGCGTCTCTACGTTCAGGCTCAGAACCTGCTGACGCTGACAAAGTATGACGGCATGGACCCCGAAGTCGGCTCGTACAACGGAACCGACGCCAATCACGTCAATGCCGACGGTACCACAACCCATACGTGGGTGTCGGGAGTGGACATGGGATATTATCCTCATCCGCGCACGTTCATCGTTGGTGTGAACATAGCTTTTTAACCGATAATAAAGACAACATAATATGAAAACGAAACATATATTCTTAACGGGCACAATGGCCCTTACGGCATTGGCCGTGACATCGTGCTCTCTCGACACTGAGTCTATGACGCAGATGAACGACGCGACCGCCTACCGCAATCTCGAAGCTGTTGAAATGGCTCTCGTGGGATGTTACGACGGATGGCAGCGCACAGTCAGCAGCGAGGAGGTGGGCATATATATGCTGGCCGAATTTGCCTCGGATCAGGCTCATGCCGGTCTGGGAATGTCGGACCAGAAGAACTATAACGCCATCGATCAGTTCGACCTTTCTGTCGCTCCGTCGTTCAATAACCTTTTCAATGCCGACTGGACAAACTATTACGCCGCCATATTCCGCTGCAATAAGATTATTGTCAACGAGAATACGACCGACTGGGGCTCTGAGACAGACAAGGGACGTGTGCTCGGTCAGGCACGTGCGTTGCGAGCAATCCTCTATTTCGACCTCTCACGCATGTTCGGTGACGTGCCTCTGCTGACCGGACCGTCAAGAGATAATATAGCCCGCACCCCGGCCGCAGAGGTTTACAGACAGATTTTTGAAGACCTGAAATATGCCGCGGCCAACATACCGGCCGACGCCTTCCCGCTTTCAGCCCGCGAAAGTAACGACGGACACATCACGAAATATGCCGCAGAGGCTCTTCTCGCCCGTGCATACCTTTATTATACGGGTTACTACGGAACGGAGAATCCCGCCTGCACCAAGCAGGAGGCCGTCGATGCGCTCAACGACGTGATCCAGAACGGCGGTTACGAACTGGAGACGCACTATGCCGACCTCTTCATGCCGGCCTGCACAAAGGACGCGTCGAGCGGAGAGAACTACGGATGGGAGACAACCTATAAGGGAAAATACTATAACGGCGGATGGAAGAGCGACATATCGAAGGAGGTCATACTGAACCTCAAGTTCGGTTCGACATCCGACTACAACGGTAATGCCGACGGCAACGTGTTCCAGGTTTATCTCGGTCCGCGCAACGTCAATGCCACAAGTCTGTGTATCGCCAGCGGATGGGGCGCATGTCCGGTGACAAAGGCTTTTGTAGACAAGTATAAGAACGACCCGCGTTTCAGCACCTGTGTGTGGAGCTGCGATGAGGCCGGCTTCAAGGCTGATGTCAATGATTCCTACGAATACACGGGCTACTACACCCGCAAATATGCTCCGATGTGCTTCGCCGACGGAACACGCCAGGAGGTTGGTTTCAATCTCGGCGTCGCCCACCAGAACCTCACATACTATCAGGACTGGACCGTCATGCGATATGCCGACGTACTGCTGATGCACTCCGAGCTGACCGGAACGGCTGACGGACTTAATCAGGTTCACCGCCGCTCATGTCCGGGCGAGACGCTTTCCTACAGCGTTGAGAACATCCGCAACGAGCGCGCCATAGAGTTTGCTTTCGAGGGAATCCGCTACTGGGATATGATGCGATATGAGAAGGACGGCGCATACGCCGGACGTGCCATAGAAGAGTCACAGAACGGTGCCATCGTACAGAACGGCGGAATTGAATCCACCGTCAGGTTTGACATCAACAACTTCAACGCCAAGAAAGGTCTTATGCAGATTCCCAACACTCAGATTACCCTCTCGGGCGGCGTGCTTACTCAGAATGCCGGTTGGTAAATGAGAGAATAACGTTGGTATTAACAATAAATAAAACAGAAACAACATGAAACTCAATCATATTTATTCATTGGTGGCGGGTGCCGTGCTGATGCTCGGTTCCTGTACGCCGGATGACTACGATTTCGGCAGCGCACAGTATTCGAGTGAAGACCTTGTCGCCCCGAAAGCCTTCACTGTCACTATCGACGGCAACAGGGTACATCTTGCATCTAAGATAAGCGGATGCACACCCCAGTGGATTACTCCGACCGGACGTTCGCAGGAAAGCGAACTGACACTCGAACTGCCTTTTGCCGGTGACTATGAGGTGACGTTCGGAGCAAGCACACGTGCAGGTGTCGTATATGGCGATCCGTATAAATTCACACTCGAAACGAACGATTTCGGACAGCTCAGTGACGACAAGTGGTTCTATCTGGCCGACAAGAATTTCTATACGGGCAACGAACTGCCAGACGCGGCGACGCTGGTAAAGGGCGTAAGCAAGAAGTGGTATCCCTGTGATGCCGACTATGGATTGGGATGTCTCGGTCCGGTGATGTATATGTCACCGTATGACCCTGATAACGACGGTGTGGGCTTCACGGCCGACGACGAGGCGAACCTCGTCTACAAGGACATCACCTTCGGACGCGATAACTGGGCGCCAAACTGGGATCCCGGCTTCCAGTCATGGCTCATTCCAGAGACAGACCCCTACATGGACTCTTACATGGAGTTCTGCATGGATGCCCAGAACGGTTGCGTGGTCAAAGTGTATCGCGGAGAGAATGGAACAAAGGGAGCGAGCACGGGAACAAACATGACCGGCAAGTTCAATCTGTCTTTGGCCGACAAGACCAAGCCCACCATCTCGTTCAGCGACAGCTACGCACTCCACAACGTCGGATTGGACGCCGCTTGTGCCAATTATACCCAGGACATACAGATAATCGAGCTTACACCGTATTATCTCAGTCTTGTGACGCGCCGCACCAACTCCGAAGGCAACTGGTATATCGTATGGAACTTCGTTTCAGAGGAGGTTATCCAGACAGCCGGTGCCTGCATACCGAAGGAAGATGCTGGCCTGATAGACAAGGCGGATCCCGTCCTTCCGGAGTTTGCCGACCTCGCTACCGACCTGTTCACCATTGAGGCCGACGGCGTGACATACGTGGGCAGTCAGATGACATTCACAATCGACGAGGAAATGCCCTACGACTGGATGTGGTGGAACGGCGCTCCCGACGTTGCTGCATGGCAGAGCGTGACGAACGGCGACTATACCGCCAGCTGGGCACCGATGGCCGGTGACGAAATAGGCGACTTCGAGCTTGTCATCTCCAAGGCTTCCGACGGAACATACGACTATACGGCCGGAACCGTTGAGGGTAAGGTGACCATTGCCGACAGCAAGCTCACTTTCGACCAGGATGTGACCATCCTCACCGCTGCCAACGATTTCCGTACGGTCAGCGTGACAGGCCGTGAATTCACGGTGATGGGCTGTGAGCCGGGCGAGGGTCTGACCATCGGCATACCGTCGTCGTCCGACGACAACGGCAACGCCGATTCCTATCTCGTGGCCAAACTGAAGTACAAGCAGATCAGCGGTGGCCAGACCGGTCCGACCGTTGTTCCGCTGAACACCAACTATGGCGACGAATCCATCACGTGGGTCGAGAACGGTTGCGTCCGTCTGGCGTTCCACCACTACGGTGACGGCGGTATCGGAATCTTCAAGGATGCTGCAAGCGTGAAGTTGAAGAAGGACCAGACCATAAAGGTGACCTTCAAGCTGAAGGAAGGTGTGATAACATGGAATCAGACACCGAAGTGCGCCCTCATCGACAATAACATCAAGACGACATGGGAGCCGGGATGTTTCGACCTTGACGACGCCGTTACTGTGAATACAGCCGGTGAAACCACCGTAACGCTGAAGAACACAACCGGTGCGACTCAGAAGTTCACAGGAACCTGTCTTGACCTCTCCATCCAGTTCGACGGCTACGGTGAAGGCGACTACACCGACATGTTCGAGAGTGTATCATGCGTAATAGAATAACCATCAAAGAGAACAAAGCAATGAAACATAAGATATTATTCGGAATGATAGCCCTATTCATGGGCGTGTTGTTCGCGGCGTGCAGCGACGACGAATTCAGCGTGGCTACGACACCGCTGCTCAAGGACGGTTCGGTGGTGACTGGTTCTGCCGACGTAACGGCTACAACGGCTCTTATGCACGGAACGGTGAGCGGGCTTGACGGTCAGTCGGTCGGTGCCTATACCACTGGTTTCTACTATGGCGAGGCCGCCGATGAGCTGACCGGACGTGTTGTGGCCAACAGTGACGGTGCTTTCAGCGCCTCCATCAGCGGCCAGCCTGGCGAGGTGTATTACTATCAGGCTTTTGTAACTCTGCAAGGCCGTATGACATACACGGGTGAGGTGAAGAGTTTCATTCTTACCGATGCCAAGGCCGTGACAGCAGGTGTCACCGACATCACGGCAAATACGGCGCGTCTTGCTGCCGCTCTCGACAAGTTCCCGGCAGATGCCGAAGCCGGTATCGTGGTTTCGGGTGTGGCCGGCGATGAGAACGTGCGCGCCGGAGTGAGAATAGCAGGTACTACAGCGGCCGACTACAATGTGACAGCCACCGGTATGTTGCCATCCACCACCTATTACTATGCCGCATATCTCGACCTCGGCGTGGGTGTCGTCTATGGTGAAACCCGTTCGTTCACTACGGCCTCACGTGAGTTCGACGTCAATCAGGACTTCGTTGACCTTGGTCTTTCCACAAAGTGGGCGCGCTGCAATCTTGGCGCATCGTCAGAGACAGAGACCGGCGGTCTCTTCGGTTTCGGCGACATGACGGGCTATAACACTTCCATCGACATTGCCAACTATGCTTCCGGCGACATCTACCGCACGGCTTCCGACGTAGCCAACCGCGTCTACGGCGGCAAGGCAACCATGCCGACAATCTCCGAGTTTGAAGAACTTTTCCGCTGCTGCCGCGTGGAGTGGGCGGAAACGGACGGCGTGGCCGGCTATCGTTTCACCGGTCCCAACGGCAATTCAATCTTTCTTCCCGCTGCCGGTTCGGGCACGAAGGGCGTGACGGCCGGTGCATCCGTCGAGGGACGCTATCTCTCCGGCTCTGCCAACGTTTCCGACCCGCAGTTTGCCATGAGCTACCTCTTTACCAACTCCGGCCATGCCCGAACAACGACTCCTGTCTATCAAGCTCTTTCCATACGTCCCGTCTCTGTAGCCAAGAACGTGGCTCTTGACAAGTCGTTGCTATGCAAGACATGGGAGATTGACCTCACGGACAATGGCGAATACAAGGTGTTCCCCGGTCCTACATATTTTTACGGTATGGACGACTCATGGAACACCGTGACAAACAACGAACCTGTTGTGGGTGACTCCTGGGCATGGGAGCCAGACTTCGCCGGCAATTCATGGGCTGTTGGCGGCGACGCAAAGAACTGCCGCGGTTCCATCACATTCAATGAAGATGGTACAGTAAAAGTGAAACACATCACGGCTGACGGCATAGAGACCGAGGAGAACGGAACATACACCGTTGACGAGCAGAAGAAGACCATCACGCTGAAAGGCGCGAAACTGCTCGCTCCGGCAAACTATACGGACGACTATGTCAACAGCCTTACTGACGACATCCGCATCCTTTCGCTCACCGAGGGCACACTTCAGCTCGGCGTGATACGTACCAACGATCCGGCCCTGCTCAGTATCAACATGATTCCGCAGCAGGAGAAATACGGATATACAGCCAAGCTCACCTGCTACGGCCAGGGACTTGCGGGCGAACCTTCTGACGCATGGGCTTCGGCCACAACGACGGTTGCCGGCGGCAAGACCGGAACTTACACGCTGACGTTCCATACCAGCGAACCGCGTGTCTACGGACAGGTCTACGTCATCGACATAGAGAATTTCGCGGCAGCCTATCCCAACGCTTTCGTCAGAGTAGAGTCCATCAAGGCTGACGGCAATGACGTCGCTTTCGACGCAAACAAGTTCTTCTACGGCAATATTGATGACGGAGGCAACTTCCGTGTGGAGATGGCCAACATTTGGGGTTGCGGTCACAACGACAGCATGAACGGTTTGAGCGACACTCCGTTCCATCCCGGTGGCGGCGAGACAACGGCCGAGACGGCGCTCGCTTTCAATTCGACGTTTGAAGTTGTGTTCTCCGTCGTTTCACTTGATGCCGACCTCTCGTTCACCGTCAAACAGACGGCTGTGGGTCTGCTTCCCGCTTGGGCCGGCAATCCCGGAAACTGGGGCAAGGAATATCCCGGCGCTTTGAAGATTGTTCATGAAGGCTTCCGTTATAAGGTGGCCAACACCGAGGACCTCGTTATGACACTTGACGCCTCCGAGTGTGACGGCACGCCTGACGAAGGTGCGGTCAATATGGTTGACGTTGTGGGCATACGCTCGTTTTTCCCGGCCTTTACCGCCGACCTCGTTTCTGTCAACAGTGACGGCAACGACGTGCCTTTCAATGCCTCAAAGCTCATCACGGGCGACATCGAGGACAACGGCAACTTCCGCATTGAGCTTCACAACATCTGGGGCGCAGGTACGGCAGCAGATCCGGCGTTCGGCGATGTGAAAGTTGTGGAAGGCAACAACTGCGTGACCTCACTCGGATTCAAGAACAGTCTGACCTACACCATCGGACGGTTCTCCGAAAATCTCTTCGCCTCTCCGTGGTGACGCATAGACGTTGTTACGAGGCTTGTGTAACAGTGTTACACGGGCCTTGTAACAACGTTACACGGCTCTTGTAACACTGTTACGCGAGTCACGTAACGCCATGGATAAAGAAAGGACATCACTAAAAAGCATCTATTCAAACATAATAAATCAGACAGATGAAAAGACTATCTATATTCTTCACAGCGGCATTAGCGCTGTTCTCACTCGTCCTGTCATCATGTGATGACGACGATTGCCCCAATCCGTTGGCTGACAGCAACGGAACACTGAACATCTCGACAACGGAACTGACGTTCGCCGTCGATGGCGGCACGGCGTCGTTCACCGTCAACGGCGGTACGGCCTTTGTACGCAGCGAGGCCGAGTGGCTCATTGTTGAGCGTGTTTCCGGTGACAACCGTGTATCGACATTCGCTGTAACGTGCGAGAAGAACGACGGCGCTGACCGCACGGGAACCATTCTCGCCAACCTCGACGGCGCGTTCTCACGCATCACCGTCACACAGGCAGGCAAAATCGTCCGCCCCGATGTGGAGTACTCTTTCCGCACAGCCAAGGAACTGGCTCGCGACATGTATCCCGGATGGAACCTCGGCAACACGCTTGAAGCCTCTGGCAGCGGACTCGGTGCCGAGACCGCTTGGCAGGGAACTATGACAACGCAGGCCATCATCGACTATGTCAAGTCACAGGGTTTCCGCTCCGTGCGCATTCCCTGCTCATGGGATATCCATGCCACTGACGGACGCATTGATGCCGAATGGATGGGGCGTGTAAAGGAGGTTGTGGACTATTGCATCAACGCCGGTCTCTATGTCGTTCTTAACGACCATTGGGACGGCGGATGGATTGAAGTGGAGGGTTTCAGCATGAGCAGCGACAAGTATGTGGCTGTTGACGAAGAGACCATCACGACAAAGGCCACACTGCTGAAGAACTATTGGACGCAGATTGCCACGGCGTTCAGGAACTATGACGAGCATCTGCTCTTCGCCGGAATGAACGAACCGTTCCAAAGCTACACGCTGTTCAACAGCCGTCATAAGGAACTGACTCCGATTCTCAACCGCTACAATCAGGCTTTCGTTGACGCCGTACGTGCCACCGGAGGCAACCATGCCCGCCGCACACTCGTTGTTCAAGGCCCTGCCACAAACACATCGTCGGCCGTCGATCCCGCCATTGGATTCGTCATGCCCGAGGATGCGGAAGATGGCTATATGATGGCCGAGGTTCACTATTATGAACCGTGGAACTTCTGCGGTCAGGAGGACGGCAGTGTTGCCACATGGTTCTGGGGCAGCGGCAACCATGTCAGCGGTAGCAGCCACAACGCCACGGAGGGTGAGGAACAGTGGATGAAGACACAGATGGAAAGCCTGAAATCGGCGTTCGTCGACCGCGGCTATCCTGTCATCATAGGTGAGTATGGCGCACAATGGCGTTCGCTCACTGCCAACCAGAGCGAGCACGACGCCTCTATCAAGGCTTTCTTCCGCGAGGTGAACCGTCTGGCCGTCGACAATGGCATCGTCACATTTGCATGGGACATCAACTCGCTCAATCAGGGTGGTGAGACAGGTGTGATGACCATTCTCAACCGCTCGTCGCTCAGCGTGTTCTGCGCTCCGGCGATGGAAGGTATCACTGAGGGCGCAAAAGCCGGTTCGTGGCCACAATAAACAAGCTGTTTTTACGATAATATTATATATGGAATATAGGTATTTATTACTCTCAGCCGGCCTGTGTCTCTGCACTCATACCGACATCAGCGCTGCCGGCTACGTGAAGAAAGGCAACGCTGTGACCATCAACGTCAGCTCTCCCGGTGAGGGTGGCGCGCGGGTGGTGAGGCTGCAAGTGATGGGCGACAGGATAATCCGCGTTGAGGCCACACCCGAGGAGGCTTTTGCCGAGAAGCAGAGCCTGATAGTCGTGCCGCAGAAAACGAAAGCCCGCTTCTCCGTCAGCGAGGACGAAGGTTTCGTCACCGTGAGCGCGGCCGGCGTGAGCGCCAGAGTCAGCACCGTGACGGGACGCATAGAGTTCCGTGACGCTGAGGGACGGCTTTTGCTCGGCGAGACAGAGAAGGACGGAAAGACATTCCGGCGGTTCAGCGTTCCGGAGCGCGAGATCGGTCCCGGAACGCTTACGGACGACGCCCGCAACGGCTGGACGTGGCACATGCAGTTTGATTCGCCCGATGATGAGGCTTTCTACGGACTCGGACAGCATCAGGCCGAAGAGCTGAACATGAAAGGCAGGAACGAAGAATTGTTTCAGTATAACACGAAGGTTAGCGTGCCGATGGTGCTCAGCAACCGCGGCTATGGTCTGCTGTGGGACTCCTACAGCTATTGCCGCTTCGGCAATCCCGACGAATACCGTCAGTTGCAGCGCATTTTCCGGCTCTACGACCGCGACGGGCGCCCCGGCTCGCTGACCGGAACCTATACCGATAAGAACGGAAAGATTCTTGTGCGTCAGGAGGATTCCATCTACTTTGAGCACGCCGTGCCTGAGGTCAATCCGCTCCACCGGCAGGACCTCGGCATCTACGCCCTGCCAAAGGGCTTCAATCTCGACGGAGCCCACGTAACATACGAGGGTTACATCGAGGCGCCTGAGGACTGCGACTATCACTTCCTGCTTTACTACGCCGGCTACATGACCGTCTATGTGGACAACCATGAGGTAGTGCCCGAACGCTGGCGTACGGCTTGGAACCCCAATGCCTGGAAATTCATGTGTCCGCTGAAGGCCGGACGCCGAGTGCCCATCCGTATAGAATGGCGTCCGGACGGCGGTGTTAGCTACTGCGGACTGCGCGTGGCCACGCCACGTACGGCCGAGGAACAGGGCCGCCTGAGCATCTGGAGCGAGATGAGCCGTTATATGGACTACTATTTCATAGCCGGCGAGCGCATGGACGACATCGTTTCGGGCTACCGCACGCTGACCGGAAAGGCTCCCGTCTATCCAAAGTGGACGCTGGGCTACTGGCAGAGTCGCGAGCGCTATACGTCGTCGGCTGACATCGAGAAGACGATGGAGGAGTTCCGCCGCCGCCACATCCCCGTTGACAACATCGTTCAGGACTGGAACTACTGGAAACTCGACTCATGGGGCGACCATACGTTTGAGGCAGCTCGCTTCCCCAATCCGCAGGCTATGCTCGACAGTGTCCACGCCATGAACGGACGGTTCATGATCAGCGTGTGGCCGAAGTTCTACGATACCGTTGACAACTACAAGGAGATTGACGCCAAGGGCTGGATGTACCATCAGGCCATCAAGGACGACATCCATGACTGGCTCGGCTTCCGCGGTTCGTTCTACGATGCCTACGACGCCGGCGCCCGTAAGATGTTCTGGCGTCAGATGGACGAGAATCTGTATTCAAAGTATAAGTATGGCATTGACGCCTGGTGGATGGACGCGTCCGAACCCAACGTGCGCGACTGTACGCCGATGTGGTATCGCAAGGCGCTCTGCGGCCCGACGGCCCTCGGCTCGTCCACGGAATACTTCAATGCCTACAGTATCGTCAACGCCGACGCCATTTACAACGGCCAGCGTTCCGTCCAGCCCAATCGTCGTGTCTTCCTGCTGACCCGCAGCGGATTTGCCGGTGAGCAGCGTTACAGCACGGCGACATGGAGCGGCGATATCGGTACGCGGTGGGAGGACATGCGTTCGCAGATGACTGCCGGACTCAACTACTCAATCTCCGGATTGCCTTTCTGGGGCATGGACCAGGGCGGTTTCTCGGTTGAGAACCGTTATGTGGCCGCTCAGAAGATTTTCGACAAGAGCGGACTGGAGAGTGAGGACCTCAAGGAATGGCGCGAGTTGCAGACGCGATGGAACCAGTTCGGATGTTTCATCCCGCTCTACCGTGCCCACGGCCAGTGGCCTCTGCGCGAGCCTTGGAACATTGCTCCCGATGACCATCCTGCCTATAAGACCATCGTATGGTACGACCAGTTGCGCTACCGCATGATGCCTTACCTGTATTCCATGGCCGGATGGGTTCATCTCAGCGACTACACGATGATGCGTCCGCTTGTGATGGACTTCAACGGCGACGCCCGCGTGCTTGACATCAAGGATCAGTGGATGTTCGGACCGTCGCTCATGGCCTGTCCCGTAGGACGCTACAAGATGCGTTCGCGTGAGGTCTATCTGCCGCAGCAGTGCGGATGGTACGACCTTTACACGGGTGAGCGTCACGACGGCGGCCGCACGATAACGGCTCCGGCGCCCTACGAGCGCATTCCCGTCTTCGTTCCCGAGGGAGCCATTCTGCCCCTTGGTCCGGCGATGGAGTGGAGCGACGAGAAGCCGGCCGAGCTTATCAATCTCTATGTCTACGCCGGCCGCGACGGAAGTTTCCGGCTCTATGAGGACGAGGGAACGAACTATAACTACGAGAAGGGAAAGTTCGCCACAATCGACATTTCCTACGACGACACCTCGCGCACCGTTACAATCGGCCGCCGCCGCGGTTCATTCGACGGTATGCTGAAGACGCGCCGCTTCAATGTGGTGCTCGTGTCGGGCGACGCTCCGCGGAAACTCGACCTCGAAAATCCGCAGGGAAAGATGGTAGACTATGACGGCCGTACTATAACTGTGAACTTATGAAAGTTTTTACAATTATATTGTGTATCGTGTGCGGGGGGCTCGTTTCCTCCGCGCACGATTGCGTTTTGTCCGAATCCTTCGACCGCGGATGGCGCTTCACACTCGCCGATTCGGCCGGAATGGCCGCTCCGGAATATGACGACAGCCGGTGGCGGTGTCTCGATGTGCCCCATGACTGGGCCATCGAAGGCGATTTCCACGTCGGTAATCCGTCGGGGGCCGGCGGAGGAGCGCTGCCAGGAGGCATAGGATGGTATCGGAAACATTTCCGTTCCGACGCTTCCGGCCGTACATTCATAGCTTTCGACGGTGTCTATATGAACTCGACGGTCTATGTCAACGGCCGCGAAGTGGGCTTCCGCCCGTATGGCTACAGCTCGTTTGAATATGACATAACGCCATACGTCACGGCGGGCGACAATGTCGTTGCCGTGCGCGTGGACAACAGCGACCAGCCCAACAGCCGGTGGTATAGCGGATGCGGCATCTACCGCCACGTGTGGCTCACCGTCACGGAGCGTCTGCGCATAGCTCATTGGGGCGTTCATGTGATGACGGAGGCCGACGGCCGGATGACGGTCAGAACCGAACTGGACGGCGAGGGGGCTGTCGGGGCTACGGTGCGCCATACCGTGACGGACGCTCAGGGCCTCATTCTGGCTTCATCGTCGGCACGGGTCAAGGCTGCCGACGTTGCGGAGGACTCACAGCGTCTTCGTATCAGGCGTCCGCAGCTGTGGTCGCCGGAGAGTCCCTATATATATAAGGTGCGGACAGAGGTTATCGTCGACGGCCGCACGGTCGACGAGGTAGTCACCGTGACGGGCTTCCGCTCGTTCCGTTTCGACGCCGCCACCGGCTTCTGGCTCAACGGCCGCAATGTGAAGATAAACGGTGTGTGTGAGCATCACGACCTCGGATGTCTCGGAGCGGCGTTCAACGAAGACGCCATGCACCGCAAGCTTGTCCGCCTGAAGGCGATGGGATGCAACGCCATCCGTTGCTCCCACAATCCTCCGGCGCCGGAACTGCTTACGATGTGCGACACGATGGGATTTATCGTGATGGACGAGAGCTTCGACATGTGGCGCCGCCGCAAGACGAAGAACGACTACGCCCGCTTCTTCGACGAGTGGCATGAGCGCGATCTCAGTGATCTTGTGCGCCGTGACCGAAACCATCCCTCCGTACTGATGTGGTCCATCGGCAATGAGGTTCTTGAACAGTGGTCATCGGCTGAGGCCGATACGCTGTCGCTCGAACAGGCCAATCTCATTCTCAATGCTGGTCATGACGCTTCGACGCTCGCCCGCGAGGGGGAGATGAGCGTCAACTCGCTGCTCACGCGCCACCTTGCCGACATCGTGCGCCGTCTTGACCCGACGCGGCCGATAACGGCGGGCTGCAACGAACCGTCACCGGACAATCATCTTTTTCGGAGCAATGCGCTTGACATCGTCGGCTTCAATTATCATCATCAGTGGATTAAGGACGTTCCGGAGAAATTCCCCGGACAGCCGTTCATCCTGACCGAAAGTGTGTCGGCGCTGCAGACGCGTGACTTCTATATGATGCCGAGCGACTCGGTATATGTAGCACCGGTGGAGTGGTGGCTGCCGTACACCGACCCTACGTTCATGTGTTCGGCCTACGACAACATGCACACGGCGTGGAGCTCCACCCACGAGGAAACATGGGACGTGGTGAAGCACCGGCCCTACGTCAGCGGACAGTTCATCTGGACCGGCTTCGACTATATCGGCGAACCGACGCCATACGGATTCCCTGCCCGTTCGAGCTATTTCGGAATAATCGATCTCGCCGGCTTCCCGAAGGATGTGTATTACATGTATCAGAGCGAGTGGACGGACCGCCCGGTGCTCCATCTCTTTCCCCATTGGAACTGGCTGGATGGCCAGACCGTCGACCTTTGGTGCTACTACAGTCAGGCGGATGAAGTGGAGCTGTTCATCAACGGCCGCAGCCGGGGAGTGCGCCGCAAGGCCGACAGCCATCAGTATCATGTGATGTGGCGGGTGGCGTTTGAACCGGGCGAGGCAAAGGTGGTGGCCCGCCGTGACGGTAGGGTAGTGGCCGAACAGGCACACCGCACCGCCGGCGCTCCTTCAGCGTTGTGTATGTCCGTCGACTATCGTGGCCGCGACCTCACGTTCATCACCGTCGAGGTCGTTGACGAACACGGAACGGTATGTCCGTGGGCTGAAAACATGATAGAGTTCAGTGCCGACGGCGGTGCGGAAATCGTGGCGACGGACAACGGATGCCAGACATCAATGGAGCGTTTCACCGTTCCCCGCCGCAAAGCCTTCTTCGGCCGCTGCATGGTTGTGGTGAAGGGAAAGGGCAACATACGCGCCAGGAGCATCGGGCTGAAGCCAGCGGAAGTCATATCGCTGTCCGAAGGCTCATCCGACAGAACGTCTTCATCATCTCCATCCGTCTCATCATCTCTCCCATAAGAAAGCATATAAGAATATAAGAATCCAACAACCATAAAAATAAAAAAAAGACTATGAAGAAAAGATATTTATCAGTATTGCTGCTGGCCTTAGGCGCCATGACAGCATCGGCCCAGACGGTCAGGCCGCTCTATCTCGACGCTAAGGCGCCGGTTGAAGAGCGTGTGAAGGATGCTCTAAGCCGAATGACCGTACATGAGAAGATTCAGGTGCTTCACGCACAGAGTAAGTTCACATCCGCCGGAGTGCCGCGCCTCGGCCTGCGCCAGCTCAACATGGACGACGGCCCTCACGGAGTGCGCGAGGAGTTGGAGTGGAACTCCTGGTCGCCTGCCAAGTGGACCAACGACTCCATCGTTGCCTTCCCGTCGCTGACGTGTCTGGCCGCAACGTGGAATCCGGAACTGTCGGCCGTCTACGGCAATGCCGTCAGCGAGGAGTTCGCCTTCCGCTATAAGGACATCATGCTCGGTCCGGGTGTCAATATCGCCCGCACGCCGCTCAACGGCCGTGCCTTTGAATACATGGGTGAGGACCCCTATCTGGCCGGCCGTATGGTCGTTCCCTATATCAGGAGCGCCCAGCAGAACGGCGTGGCATGCTGTCTGAAGCATTTCGCGCTGAACAATCAGGAGATTGACCGCTTCGCCGTCGACGTCAAAGTGAGTGAGCGCGCCCTGCGTGAGATTTATCTTCCGGCTTTCGAACGTGCCGTAAAGGAAGCCGATGTGTGGACCATCATGGGCAGCTACAACCTGTGGCAGGGTGTCCACTGCTGCCAAAACGACGCTCTTCTTAACGGAATCCTCAAGAAAGAATGGGGCTTCGACGGTGCCGTGGTCAGCGACTGGGGCGGCGTCACTGACACATGGCAGGCCGCTACGGGCGGTATGGACATAGAAATGGGCTCCTATACCGACGGCAAACTGAAGGAGTCGGAGTTCACTTACGACGACTACTATCTAGCCCGTCCCTTTGAACAGCTCATCAAGGACGGCAAGATACCCATGTCGGTGCTTGACGACAAGGTGGCCCGCGTGCTGCGCACGATGTTCCGCACGTCGATGAACCCCGACAAGGCCATTGGCAGCCAGTGTTCGGAGGCCCACTATGAGGCATGCCGCGCCATCGCCGAAGAGGGCATCGTGCTGCTGCGCAATCAGAAGAACATCCTTCCGCTCAATGCCGACAGCTACAGCCGCATACTCGTCGTTGGCGAGAACGCAACCCGCAGTCTGACTGAAGGTGGCGGTTCGAGCGAGCTGAAGACGCTGCGTGACATCTCGCCGCTGGAAGCGTTGAAGGCTCTCTACGGCGACAAGATTGACTATGCGCAGGGCTATTCCTCCGGTCGTCCGCTCTATGACCACGTGGACAAAGTGAAACCCGAACTGCTGGCGCAGCTCAAGGCCGAGGCTCTGGAGAAAGCGAAGAAGGCCGACCTCATCATCTTCATCGGCGGACTCAACAAGAACCACAAGCAGGACTGCGAGAACGGCGACCGCGAGAGCTACGACCTGTCGTTCGGTCAGAACGAGCTTATCGGCGAGCTGGCTGCAATCCAGAAGAACACGGTGGCCGTGATGTTCGGCGGCAACCCGTATGCCACGCCGTGGATAGCCCGTGTTCAGGCTCTTGTTCACTGCTGGTATCTCGGCTCCGAGTCGGGCACGGCTCTTGCCAACATTCTGAGCGGCAAGGTCTGTCCGAGCGGCAAGCTGCCTGTGACGTTCGCCAAGACTCAGAACGACTATCCCTGTTTCCAGTACGGCACGGACGGTTATCCCGGCAACGGAAAGGAAGTGCGCTACGACGAAGGCATCTACGTTGGCTACCGCCATTTCGACACCCGCGGTGTGAAGACACAGTTCCCCTTCGGTTTCGGTCTGTCATACACAACGTTCAAGTATGGCAAGCCCACCGTTACCTCTGTTGACGGCAAGACATGGCGCGTTACGGTTGACGTGACCAACACCGGAAGCTGTGAGGGCAAGGAGGTTGTCCAGCTCTACGTCGGCGACGAGCAGTGTTCGGTTGACCGTCCGAAGAAGGAACTGAAGAACTTTGCCAAGGTATCGCTCCGTCCTGGCGAGACAAAGACGGTGACTATGGATATAACCGAACAGGATCTCAAGTTCTGGGACGAGACGTCCCACGGTTGGAAGGCCGAGCCGGGCAAGTTCCGTGCATACGTATGTGCTTCTGCCGAGGACGTGCGCGGTGCGGTTGTCTTTCAGCTTAATGACTGACGGGACTGTATGTTTTCAAAACGCAAAGACGCGAAGAGTGGATTTCACTCTTCGCGTCTTTGCGTTTGCCCTCATTTGCAGAAGCCGTTTCCCGGCGTCAGCAAGTTTGTTTCTACGGATTCCAGAAATCCACCAGTCTCATGTCGAATATGAGCGTGCTGTAGGCCGGAATCATTCCTGATTCGGTAGAACCGTATCCCAGTTGATAGGGTATGTAGATTTCCCAGTGGTCGCCGCGCTGCATGTTCTGCAGTGCTGTGGCAAATCCATCCACGAGATTGTTTCCCATGCTGTTGCCGATGGCGAATTTATCCGTTCCACTGACCTCCTTGTCGTATGGTTCCATGTATGTCTGGTCGAAGACATATCCTGCGGGATATGACGGTGAGGGCAGCAGACGTCCTATGTAGCTCACGGAGACAGTGTCGGTATAGATGGGCTTTCCGGCTTCGGCATCGGGATCGTTTCCGAGCACGTGGACAATGATATAGTCGCAGTTCGGGCCTTCTCCGTCCTGTGCTTTGGACCATGTCTTGATGCGTTTCCAATCCGTGCGTGATGGGTCGGCGGATAGCAGAGTCTTCACCGAGTCGCTCAGACGGTTGAAATAATTGTCGTTGATGGTCTGCCAGTTTGCGAATTCATCCTCCGTGTTGTCTTCTTCGCTGCATGATGCCGCCGTCAGTAGTGACAGCAGCATCATGGCAAGCGTGATTATCTGATGTTTCTTCATCTTATGTTATTGCAGTTTTTTGAGCAGGCTGGCGATGCTTACCTTATCCTCAATGATGCCGTTGAGGTCGTCTATGCTGACGCGTTCCTGTTCCATGGTGTCGCGGAAGCGCAGGGTGACGGTGTTGTCCTTGAGCGTGTCGTGGTCAACGGTGACGCAGTAGGGGGTTCCGATGGCGTCCTGACGGCGGTAGCGCTTTCCGATAGAGTCCTTCTCGTCATACTGGCAGTTGAAGTGGAAGCGCAGGCTGTCGATGATCTCGCGTGCCTTTTCGGGCAGTCCGTCTTTCTTTATGAGCGGCATTACGGCCAGTTTGACCGGAGCCAGGGCTGCGGGCAGGCGGAGCACCGTGCGGGTCTCGCCGTTTTCGAGCTTCTCTTCGTCATACGAGTGGCACATGATGGATAGGAACATTCTGTCAACACCGATTGAAGTCTCGATGACATACGGAGTGTAGCTCTCGTTTGTCTGCGGGTCGAAGTATTTGATTCCCTTGCCCGAGAACTTCTCATGCTGTGATAGGTCGAAGTTGGTGCGGCTGTGGATTCCTTCCACTTCCTTGAATCCGAACGGCATGCGGAACTCGATGTCCGTTGCGGCGTTGGCGTAGTGGGCCAGCTTGTCATGATCGTGGAATCGGTAGTTCTCCGAACCGAAGCCCAGTGCCTGGTGCCATGCCATTCGGGTCTGCTTCCACTTGGGGAACCAGTCAAGCTCGGTTCCGGGCTTCACGAAGAACTGCATTTCCATCTGCTCGAACTCGCGCATTCGGAAAATGAACTGGCGGGCAACAATCTCGTTGCGGAAAGCCTTTCCTATCTGTGCTATACCGAACGGAATCTTCATGCGTCCGGTCTTCTGAACGTTGAGATAGTTGACGAAGATGCCCTGAGCCGTTTCCGGACGCAGATAGACCTTCATCGCGCCATCGGCCGATGCTCCCATTTCGGTGGAGAACATGAGGTTGAACTGACGAACGTCGGTCCAGTTCTTTGTTCCTGAAATCGGGTCGACAATCTCTTCGTCTACGATAATCTGCTTCAGTGCTTCGAGGTCCGGGCCCTGCATGGCGGCGGCATAGCGTTCGTGGAGTGCGTCGCGCTTCTGCTTTGTTTCGAGAACGCGGGGGCTGGTGGCCAGATACTGAGCCTCGTCAAACGATTCGCCGAAGCGTTTGCGGGCCTTGGCCACTTCCTTTTCTATCTTGTCGTCATACTTGGCTATCTGGTCTTCGATGAGCACGTCGGCGCGATAGCGCTTCTTTGAGTCGCGGTTGTCGATTAGCGGGTCGTTGAAAGCGTCTACATGTCCCGATGCCTTCCAGATGGTGGGGTGCATGAAGATGGCCGAGTCGATGCCCACGATGTTCTCATGGAGCAGTACCATGCTCTTCCACCAATATTCCTTGATGTTGTTCTTCAGTTCCACACCGTTCTGACCGTAGTCATAGACGGCTCCCAGTCCGTCATAGATGTCGCTGCTGGGAAACACAAATCCATATTCCTTGCAATGGGAAACAATCTTCTTAAAAACGTCTTCTTGTGCCATAATAATCTTTAAATGAATTTCGAAATCTGTTTGCAAAGATACCGTTTTTCCATGAAAGACGTGGCGAAATGGTGCAAAAGTTTATAAATAAGTAAATTATCAGTCATAAATTGTATGTTGCGTATCGGTAAAAGGGTTTGATATAGCGCTTGCCTGCCGTTCCGTGGGGCAGTGGAGGGCGGCATGTCCGCCGATGTCCGGCATACCGCGGCATAGCCGGACAGACGGGCGCAATCCTCTGAATTGGAAGAACGCTTTTGTTTAACACGCGTTAACGGTTTCTTAACATTTGATGAAATCATCTTACATTAGCTTCAAAATCCTTGGGCACTTTCCAAAATTTTTCGTCCGTGGTCCGAAAAATGAGAGTTTTGAGCGGTTTTGTTAAATGATTGAAAATCTGGATGTTATGACTTTTGTTGCGAAAACGGATGGCATTTCGCTCTGCCGTAAGGCCTTCCCGGGGTCGCAACGGGGCTGCTTTCGCACATCAGCGGGGCTGTTGTTGTGATGCAACGGCAGCCCCGTTGCAACCCCGGGAGAGCCTTACGGCACGGCCGGGCTCTCCTGATCGACTTTCGGAGGGTGTCTTGTGGGGCAAAACGGGCGTTCGGCTGTTCTATTTTGCGACTTCCTGAAGTGTTAAATTCTTGCTGTTTTAGTTTACAGCCGGATGGTGGCGTGTCCGTTTCTCTGCTCTGACGAAGGCTCTTTGAGCGTGTCGGCGGCCGATGGAGGGGCTACTTTTCGCTAAACTCTCCGCAAGACCCGAAAAAGCGCATGGGACCATAGGCGCGGATTCAACGTCGGGGCCTCGGCCCTGCTCTTCAGACATCTCCGCGTGATGTGCATGAGCCGCAGGTTTGAGGGCGTTTCGGGAGGTATGAGTTATGTCTACACCATTAAATACAGACGGGCAATGCGAAACGGAATACTGTTGACAATAATCCTATCCGCCACGTTCTGGCTACCGGACGCCGACGCCTCCAACGCCGTTGACGCCTCCGGACTGGCCTCGGCCGGCCCGGAGAATGTCAGGACGGCCGTCGGTGACGACGGTGTCGCGAGATTCATGCTCAATGCAAATCATGGATTGGTATGATTGTATCGGAGGGTGGGTGAAACGCGTCTGATAACCTGAAAAACCAGAAAAATGAACTTTATTGAAAAATAATCGCCAAAACATTTGGTAGTTTCAAAAATACTCCGTACCTTTGCAACCGCTTACAAGAAGTAAGGGCGCTTAGCTCAGCTGGTTCAGAGCGTCTGCCTTACAAGCAGAGGGTCGGGGGTTCGAATCCCTCAGCGCCCACAAGAGAAAGCCTCACGAACATTTCGTGAGGCTTTCTCTTGTTGCGGACTGGCCGGAATCACGGTCCTATGGCTGGCTCATAACAGAAGTGGCGGACAATCCAGAACAGAAAGCCGGTAATGGTGAGGCAGCCTGCTGCTTAGACATACAAACCCGGAAAATCCGCTAACCCGGAAAATCCGCTGAGCCCATTTTTTTTCTTACCTTTATTACGGGTGTGGATGAAGTGTTTCCTAAAAATGCTCCGGATGATCTTGATCAGCGGCAAAGACGTCCTTAAAAACATAAAAACCGATTTCTTTTGTTTACTAAATGTAATATTTTATAGACAAAACGAATTATTTTCGGTATATTTGCAACCGTTATACAAATTACAAGAACATCATGAAAGATTTTAAAAAGACCCTGATGGGCCTGTTGCTCGTAGGTCTGGCTGCATCAGCAGAAGCGTCCGGACCGTTCAGACCGGCAGTCCTCAAACCATGGCAGAAGAGCGCGACAGAGGTTGCTGCACTGCGAAACACCGTCACGGCACGTACCGCAGACGAAATTCCGACCGTGACCGTCATAGACGAGGATTTTTCCGGATTTGCCGCCGGCAGCGAGAGTAATCCGGACGAGCAGAGTATCGGAGGACCGGAAAATCCGAACTGGAAAATCGCCGAAGGATATATGAAGACCAACGGATGGGTTGGAGGCGGCGTACATCAGGCCGGAGGCGTCTGTGCACTATTGCCTTATAAAGGAACTTACGGTCAGAACTACGGATATATATCCACACCGGAAATGGAGCTCTACGGCGAATGTGTGGTTACGTTCCGCGCCAAACGTGCCGCTCAGAACGGGGGTGACCTTTGGGTGGTGCTCTGCGACAACGAAGAAGGCCCTATATACGACGAAGAAATTGACTGCTATCTGACCGACGAGTGGCAGCAGTTTGAACTGCGCACAACAAAGGCCACATTCAAGAACAACAGCATATTCCAGTTTACGGCACAGGAAGGAAGCGTGCTCATTGACGATATCAAAATAACACGCAAGCGCAACATTATCCCCCTGCCGGAGGTGAACAACACCAAGAATATCTCACAGACGGAATTCGTGGCCAGTTGGCTACCCACGGCCACGGCCGAGAAATATCTGTTCAATGTCTATTACAAAGACATGCCGGACGGTGAGCATGTTTCAGGAACAATAGTTGAGGGCTTCGAAGGCATCAATGCCACAGCCGACGGAAAAATCGACGTTTCGTCACCAAACTACCCCGAAGGGTGGAATGTCAGCCTGTCCGCAGCCGGCAACAAGGAAATCACGACCGCAGCCGGACAGTTCAGCTCCGGTAAGCAGGGCGTGGTCTTCGATGCAGAAGGCGATTACATGGAATCGGCCGACGCACCGGCACCGCTCAAGAAGCTGTCCTTCTGGATCAAGCCCAGCGTCATCGATGATGAAGAAGATCCGGTTTCGCTCATCCAGGTGAGTGTTCTCCATCGCAACGGACGATGGGAAGTAATAGCCAATCTGCCGAGCTTCTATCTTGAAGAAGAAGGCGTGATTTATCAATTCGGGAGCGACGTTCTGGGTGACGACGTCACACGCGTACGCTTTGAGTTCATACAGAAGAACAAAGTCACATTCTACATAGACGATGTGACGATGGACTATGAAACACAGCCTGTTCCATATCCGTTGATTACAGACGAGGAACTGACCGACACGTTCCGTATCGTCAAGGATTTGAATCCGGATTTCGACTATTTCTACTATGTTCAGGCAAAGGAAGGCAACATTGTTTCCGAGGCAACAGACCATATATGGGTGGACGGTCTGACCGGCCTGAAGCCCTCACTGTCTGCTCCCGCCGACGTCACCGCCAACAGTTTTACCGCCAGCTGGGAAAAAATGGCAAAGGCCGACAGATACGAAGTCAACCTCTATGAGAGTTTCCACACCACGAAAGCCGGCGAGGAAGTGACACTGATAGAAGAGGACTTCAGTAAAGTTACCGAAGGCACCATTGACGCTCCTTGCGAACCCGAAGGCTGGGGCTACTCTTTCAATCTCTACGACCTCGGTCTTGCCCACACCGGATGGCAGGCGCGCTCGCTTATGTGGGCCAACGGTATGGTCGGCGGAAAGGCTTCATGGTACGACGGTGTGCAAGGCGGAACAATCATATCGCCGGCTCTGAAGTTGGCCGACGGCGGCGACGTTAAAGTGACCATCAATGCTGTCAGCATGAGGGACGGCGGAAAACTCACATTCGTCATCATGGATGATCCTATGGCATACATGGCTATCATGGCCATTGAGAACGTTCCGTTCACAACGACTGGACAGGTGGAAAAACTTGAAGCCGTATTCCCCGCTGAGTACGTCAACGGATATATGCAGCCCGGCAAGGACTACTACATCAGCGTATTCACCACCGGTGGCGCGTTCTTCCTTGATGACGTCAAGGTTACGCAGGTGCGCAAAAACGCCGGAGAGACAGTCTATGCGCCGTGTGACGTCATGGCCGTCAATGCCACATCCCACATTTTCACCGGACTGAAAACAGGCTTGGCATACGCATATAGTGTCAAGGCTCTCCGGACAAAGGACTTTGAAGACTATATGTCCGATCAGTCGGACATCATCGAGGTTGTTCTCGGTACCGACGGCATCGACACTCCCATGGCCGCACACCCCGGCAACGGTATCTCTGTCAGCGACGGTAAGCTCAGCGTGACAATGGCTAACAGCGGAACTATCAGCATCTGCGATATGCTTGGCCGGACCTTACAGGTCATAAGCGGTCAAAGCGGCATAAACACAACCACACTGCCTGCCGGACTCTACATCGTCAATGCCGAAGGTAAGACGACAAAGGTGCTCGTGAAGTGACAACGGGAAAACCCGTAGCGGACCAACAATGGTCCGCGAGATGACGACAGACATAACGGCAGCGGCCATGTTCCTGCCGGAAAAGAACGTGTCGGCATGCCCGGTTATCGGGACATGCCGACACGTTTTTTTGTTTTTAGCAATAAAACAAAACACAGATGTAGGCCGCACTTCAAGCCGGCGCAAGATAATGAACAGATTGTTGTTCTAATAGTTAAAATTTTGTAAACGTTAGGCGTTTACGTCATTTATCCGTATTTTTGCACCTCGAAAAAAACGACTATACATTAATAATATATTAACGAAAGATGAATATTTCATTTGAGAACCCCGATAAGCTCAATGGTGTGATGACCTTGACTATCGAGAAGGAAGACTATCAGGCTGATGTCGAAAAGCAGCTGAAAGACTATCGCAAGAAGGCCAATGTGCCCGGTTTCCGCCCTGGTCAGGTGCCGATGGGATTGATTAAGCGTCAGTATGGAACGGCTGTCAAAATGGACGTTGTCAACAAATTGCTTGGCGAAAAACTCTACGGATACATTCGTGAGAACAAAATACAGATGCTGGGCGAACCTATGCCGAGCGAAAAGCAGGTCATGGTTGATCCGGAGAAAGACGAGACAATGACTTTCATCTTCGATATCGCCGTAGCTCCCGAAGTGAACGCAACACTGACCGGTGACGACACAGTGGACTACTATGCTATCGACGTTGACGACAAACTCGTGGATCAGCAGGTGGAGATGTTCCAGTCACGCGCAGGTCACTACGATAAGGTTGAGGAGTATGACGCCGCACAGAATGACATGCTCAAGGGTGATCTCCGTGAGCTGGACGCTGACGGCAACGCCAAGGAAGACGGTATCGTGGTTGAAAGCGCTGTGCTCATGCCCGAATATATCAAGGTTGAGGAACAGAAGAATCTTTTCAACGGTGCGAAGCTTGGCAGCGTGATCACTTTCAATCCCCGCAAGGCTTATCCCGAAAGCGACGTAGAGGTTTCTTCGCTGCTGAAAATAGAAAAGGAGAAAGTGGCCGACATGACGTCTGACTTCACTTTCCTCGTGACCGAAGTTTCACGTTTCGCTAAGGCTGAGGTAAATCAGGAACTCTTCGACCAGGTGTTCGGTAAGGACGAAGTGAAGGATGAGGCTGATTTCCGTCAGAAGATTGCCGACGGCATCAAGACTCAGCTCACGACAGACACAGACTACAAGTTCTTGCTTGACGTACGCGCATATCTTGAGGAGAAAGTCGGAGAGCTCCAGTTCCCGGACGCTCTGCTCAAGCGCATCATGCTCAACAACAATAAGGACAAGGGAGAAAAGTTTGTTGAGGAAAACTATGAGGCCAGCATCAAGGAACTCAAGTGGCACCTTATCAAGGAACAGCTTGTGGCAGCCAACAGTATCAAGGTTGACGATGCTGACGTCAAGAATGTAGCTAAGGAGACTGCACGTATCCAGTTCGCACAGTACGGTATGGCAAATGTGCCGGAGGAATACTTGGAGCAGTATGCCGAAAGTATGCTGAAGGATCGCAAGAACATCGACTCTCTTGTTGACCGTGCCGTTGACGTGAAGCTCATTGCAGCACTCAAAGGTGTAGTGAAACTGAACGAGAAAACAGTGTCATTGGATGACTTCAACAAGATGATGCAGGAAAAATAAAGCATTTTTCAAAAAATAATCTCACAGATAAGGAGGTTATCGACTTTTTTTATTATCTTTGTTCCTAAGAACGGGATGAGAAAGTCGACAATCTCCTTTCTTTATTCCTTATTATAATATCAGAAATAAAGTATCATTATGAATGACTTTAGAAAATACGCTACCAGACATTTGGGGATAAACGGACTCGTTCTCGACGAGGTCGTAAGTTCGCAGGCACAGTATCTGAATCCCTATATACTCGAAGAGCGCCAGCTGAATGTAACTCAGATGGATGTGTTCTCACGCCTGATGATGGACCGCATCATCTTCCTCGGCACACAGATTGATGACTATACGGCAAACACACTGCAGGCCCAGTTGCTCTATCTGGACTCCGTGGATCCGGGAAAAGATATTTCCATATATATCAACTCGCCCGGTGGAAGCGTTACCGCCGGACTCGGCATATATGACACGATGCAGTTTATCTCCAGCGACGTTGCCACTATATGCACAGGCATGGCGGCATCCATGGCCGCAGTTCTGCTTGTGGCAGGAGCCGAGGGCAAACGTTCGGCACTGACCCACAGCCGCGTCATGATTCATCAGCCGTTGGGTGGCGTACAGGGACAGGCTTCCGACATCGAGATTGAGGCCAAGGAAATAATGAAATTCAAGAAAGAACTGTACACAATCATTGCCGACCATTCACACACACCGTATGAAAAAGTATGGAACGACTCCGACCGCAACTACTGGATGACGGCCGAAGAAGCACGCGAATACGGCATGATTGACAACGTACTGACAAGAAAGAAATAAAAAACATAGAGTGGCAAGGATGAAGAAAGTTTGCAGCTTCTGCGGAAGAGGAGAAAAAGAAGTGAAACTCCTCATCACGGGACTCAACGGATATATATGTGAAGATTGTGCCGTACAGGCATATCAGATAGTCCAGTCAACAGGAGTCGTCGAAGAAACGTCTACCGGGAAAAAAGGTAAGGAGGACAAGTTCCAACTAAAGAAAGTACCTAAGCCCAAAGAGATAAAGGAATATCTGGACGAATATATCATAGGGCAGGACGAGGCCAAACGCTATCTATCCGTGGCCGTATATAACCATTACAAACGCCTTCAGCAGCCCAAAAGCGATGATGGCGTGGAAATAGAGAAGAGCAACATCATCATGGTCGGAAGCACCGGTACGGGAAAGACCTTGCTCGCACGCACAATAGCGCATCTGCTGGATGTGCCGTTCACCATCGTCGATGCCACGGTGTTCACCGAGGCCGGATATGTGGGCGAGGACGTAGAGAGCATCCTGTCACGTCTGCTTCAGGTGGCCGACTTCAACGTGGAAGCCGCCCAACGGGGAATCGTATTCATTGACGAGATTGACAAGATTGCCCGAAAGAGCGACAACCCTTCGATAACACGAGATGTCAGCGGCGAAGGCGTACAGCAAGGTCTGCTCAAGTTGTTGGAGGGAACGATAGTCAATGTACCGCCGAAGGGCGGCCGGAAACATCCGGATCAGGACTATATACACGTGGATACAAAGAACATCCTTTTTATCTGCGGAGGAGCTTTCGACGGAATAGAACGGAAAATAGCACAACGACTGAATACCCACACCGTTGGATACAATTCAGTTCAGAACGTACGCAAGATAGACAAAGGCGATCTGATGCAGTATATCCTGCCGCAGGACCTCAAGTCTTTCGGACTCATCCCCGAAATTATCGGCCGTCTTCCGGTTTTGACATATCTCAACCCGCTGGACCGCGAAGCATTGGCACGCATCCTGTCGGAACCGAAAAACTCGATTGTCAAGCAGTATGTCAAGCTCTTCGAGATGGATGGCATAAAGCTGGTATTCAGCGAGGAAGCACTGAAACTCGTGGTAGACAAAGCCGTGGAATACAAACTGGGCGCACGAGGTCTACGCTCCATTGTGGAAAGCATCATGATGGATGCCATGTTTGAGGTTCCGTCAGGCAATAAGAAGACTTTCGAGGTTACGCTCGAATATGCCGAACGGCAACTCGACAAGTCACATCTACAGAAATTAGAGGCATAACAACATAATCTATTTATCACGATATGGCAGACAAGGTGAATCTGACAGAGGCGCTGAAAAAGCATTTCGGCTTTGACAAGTTCAAAGGCGATCAGGAAGCTATTATCCGCAATGTGCTTGATGGCAACGATACGTTTGTCCTTATGCCCACCGGAGGCGGAAAATCACTGTGCTATCAGTTGCCATCGCTGCTCATGGAAGGTACGGCGATTATCATTTCGCCGCTCATCGCTTTGATGAAAAATCAGGTGGACGTCATCAGCAATCTCAGTGATACACCGGGAGTGGCACACTATCTGAATTCTTCGCTCAACAAAGCGGCCATCGACCAGGTCAAGGCCGACATCAGAGCCGGAAACACCAAACTGCTATATGTTGCGCCGGAATCACTCACGAAGGAAGACAACGTGGAATTCCTGCGCTCCGTGAAGATTTCGTTCTATGCCATAGATGAGGCTCACTGTATATCGGAATGGGGACATGATTTCCGTCCTGAATACCGTCGCATACGCCCCATAATAAACGAAATAGGCCGGGCTCCGATTATCGCGCTCACGGCTACGGCTACCGACAAGGTCCGCACGGACATCAAGAAGAACCTCGGCATGCCGGAAGCACAGGAGTTCAAGAGTTCTTTCAACCGCTCCAACCTCTATTATGAGGTGCGTCAGAAGACGAAGGACGTTGACAAGGACATCATAAAGTTCATCAAGCAGCATCCCGGTAAAAGCGGTATCATCTATTGTCTGTCACGGAAGAAAGTTGAAGAACTGGCAGCTATACTCCGTGCCAACGAGATAAAGGCTGCCGCTTATCACGCCGGACTTGATTCCGCCACACGCTCACAGACACAGGACGATTTCCTCATGGAGAAAATCGACGTCATTGTGGCCACCATAGCTTTCGGTATGGGAATAGACAAACCGGATGTGCGTTTCGTCATCCACTACGATATACCGAAGAGTTTGGAAGGATATTATCAGGAAACCGGACGCTCCGGACGTGACGGCGGCGAAGGAATCTGCCTGGCATTCTATTCCCAGAAGGACCTTCAGAAGCTGGACAAGTTCATGGAAGGAAAGCCCGTGGCTGAACAGGATATCGGACGCCAGCTGCTTCAGGAGACTGCGGCATACGCCGAGACATCCGTCTGCCGGAGAAAAATGCTGCTCCACTATTTCGGTGAGATATACGACCGTGACAACTGCGGCAACTGCGACAATTGTCGCCACCCAAAAGAAAAAATACAGGCAGACCGACAGTTGGTCATCGCGCTGAATGCCATAGCCGCCATAAAAGAAAATTTCCGCTCCGACTACGTAATTGATTTCATCGTAGGGCGTGAGACAGAGGAAATCCTCGCACACAAACATCATGATTTGGAGGCTTTCGGTTCGGGAGCAGATGAAGACGAAAACATCTGGAACCCGCTCATCCGGCAGGCTCTTATTGCCGGATACCTCAAAAAGGAAGTGGAGAACTACGGTCTTTTGAAGATTACACCGGAAGGCAAGAAATTCATGAAGAAGACTAAACCGTTTATGATTGTAAAAGACAACGAATTCAACGAAGACGAAGATACCGTACTTGAGCATGACGGAGTGACTGGAGCGCTGGACCCCACACTGAACTCAATGCTCATTGATTTGCGTAAGAAAGTGTCCAAGAAGATGGACCGCCCGCCATACGTAATATTCCAGGATGTTTCTTTGGAACAGATGGCAACCGACTATCCCGTAACCCTTGAAGAGCTGAAGAACATTCAAGGCGTGGGCGAAGGCAAGATCAAACAGCCATATGCCAAGGAGTTTGTTAATCTGATCAAGCGCTATTGCGAGGAAAACGACATCGTCAGACAAGCCGACCTGCGCGTCCGCACCGTGGCCAAGAAGTCAATGCTTAAGGTCAGCATCATACAGAGCATCGACCGCCAGATAGCCCTTGACGACATCGCCAATGCCAAAGGCATAGAGTTTGAGGAACTGTTGGACGAGGTGGAAGCCATTGTCTATTCCGGAACGAAGCTCAACATCGACTATTTCCTCGAAGAAGTTATGGACGAGGACCGCATTGACGACATCTACGACTATTTCAAGGAGTCGGACACTGACGACCTCGAAACAGCCCTCGAAGAACTTGGCGAAGATTGTTCGGAAGACGAAATACGTTTGGTACGCATCAAGTTCATTTCGGAAATGGCGAACTGATTAAATTCAAGACAATTAGGAAAAGCCGGTCGGCAAATGCAACAGTGCTGCATTTGCCGACCGGCTTTTCTCAAACGCAGTTAAAACGTATTAATAAACGAAGAATTTGCAGGAATTTGATGCTTTTGTGGATTTTTTATGCTAAATTTGCACGCAATAATTTTTAAAGCATCATTTATATGTCATCTTTTATTGCAGATAAAATCGTGATGGACGGCCTGACTTATGACGACGTCCTGTTAATCCCCGCTTATTCAGAGGTATTGCCCAAGACGGTAGAACTCAAGACAAGATTTTCCCGCAACATTGAGCTGAACATACCTTTTGTAACGGCGGCGATGGACACCGTGACCGAATCCCGCATGGCCATAGCCATTGCCCGTGAGGGAGGAATTGGTGTTATCCACAAGAGTATGCCGATAGAAGACCAGGCCCGTCAGGTGGCTATCGTAAAGCGTGCCGAGAACGGTATGATTTATGATCCGGTAACGATCCGCCGCGGTTCAACCGTACGGGATGCGTTGGCTATGATGGCCGAATATCACATTGGCGGAATTCCGGTTGTTGACGAGGGCAATCATCTCGTGGGTATCGTTACGAACCGCGACCTGCGCTTCGAACGTCATCTGGACAAGACGGTTGACGACGTGATGACAAAGGAAAATCTCGTCACGACGGACCAGAAGACCGATTTGGCCGCCGCCGCACAGATACTGCAGGAGAACAAGATAGAGAAGTTGCCCGTAGTGGACAAGGAAGGCCACCTCGTCGGACTGATTACATACAAGGACATCACCAAGGCCAAGGACAAGCCCATGGCCTGCAAGGACAGCAAGGGCCGTCTGCGCGTGGCTGCCGGTGTCGGTGTAACGGCCGATACGCTGGTACGCATGCAGGCGCTGGTTGACGCCGGAGCCGATGCAATTGTCATCGACACAGCCCACGGACATTCTAAATATGTGATTGAGAAGCTGGTGGAAGCAAAGGCTTCATTCCCCGGCGTTGACATAGTTGTCGGCAATGTGGCCACAGGTGCTGCCGCAAGACTGCTGGCTGACAATGGCGCCGACGCAGTCAAGGTCGGTATCGGCCCGGGCTCAATCTGTACGACCCGTGTCGTTGCCGGTGTCGGTGTTCCTCAGCTGAGCGCCGTCTATGACGTCTACAATGCGCTTAAGGGCACCGGTGTGCCCCTGATTGCCGACGGTGGTCTGCGTTATTCGGGCGACGTTGTCAAGGCTCTCGCCGCAGGAGGAAGCTCCGTCATGATAGGCTCGCTGGTAGCCGGAACGGAGGAAAGTCCCGGAGAGACCATCATCTTCAACGGACGTAAGTTCAAGAGCTACCGCGGTATGGGTTCGCTGGAGGCCATGGAGCAGAAGAACGGTTCGAAGGACCGCTACTTCCAGGGCGACACTACAGAGGTGAAGAAGCTCGTTCCGGAAGGAATCGCAGGACGCGTACCCTACAAGGGAACCGTTCAGGAGGTCATCTATCAGATGGTCGGCGGTCTGCGTTCCGGTATGGGATACTGCGGAGCTGCCACGATAGAGAAACTGCATGACGCCAAGTTCACCCGAATCACGAATGCAGGTGTCATGGAAAGCCACCCGCACGACATCTCAATCACGAGCGAGGCGCCGAACTATTCACGGCCGAACGATTAAAAACAAAGGAAGACTGAAGATAAAGGGAGATAAATGGAGATAGAAGACGATAGAGGAAGATAAAAGACAAATGTCTTGGCGCTTTAGGCTATCGTCCTCTATCTTCTTAGCGACATAATGGAGCGATATATTCTTTTTACTCCTCATACTTTCTTCATTGTTCTAACTCCTTTTGCTACACAAGCGAAACTTAAATACGTATATATATAATAAATGAGAAGAGTATATTTGTTTGCCGCAATGCTCATGGCATGCGGTACGGTCTGCGCCCAGAGCGACGACCCGACGGTGATGACCATCAACGGGCAGCCCGTTACACGCTCTGAATTTGAATACTCCTACAACAAGAACAACGCTGAGGGTGTGATTGACAAGAAGACGGTCGACGAATATGCCGAACTCTTTGTCAACTATAAGCTGAAGGTTGCAGCGGCACTTGACGCCCGTCTTGACACGCTGCTCTCTTTCCGCAAGGAGTTCGCACAGTACCGCGACCAGCAGATACGTCCCACGCTTATTACTGACGATGATGTGGAACGTGAGGCAAAAAAGATATATGAGACGACTAAGGCCGGCATCGGCGAACGTGGTCTGATACACCCCGCCCACATCTTCCTGCACGTGGCACAACAGGCTCCGCAGGCCGAAGTGGACAAGGCAAAGGCCCGCATCGACTCCATATATGCCGCGCTCAAAGGCGGAGCAAAATTCGAAGAACTGGCCATCAATCTTTCACAGGACCCCGGTTCGGCCCGCAATGGCGGTCTGCTGCCGTGGATTAGCCCCAATCAGACGCTGAAGGAGTTTGAGGACAAGGCATACGAGCTGCAGCCGGGCGAGATGAGCCAGCCGTTCCTCTCACCTGCCGGCTATCATATCGTGCTCATGAAAGAGCGCAAGCAGCTGGAACCGTATGACTCTCTCCGCAACAACATCCTGCGGTTCATCGAACAGCGCAACATCCGAGAGCGTATCATTGACAGCAAGATTGACACGCTGACAAAAATGGCATCCGTTTCAAAGGAGGAACTGATGGACAACATGGCCGACTCGCTCCAGACCATCGACCCTGAGCTGAAGAATCTCATACGCGAATACCACGACGGTCTGTTGCTCTACGAGATAAGCAACCGCGAGGTATGGGAGAAGGCATCGAAGGATGAGGCGGCACTGGCGGCATACTTCAACAAGAACAAGAAGAAGTATGTTTGGGACGAACCGCGCTTCAAGGGCATGGCCTATCATGTCAAGGTTGCCGAAGACGTGAAGGCCGTCAAGGACTGTGTCAAGAAACTCAAGTTCGACGAATGGGCCGATGCACTCCGCAAGACGTTCAACAACGACTCCATCATCCGCATCCGCGTGGAGAAAGGTCTGTTTAAGAAGGGTGACAACGCTCTCATAGACCACGAAGTCTTCAAGGTTGACACGACAGCGACTCCGGTCAAGGACTATCCTATAGACGCCACTTACGGCAAGATTCTCAAGAAAGGTCCGGAGGACTATACTGACGTCCGCGGTCTCGTGACGGCCGACTATCAGGACGAGCTGGAGAAAGAATGGGTTGCAGGACTGCGCCGTAAATATGCCGTGGAGATTAACCGCGAGGTTTTGAATACAGTTAACAAGCACTAAGATGAACAAGACAGATATAAGACGCTTCGCTCTTTTGGCCGTCATGTCCCTGCTCTCACTGAGCCTCATGGCCGCCAACATGACGGAGGCAGCACCGGAGGCTGACAGCACCGGCGTGAACGAACGGAGCATTGTGGACGAGGTTATATGGGTCGTGGGCGACGAGGCCATCCTCAAGTCTGACGTAGAGGCCATGCGCAGGCAGGCCGAAGAGGAAGGCACGCGATGGAATGGAGACCCCGATTGCGTAATTCCGGAGCAGCTTGCCGTACAGAAACTCTTTCTGAACCAGGCTGCCATCGACAGTATAGAAGTGACCGAGTCGGAAGTGTCGGCGTCTGTCGAACAATACATAGAATATTGGATCAGCATGGCCGGTTCACGGGAGAAGCTGGAGGAATATAAGAAAGCGAGCATCAGCCAGCTGCGCAACGAGTTGCGTGACGCCTTGCGTGACCGTCAGCTGACACAGAAGATGCGTGAACACCTCGTTCAGGACATCAAGGTTTCGCCGGCAGAGGTGCGCCGCTACTTCAAGGATATGCCCGCAGACAGTATTCCTTTCGTACCGACAGAGGTTGAAGTCCAGATTCTCACAATAACACCGACAATCGAACAGGAAGAAATCAACCGCGTGAAAGACGAGCTGCGTGATTATACGGAGCGTGTCAACAGCGGAGAGTCGTCTTTCTCCACACTCGCACGACTCTATTCCGAGGACCCCGGTTCCGCACGTCGTGGCGGTGAGCTTGACTACACCGGCCGCGGAATGCTCGATCCTGCTTTTGCCAGCGTAGCTTTCAACCTCACGGATCCGAAGAAGATTTCAAAGATTGTGGAGTCGGAATTCGGTTTCCATATCATTCAGCTGATAGACAAGCGAGGTGATAAGATTAAGGTTCGCCACATTCTGCGTACTCCCCACGTGTCATCTGACGCTATCAATAAGGCCATATCCCGACTTGACTCAATACGAACGGACATTGTGGATGGTAAATTCACGTTCGAGCAAGGAGCATCGGTTATTTCAGACGACAAAGACACTCGCAACAACTATGGTCTGATGTCTAATGTCACGGAAGAAGGGCGTACATCCAAATTTCAGATGCAAGATCTTCCTGCGGAAATAGCCAAAGCTGTCGACGGAATGAAGATAGGAGAGATTTCGACACCTTTCCAGATGATAAATTCAAAAGGCAAGACTGTCTGTGTCATTGCCAAGCTGAAGAACCGTGTCGACGGCCACAAGGCCACGATAACGGAAGACTTCCAGGTCATGCAGAACGTTGTGCTCAACAAGCGCCGGGAAGAGGTCATCCACGATTGGGTGGTAAACAAAATCAAGTCAACATACGTACGTGTCAACGACCGTTACAAGAACTGCAATTTTGAATATCAAGGCTGGATAAAATGACAAAACAAGCCATAGCAAGACAATTGTCAAGCTGGCATAGAATCATCGTCATGATGGTTCTATGCCTTTTTGGAATATGCGCGAGCATGTCGCAGCGCCCAACAAACAAACAGGCTACGCCGGTAAGAAAAACACAGGCAACGCAGAATAGAACTTCCAAAACACAGGGTAAATCACAAACAGTGCAAAGCAAGCCCGGAACAACGCAAAACAAAAGTAAAAAAACAGCAAAATCTGCCACAAAATACGAAGACAACAGGGTCTATCTGCTACATTCAGACAATCTTCACTACGACAAATACCGCAATCCGGACGCTCAGATACTTGACGGCAACGTTGCTTTCCGTCATCAGGGAGCCACTCTCTATTGTGACAGCGCTCATTTCTACGAGAAATCCAACTCTTTTGAAGCCTTCAACAACGTCAAGATGTATCAAGGCGACACTCTTTCCTTGTTCAGCGACTATGCTTTCTATGACGGCAATGAGATGATGTGTATGGCCCGCTATAACGTCGTTCTGAAGAACCGTAATTCCACACTCTATACCGACAGCCTCAATTACGACCGGCTCTACAGCATCGGTTACTTCTTCGAGGGCGGTAAGCTCGTTGACGACAAAAGCACGTTGACCTCTGACTGGGGTGAATATAACACGGAAACGAAGCAGGCCGTCTTCAACTACAGCGTGAAGTTGAAGGGTCCTGACTATGTCATCGTATCCGACACGCTTCACTATGCCACCGAGACTTCAACGGCCCATGTTCTCGGACCCTCCGATATCTATTCCGGAACAAGCCACATCTACACAGAAGACGGATATTATGACACAAAAAACAAGAAATCACAGCTCTATCAGCGTTCCGTCATAAAGGACCAGGGACGTATAATTGTTGGTGACAGCGTTTATCATGACGAGCTCAACGGTACGAGCGAGGCCTTCAACAACGTAATATATAGAGATACGGTGAACAAGAACATGCTCACTTCCGACTATTGTTTCTACAACGAGCAGACTGGTTACGGAATGGCGACCAAACGTGCCGTAGCCATCGACTACTCTCAAAAAGACTCGTTGTATATGCACGCCGATACTTTCAAAATCTATACGTTCAACATCAATACGGACTCCGTCTACCGCAAACTGCATGCCTACAATAAGGTTAGAGCCTATCGGACTGATGTTCAGGCTGTGTGCGATTCACTTGTGTTCAACAGTCAGGATTCCTGTCTGACGATGTATCGTGACCCTATTGTGTGGAACCTCAGTCAGCAGCTACTCGGAGAAGTAATCAAAGTCTACATGCGCGACTCCACCATAGACCGCGCCCACGTCATAGGTCAGGCACTGTCTGTTGAGCAGATGCCAGATTCTGTGCACTTCAACCAAATTTCTTCCAAGGAGATGACTGCCTTTTTCCGCGACGGCGAGGTTTACGAGGCAAATGCCATCGACAATGTTCTCATAGTCTACTATCCGGTGGATGAAAGCGACAGCACCCTCATCGGACTCAACTATACGGAGACCAACGAGATGAAAATGTATTTAGAGAACCGCAAGATGAAAAAGATATGGATGCCCAAGGCCGAGGGAACTCTCTATCCTATGTCACAGATTCCTCCTGGCAAAACGCATCTCCCGAACTACGCATGGTTTGATTATGTCAGACCACTGGACAAGGACGACATTTTCAACTGGCGCGGAAAGAAAGCCGGAACAGAACTGAAGGAAATCAAACGTCGTGAGGCACCGCTCCAGAAGCTGAATACCACAGGAACCACCCAACAGCCATCCGCAGGGAGTGAAGAATCTTCTACGCTATCTGTCCAGGAACAAGACACGCCACCTGCCGAACCGTCCGATGGAACTATAGCCTCACCTGCCATCAGTACCGCAGCACAGCCGGCAGGCAACAGCAATGCGGAATCAGACGACGTCGAATCCTCCGAACAACAGCCGTCATGATATTCTTCAACAATGCGGCGCCTCGCCGTTTTTCCCTCCGTCCGGTCTTTTCAGACGAACGTAAAGAACGGTTGCGCACCGTAGAAGAGCGTGCACGACGCGAGCTTGGCATGCCTAAGAAAACAATAGGAAACAAAACCGACATACCGAATTACACAAGGGAAAAGTCCAAAGCCGCAATAACCATGCAGAAAAGAAATGGACCGGACATGAGAGAAAGCTGTCATGGAGGAAGGCTGCACGGTGCTTTCACACGGCATAATGACCGTCACCTGCAAGCGTCATGGCTATCACACAGTCCTGCAACGTGGCTATTGGCAGCTATCCTCGCGGCATTGATATTCCTTTCGGCCAATACAGATACCGGCCATGAAATACTTATTATCTTTACTACATGAGAACTGATTATGAGTGATGTTATACAACTGCTGCCGGACTCGGTGGCCAACCAGATTGCTGCAGGCGAAGTCATACAGCGTCCTGCTTCAGTGATAAAGGAACTCGTGGAAAATTCCATCGATGCCGGAGCGCATTCCATCAAAGTATTTGTCATCGACGCCGGACGGACTTCCATTCAGGTTATTGACGACGGACGTGGCATGTCCGACACCGATGCCAGGCTTTCTTTCGAACGCCATGCTACTTCAAAGATTCGCAAGGCCGATGATCTTTTTGCCCTTCAGACCATGGGCTTCCGAGGCGAAGCATTGGCTTCAATCGCCGCCGTGGCTCAGGTTGAACTCCGTACACGTATGGAAGGTCAGGAGGTTGGCACATGTATAACCCTTTCCGGCTCTAAGGTTACCGGGCAGGAGCCTGTATCATGTCCCATAGGCAGCAATTTCACGGTAGAAAATCTCTTCTTCAACGTTCCCGCAAGGCGTAAGTTCCTAAAGACCAACGCCACTGAACTGAACAACATCATGACCGCCTACGAGCGCATCGTACTTGTATATCCATCCATCGCTTTTTCTCTTCACAGTAACGGGAGTGAACTGCTCAATCTGCGTGCCGGAAGTCTCCGCCAACGTATAATCGACGTTTTCGGCAAACGGTTCAACAAAGATATCCTCCCTGTCGAAGTCGATACGGCCATCTGCAAGATAAAAGGATTTGTCGGCAAACCGGAATCTGCCCGCAAGAAAGGGGCTCACGAATATTTCTTCGTCAACGGACGATACATGAAGCATCCCTATTTCCACAAAGCTGTGATGAATGCGTTCGAACGACTTGTTCCCACAGGCATGCAAGTGCCCTATTTTATATATTTTGAGGTCAATCCGGCTGATATCGACGTCAACATCCATCCAACAAAGACAGAGATTAAGTTTGAGAACGAACAGGCCATCTGGCAGATACTCACAGCTGCCATAAAAGACTCTATCGGCCGTTTCTGTGAAGTTCCTTCCATAGATTTCGATACAGAAGGCCGTCCTGATATACCTGTCTATGATCCGACACGTGATGTCACCATGCCTGACACTTCGTTCAATCCATCCTACAATCCTTTCGCATCCGGTTCCGACAGCCCGACAACGCCACGTGTTTCGGACCGCTGGCAGATCCTATATGAAGAGGCACAAGCCGCCAGACGTTCTGAAAAAACTGACATGTTTGCCTTATCCGACGAAAAAACTGTTACCGACGGTCCGTCCTCTGTTGACGAACTCATGTCTGACAGCTCTGCTCCCATGCCTTCCGACTCATTCAATATACCTGACATGCCACAACAGCCCACAGAAACGCCGTGGCTGCCAACGGTTCCACAGGAACAGTCTGCATCGGGACTCATATCTGAGAAATCCCCGGCTCACTATCAGTACAAGGGACGCTATATCATGACTGCCGTAAAATCAGGACTGATGATTATAGACCAGCAGCGCGCCGACATGCGTATACGCTATGAGCGCTATCTCGGCCAAATGGAACAGGCCGGAAATTCCGGTTGCCAGCATGTTCTCTTCCCTGAGGTAGTCCGTTTTTCACCGTCCGAGACCGTAATGCTCAACAAAATACTGCCGGAACTTACATCCGTAGGATTCGATCTTACTGACCTCGGGCACAACAGCTATGCCGTCAATGGCATACCTGCCGGTCTTGAAGGACTTGACACACTGTCTCTCCTCCACAGCATGGTCAGCGACGCCATAGAGAATGCTTCAGGCAGCCTCGACGACATAAAGAAGTCATTGGCCCTAAGCATGGCACGCAGTTCGGCTATTCCACACGGACAGATTCTCAACAACAATGAGATGGAAAGTATTGTCAACGAGTTGTTTGCTTGTTCCAATGTCAACTATACGCCGGACGGCAAATCAGTAATCTGCATATTGCCGCAACGTGAGATAGAACATCTGTTGGATTAGTGCCTGTCCATTTATGCTAAATTCTCCATGTCGTAGCAGATTGTAAATCCGTTACGGCGTGGAGAAATCTATCCGTCACTCCTTGCCCACAATATTTTTTATTTCATTTGTGTAAGTTGGATGCTATTTTGTCACAATAAGCCTGTTATTGTGCTGATTTTTACAACAAAATGCAATTTTCCACCTTAATTAGTTGGCTGTTAGAAAATAATTATTTACTTTTGCACAATAAACGAAAATAGTGCATATTGTTTTAAAGTATAATTTAGTATAGGTATGAAAAAGTTATTATTTACGCTGGCACTTGCTGGCGTGTCTGTAGCTGGAATGGCGCAGAACAACGAGACCTCCGTACCGGAAATGAAGTATAGCGTAGCTACAAATTCATTCTGGAGCAATTGGTTTGTTCAGGCAAACGTTGCCGGAACAGCATTCTATAGCAATGAGGAGCAGGGTTGGGATCTTGCCAAGAGTCCTTTCAAGGGTTTCCGCAACAACCTCGGTTTCTCTGTAGCTATCGGTAAGTGGTTTACTCCGGGTCTCGGACTCCGTACAAAGTTCAACGGTGTTTGGGGTCGCACGGTAGGTGCTGAAGCCAAAGGTGAGGCATGGAGTAAGGACGACAATGCCAACAAGTATTGGACATTGAACGAGCAGGTTCTCTTCAACCTGAGCAACATGTTCTGCGGATACAGCAACACACGCGTTTGGAACTTCATTCCTTACCTCGGTGCTGGTGTCGGCCGCAACATGTCTGCTAACACCTACGCAATGGGTCTGTCTGCCGGTATACTCAACACATTCCGTCTGAGCGATCGTTTCGCCCTCAACCTCGATTTGGGTTACGGTATCTGGGAGACCGACATGGACGGTATCAATGAGGGTGCAATCGACGCTAAGGAAGGTTTCGCAAGCCGCGATCAGATGTTCAACGTAGAAATCGGTTTGACATATAATATCGGCAAGACTCGCTGGAACAAGACTCCTGATGTAGAAGCCCTCAAGGCTCTCTCTCAGAGCCAGATCGACGCTCTCAACGCTCAGCTGGCAGACTCTCAGAACGAGAACGCCAAGTTGAAGGATATGCTGGCTAACCAGAAGCCGGTTGAGACAACAAAGATTGTTAAGGAAATCGCTGCTGCACCTGTATCAGTATTCTTCAACATCGGTAAGTCTCGCATCGCTTCTAAGAAGGATCTCCAGAATGTTAAGGACCTCGTAGAGGTTGCTAAGGCTAACAACTCTAAGATTGTCGTTACAGGTTATGCCGACAGCAGAACAGGTAGCTCTGCATTCAACAAGAAACTCAGCCAGAAGCGTGCTGACGTTGTTGCCAACGAGCTCGTCAAGATGGGCGTAAGCCGTGACAACATTGAAGTTGTCGCTGCCGGTGGTGTCAACACACTCTCACCCGTATCTTACAACCGTCGCGCTACTGTTACTATCAAGTAATCGAAGCGACTGGTTTCAGAATACAGAAAAACAACAAGCCGGTGCAGGACAAACGTTCTGCACCGGCTTTCTTTTTAGAGAGAGAGGCTTTTTAAGGGCAGAGACTTTTAATGTCATATTTCAGAGTGGTGAGTGAAGAGGTATGACATCTGACATTAAAAGTCTAATCACCCTGACATCTGTTTGAAAAAGATAAGATGTTCATGATTCTCGTACTGTTTTACCCGTTGTTAGAGCCATAAAACATATAAAATTGCCGCTACATAAATCATAACGAAAAACAATGGAGAAGATTTTCCGACATTAAAGAAAAAAAAATTATATTAATGAGACAGACAAAGAAGCTGCTAATACAAGCAAGAAGCCAGCGAATAATAATCGCTGCCATCCTCATCATGGCCTCACCGTTCCTTTCGCAAGCACAGGAGAGTTGCGTCAGGGATGCCTTCAGCGGCATCTGGCCCGTCACCGATCCGGCGCAGACTATCAGCCTGAACGGGCGTTGGAGCCTGAAAGTTACCGAAGGAACGGACAATAGTGACAATGTCCCGCCCGAAGACGACGGCTGGAAGACCATTCCCGTGCCCGGATGCTGGGAAATCAACGGCTTCTGCAAACCGTCGTACGGCAAGGCAGAAGAGATGACCGGCTACTACCGCACGTCATTCAGCGTACCGGAGGAATGGCGCGGCCGGCGCACGGTGATCCGTTTTGACGGTGTGCTCTACGGCTATGATTTATGGATAAACGGCAGTCATGCCGGCCAGTGGCGTTCCGGATACAACACTGCCATGTTCGACATAACGCCCTATCTCGTCAAGGGAGAGCGTCAGGAACTGGCCATGCGCGTCATAACCAGTTTTCCTGGTAGCGACTTCGACTATAATGACGACTGGTCGCCAAGCGGAATCATCCGTGACGTTACCCTTTTCAGCGTACCCCAAACCCACCTTTCCGATTTCCGCTTAGAGACCGAGAGCGTCTCCGGGGCCGAAGCCACGATGCGCTTTGACTTTGCGGCGGCCAACGCGGGAAAGGCCGTAGTGGTCAAGGCTGACATCATTTCACCATCCGGCGTTACCCTCCGCTCGTTCGAGATGCCGCTGACCGGCGGGCGTGCGACACAGCGGGTGACAATCGGCCACCCGCTTCTGTGGACAGCCGAGACTCCCGACCTATATATAATAAAGTATAGTCTTTGGAACAAGAAAAAGCTTCTACAGACTTTTGAAAACAAGTTCGGAATACGGAAACTCACCATTGAAGGCAACGTCATCAAGCTGAACGACCGGCCGGTGAAGTTCCGTGGCGTCACCTGCCACTCCACAAGTCCCGTCACAGGCAAGGTCATCAGCGATTCGCTCACCCTCCTCGACATGCGGCTGATGAAGGAAGCGTCGGTCAACTACATCCGTACGTCCCACTATCCTCGCGAGCCTCGGTTCTACGAGCTGGCTGACTCGCTCGGTTTCTACGTCATCGACGAAGTGCCGTTCGGTTACGGCGACAAGAATCTGAGCAAACGGGCGTTCTATCCCATGCTCCGGCAGCGCGCTCAGGCAACCATCCGCCGCGACCGCAACCACGCTTCCGTGCTCATCTGGAGCCTCGGCAACGAAAATCCGCTGACGGAAATATGCAAGCAACTCGGCCGATACGTGAAGGACAGCCTCGACGCCTCACGCCCCGTATGCTATCCGCAGGTTGGTTCCTACTTCCGCCGTTTCAACTACGACTTCCCTGCCGTGGCAGATCTCTACGCTCCCCATTATCCCACGACCTCACAGATTGGCAGTTTCTACCAGCGTGCCGACCGCCCTGTCATATTCACCGAATACTGCCACACACTCGGAATCTCCTTTGAGGACCACGACCGCCAGTGGGAAATCATTGAGCGCACGCCCTGCATCGCCGGCGGCAGTGTTTGGGAATGGGTTGACCAGGGAATGCCTTTCAAGGCCCCGCTCACAAGCCGCTATGGCTATGAGGAACGCGTGTTCACGTCTAAGGATGGCGGTTTCGAGATGTACGGCAACAAAGGGACGGACGGTCTGCTTTATGCCGACCGCACTCCTCTGCCCAACTACTATGAACTGCAGCACAACTATGCTCAGGCCGCCGTCACCGATTCCGTCGTCGAAATAGCCACGGGCAAGGATGTCAACGTGACACTGACCGTCAGAAACCGCTATGATTTCATCAATTTGAAAGATAACACGACGTTCCGCTGGACGCTCACGGCCGACCGTGATACCATCGCCCAAGGCGCTTTCTCACCCGACTGCGCCCCGCGTTCAACGGCCGCCCACACCCTATGTCTCCCAATGAGAACCGTTGCCGACGACCAAATGGCTCTTTTAGCCTTTGAGATTGCCGACCGCCACGGCCGCATCATCAACCGCCATACCGTCCGCCTGCGCCCCCGCAGTCTGACATCGCGCCTCCTCTCCGGTCTGCCTGTAGCCACGGACGACCCTACGAAGCTGCTCCAGAACGGTCTGCTCTTACGAGCCGGACGCAAGGCGACAATGGCCGAACGGCTGAAAGTGGACGGCAGCAGGCTGGAGAAATATCTGCTGCCACTGGCTCCGGCCTCAACAATCGCCGAGTCCGGCCGCAACAAAGACAAGACATCCGACATCTGCAACATGATTGCCCGTAGTGACAGCATGACCGTAAAGGCGGACATAAGGAAATCGAAGGACGCCAATGCCACACGCATTGACTTCACCCTCACTCCTGATACGACCGATACATTCCTTTCCGAATTCGGCGTCGCCATGCTGCTTGACAGCTCCATCGACCGTGTCTGCTGGATTGGCAACGGTCCCATGCCGACCTATCCCGGCCGCTATCGTGCCGGCCGTTACGGCATCTGG
Source organism: uncultured Prevotella sp. (assembly GCA_947170725.1). Classification (GTDB taxonomy): domain Bacteria; phylum Bacteroidota; class Bacteroidia; order Bacteroidales; family Bacteroidaceae; genus Prevotella. Next base: position 93,139 of record CAMVUM010000007.1, read on the forward strand.
GCCATGCAGCAGGATGACCTCTACTTCGAGGGCAACAGATGCGGCGTCGACGCGGCCCTGCTGACGGACAAGGACGGCAATGGTCTGCTGCTCTTCTGTGACAACGGGAACATTTCGTTCGAACAGACTGACCGTGGAATCGTCGTCAGTGTCAATGCCGCCGTATCTGGCCAAGGCCCGAAATTCTCACGCACGGCCTTTCCCGTTACAGCCAAGAACGTTGGTTCCGTCAGCGGTTCATTCCACGTCTACCGCACCGACGCCTCCCGCCTGCCGGACATCATCCGCCGTCTCTTTATCCCGGCTACCGCCATACCCGCCCCCTTCCATCCGTTTGAAACCCAATATGACACATATCTGATGAAGACCGAGGATATCATGAAGTAGAAGAAATCCCACCCTCTTTTTTGTAAGGAGGTCTATAGAGGGGAGGAAAAGCATAACATAAGAATCGGCAAGTCAACGATTTAACATTGTAAATCGTTGACTTGCCCATTCTTATAACTTTTGCAATCAAAAAAGACAAACGTACATGACAGATTTCTTTTCATTGACGATACGGTTTATATCATCGGCGGTTCGATAAAGGCTCTTGGAAAGAAAATAGTGGCTTTCAGCCGGATGCAGCAACATCCCGATAATATCCTGACAAGGCTTAGATAAACCGGTATGAAAGTATAATCATTGAAAATACGACAAACACGGAGATACACTGCAGAGCATAGACTCTCGGTATCTCCGTGTTTGTTGTTTTATAGGACTTTTGTCAGACTCAAAAGATTACGTTCCTGACGTGTCGGCTCATTGCTGCAGCTTCGGCTTCAGCTCGTCGGGCGAGTCGTTTGTGAACATGTTCACGGCGGGTGCCTGCTTCTCAAACAGGTTGGTTATCGTCTGACTGTCGAGCGTCAGCGACGGGCGGAAGCTGTCGCCGTTCATGTATTCGATGATGGCGCGGCGCATCTGGCGTGCCACGGGGCGGCTTTCGAGATTGTTGGTGATGTCCATCGTCGTCATCAGGAGACGTCCGCCGAGCACATTGGCCTCGATGAGCATGCCGAGCTTGCGGCTGACATGCCACGTGTCGATAGGTTGGATGGGCGGCTGATAGGCTGCGGGGAACTCGCGAAGGTTCATCACCTGAGCCTTGTTCACCAGTTCCCACCAGTTGAGATTGGTCCAGTCATCGGTGGGGAACTTGCGGAACAGATGATGAGCAGTGTCTATTACAGCACCGGTGGTGTGGGGCGGGCGCATCTTGAACCAGCTCGTGTTCCAGAACACGGGCAGATATGTCTGTTTCACGTCGCTGCCCATGCGAACACGACCGGCAGCGGTGATGAGCACGCGGCCACCCGACTTCAACACGCTGAGAGCCTCGGCGTCAAGAGTGTCGGTTATGTGGAGTCCGGCGGAAGACGGCATTTCTACAGAGGCGGGATAAACCCAGAAGTCCCATTTGTTCTCTGCGGCGGGACCATTGTCCGACGTCACGGTCACAGTCATTGTGAACTTTGCCGGCGCGGATATTCCGCTGAGCGGCATAGTGACGTCAGTCAGCGGGAAGTTCTTGCCCACAGGAATTGCCTTACCGGCCGGAAGTCGGGAATAGTCGGGAGTAGGGGAGGACGACGCGCTGCTGATATCCACCCTGACACGTGCCCCACGAAGTTCCTCGCTGTAAGCATTGTACAGTTCCACCGGAACGCGGAGCGTGTCGGCCGTAGTGTAGACGAATTTCGGGAAACGCGCCAACGGCACAACCGACGAGCAGAAGCGGCGCCAGTCCTCTGCCGTGCAATAGCCCTTCTCGCGCCAAAAGACGTTGAGCACACCGACGAGCGCCGTTCCCTGGCCGCTGTAGTCGTTGAGTCCGAGGAGCTGGAAACCGGAATAATCACGTGTGCGCAGGTTGCGTTCAATCTCATACTTATATGCAAGAGTCTGCAAACGGCCGCTGGCCATGAGGAATTTTTCGGCCTGTGGGGCCATACCGCCGTCGCGGAGCAGGTCGCGGAATATCTCGAAGTTGCCTGCGCGGTAGGCTCCGGTGTACTGGTCTGTCTCGCGGAAATCGGGGAACGCGCACCACTGTCCCTGCTCGTGAGCCAGAATAGGCGTGTTGTTGACGTCATCGGCGTTCTTCGGCTTGAAGTTTCGCGGGCGCAATATCTGGTCGTAATAGTCGTCGGACGACTGTGGCGCACGGCGGTCCCAGTCGAGTCCGCGCGCTCCGCCCTTCACATGATATTCGCTTTCGCTGTCCCAGGCCCATCCGCCGCCTACCGATGCACCGCAGTAGACACGCCGGCGGTCGCCCGTCTGCTGCCACCGGCGAACGAACGCGTTTGTCCAGCGCACCCAGTCGCCGGCCGGTTCGTTGCCCGCAGCCAGCATGCAGAACGACGGATGATTGCCATACTGGCGCACCATCCGCTCGGTCTCCTCCATCAGATAGCGGTCGATGGCCATGCCGCGCGACAGGCGCACGCCGTGGTTGGGCCATGAAGGTCCCTCGGGTTGCAGATAGAATCCCACCTTGTCGGCCGCGGCAAAAGCCGCCTCTGGCGGGCAATAGGAGTGGAAGCGCATCATGTTCAGCCCGTATTCCTTGCACTTGCGGAATATTCTCAGCCACGATTCCTCGTCCGTTGGCGGATAGCCCGTCAGCGGGAAGCAGCAGTTGCCCACCGTTCCGCGCATCCATATAGGCCGGCCGTTCATGTAGAACTGACGCCCTTCAATCGTTATTTCGCGCATGCCGAACGTCGTGCTCACGGTATCGCCGTTCATCACCGTCTGAAGTTTGTATAGATTAGGATTGAACTCGTCCCACAGACGGACATCATTGCCCATCGGTATCGTAACCTCGGCCGTGTCGCCGACGAGTTTCTCACGCTTGACGTGCCGGCCGTCAATCAGGAAGTCTACCGCTGCGGACTTTGTCCCTCCGGCCATAGCCAGCCGGACGCTGATTGTCTTGGCGTGGATATCGGGGAAAACCTGAACGTTGTCAATGTGCCGCACGGGGCGCGACGTCAGACGCATGTCGCCCGCGATGCCGTTCCAGCAGCCTTGTGTCTGGTCGGTGACACTGTGGGAATCCTGTCCGACGCAGACATTCTCGATGCCGTTGTATATGCGGATGGCAATCTCGTTGTCGCCGCCGAACCTGACGAACGGAGTGATGTCGAACTCGTGGGGCACACTCAGCGACGAGTCGCGGCCGGCCGGATGGCCGTTAATGTAGATGTCGGTCTCGATGTGCGGGCGTTCCAGATGGAGGATGACACTGCGTCCGCGCCAACGGCGTGGGACCGTTACCGTGCGGCGATACCACGCCGTGCCCACATAATGTTTCTTCGGAGTGAGGAAAAACGGAAATTTCATCTGCCCCTCCACGCGGTAGCGCTCCATGGCGGGGTTGAAATAGTAGGATGAGTCATAGAGGCTGCCCACCCACTTTGTCCTGACCGACACGTCGTAGCCCTTGCCGTTGGTCAGCATCGAGCCGGGCAGCGTTATCTTCTCCGCATATTCCGGCTGTTCTCCCATGGAGAAATCCCATTCTCCGGAAAGACTGATGGTCTGACCGTTTGCGGCCATACCAAGAGTCATGAATATCATCAATGAAAGTATCTTCTTCATAATTACCATACGTTTTCAATCTTTACACCCGTTACTTCCTCGCCCGCGACATCAACTTTCGCCTCGCGTGGAAAATAGACCGGCATGTTTTTTTGCAGCGGAAGGATGCGCAGTTCCAGCTTCCGGCAGTCCTTCGGCAACCGCCACAGACCATATAGGAACGGCCGTCCGTTGTAGAAGTTGTCGCCCACGAGCCGTCCGTCGGCATAGAGGCGGGCCACGTCACCGCGATAGTCAATCGTGAGCATGCGTCCCTCGCGCTCCTCCGGCACGTCAATCGCATAGACGGCGGCCTCGCCGAAGTCCTCGTCCACAGGCTCTTCAGCCACTTTCTGAACACCGGTGGTTATGCGGCGCGGTGTTCCGGCTTCCTTCACCTTTTTATATACAGCATTCTGCGGCTGCGCTCCGGCCGTCTCTCGGTCGAGGAACAGGCGGGCGGCCGTCTCCGAGTCGAGCAGATAGATATTGCCGTAGACCGGCTTTTGCAGACCGCGCGCCTTGACATTCTTCAGAATCTTCTTGCCGACACATATCTCGGTGGGCACGCCCGGAATCTGCTCCATATATATCTTGCCGTCGCGTCGGGCTATGAGCTGCGCCGTGGCGTATCTTATGCCGCCGATGTTGACGGGGAAGATAAACATCGCTCCGGCAGGAACGGTCATCGGACGCTGTGGAAACCGCACTCCGCAGACGTCAAACTGAACACCGCGCTTGGGCGAAAGCTCCTGCAGGCGCTCGTAGTTATTGACGAATACGAAGCCGCTGTCGCCCTGCGAGCGGTATGACCAGCGCAGCTGCGTGTCGTCGCCTTTCCTGATGTCCTGCGGTGAGGGGAACGTTGCGTCCATCATGGCCAGCGTCTCGCCGAAGTCGTGGCAGAAGAGATGGAGTTTGCGCAGCGTGTAATAATGTGGATAACGCTGTCCGAACTCGCCCAACGGTGCCTGAAAGTCATACGTCTTCACGGGCATGTCGTTGTAGTTCGTGGCCGGCGTGCGCTGGTTTTCGTTGAGATATGTCATGCCCTCGGGATTGGTTCCGCCGTGATACATGTAGTAGCCCAGCAGATTGCTGCCGCTGCCCAGCTTCACCAGTGCCATAGAATAGGAATCCTCGGGATAGATATACGGACGGCGGTGATAGGCCGTCATCATTCCGCTTCCCAGCTCGCAGGTGAAATAAGGATACTGTTCGTCGGCCTTGTTCAGCCGCTCTTTCTGTTCTCCAAGCTGCTCGGTGGCAATGGCCGTGGAACTGCGGAAAGCTTTGAAGTTGAACGCCTTATAGTAGTTCCCTGCCGTTTCCTTTGTCGACCGCTCCCAAAAGCCGTCGGCATAGTCGCCGTAGAGCGGCAGCATCTCGCCGAAGGGCACGGGCGTGCGCAGTTCTGGCCATCCCGTGCGGGTGTAGAACGGCAGGTCGAACCCTATCGAAAGGGCAATCCGTTTCAGCGCCATCAGATAGCTGCCGCGCCCACGGTATTCGTTGTCAAACTGCACGGCTATCACCGGACCGCCGTCTTTCCACTGCAGTCCCTGCACCTGTGTGAATATCTGACGGTAGAGCCGCTCGGCGTAGTGCATGAACGTTGCGTTTTCCTCGCGCATCTTACAGCCTTTTGTGAACATCCAGTCGGGTATTCCGCCGTTGCGCACCTCGCCGTGGCAGAACGGGCCGAGACGTAGAACGACGGGCAGTTCCGCCTTCTTGCAAATCTCGATGAAACGCCTGAGGTCGCGCTGTCCGCTCCAGTCGAACACGCCTTCTCGCTCTTCCACATGGTTCCAGAACACGTATGTAGCCACGACGGTCACTCCGCCCTCTTTCATCTTTCTCACCTCATCGGACCATTCGTCAGCCGGAATGCGCGAATAGTGTATCTCGCCCATCACCGGCACAACCCTCCGGCCGTCAATCAGCAGGCTGCGTGAGTCCCAGCTGACCTCCGGCACATTCATTTTCACCTGCGTCTCCGCCGCCACGGCCTTTGACTTCGAGCCGGAAGTCTGAACCTCAACGCCGACAGCCTGAGCCGTGCATAACGTTGCCGTACAGGCAAGCGTTATCAATCTCGTAAGTTTCATCATATTTTTTTAAGTAGTTATACCCAACCAGCCCTCCGAAGTGAAGTCTGATATGTCTTTGAGGCGCCGCATATTTTCTGCAAGGATAGTGTAAACGAGCACAACGGGAACTTGTTCACAAATTGCCGGGTGCGGCCCATCCCATGCAAAGATACGCATTAAAATCACATTACGGGATAGATTATCTGACTAATATGATGGATTATCTTATTATATGCGCATGCTCCTTCACGGGTAGGAACAAAGACAAAACAATGTCCACGTGGGGGAGCATGCGGCTGTATCACTTTCTAACTTTGCAGAGGTTTGCGGCATAGCTGCATAAAATAAAAATATTAGAAAAACTATAAGACAACCAAATGTGGGAAAAGCCTCATTAGGCTATGCCGTTATACGATTATCAGTCCTGTCCGTAATTAAAATTCCGAATTTAAGCCTCACGAGAAGAGCCACTTTCTGGAAAAAGACGGCGGCGGCTCTGAATATTGCAAGCATGAGCGTATCAAAAATCAGGGTTTTTCAGGGACGAAAATCCATAAATTCCGTAACATGCTCATTCATAGTAGATTACAAATACAGACAGTTCCGCGGTATTCCCGTGAAGTGGAAATGGACTTGCCGTAAGGGCCTCCCGGGGTTGCAGCGGGGTCCTTACGGCATTGCAACGAAAGCCCCGTTGCAGTGCGGAAGCGGTCCCGCTGCAACCCCGGGAGGCCCTTAAGGCAGGAAAAAGGCGGTCTTTGAGGGCCAAAACGAGGGATGGAAAATCAGAGAAATCCGCGTTTGGGAAAAGCAAGGAGGGCCTTACGGCATGCCGGAGAACATTTTTCAGTGCAGAAAATAGGGACGGAAGAGGCGGGAAATGGGCGAAAACGGGGCAAAAATGAGCTGGAATGAAAGTTTTTGCGGAAGCGTTTTTGTAAGATATAATCCGATAGATAGCGACTTGCAGCCATTTGTATTAATCACGGCTCGGTAGGCTTTGCTGCATTGCCTCTCAGGGTTTCACCCTACTGTCTTCACTATTTCCTCTTTCCGACAGCGCAGCAATCTTGATTGCCACGTTTGAGAAGGTCGTTCTTGAAGAAAAACCTCTTATATGTGGTCAAACGGTTATGCCATTTCTGGTATGACACCAAGTTCCTACACATTTGTATGTACTTATTGTTGGCGTATTCTTATGCTCTTTTTGCATCTCAACTACAACGCAAGGCTGAGACCCCCCGAGGAGAAGTACGTCCTTCTCCGTGACTTCTCACGACTTGATGACCGTACCTCACAGCATGCCGACCACATCGAGTGGCTATACTCTGATAGGAAAGAGCACCGCCGGGATATATATGAACTTTGGCAAAAGAGAAAAGAAAGATTGGAAAAGTGAATTCTTGGTTTTCGTATAAGATAAAATGTCGGAAACAACGATTTTGTATCATTAATTGTAATTAGTTTTAAGAATTTTATACAAATAGTTCTTGAAAGTAGATGTTGATTCAATAAGAATTCATAATTTTGCATCGGACTATATTGTTTCAATCCTATGTGCCGATTAAGACGAGTTCTTGCATGACACAGATTGGGGCAGCCTACGCCGTGCTGAGTATGGCAGAGTTGCAAAATGACAATGTCGTACAAAGCGGACATTGGGTGGAAAAAGTAGTCCATACATAATGAAGGCGTTTACTAACGCTTCATCGCTACAGTCCAAACTTCGAACACTTGGAAACCACGTAGACGATGATGCAACGGTAGATGCCCCGGGTGTGATTATATCACTGCTGCGGAGACCTTTTAAGCTCGAATTGTACCTTTTCGGGTACAATATGTTTGTATAGGTCTTCCAATGGTAGTGATTATTCGGGTCAGTCCGCCCTCCCCCTGTGGGTATGTTAAATTTACGCTGTTAGTTTGTATAATCTGAACATAAAGAATGGTACATCTCCTACTCCCCTAAAATGCGCTCTGAAGGCTTTAATTTTTGAATTGAATGATTCTGCAAATGCATTCGTTTCCCTATTAACGAAATAGTTTAGTATTGTTTCATAATAGTTCTGCATGGTATTTGTTACGATTCTGAAACATCCGTATCCACGCTTGAATCGAAATATGGTTTGTATCAGTCTGATATATAGCTACTATATATTGTTTTTTACCAAGTTTGGGACCATTAAGTTCCCATAAACTTACAATATTCAAAAAATAATTGCCAGTAATTTGCCATATAAAAAATGGCGATAAGCATCCTTCTTTTAAAAGCAGGCATTATAAAATTGTATCATTGTAATTGATATTTTACTCATTTTTTTGCTGTCTGCTGCAAAATATATCCAGTTTAATCACATTGTTCTATGAATAATATCTATCTTTGTAAACGCATGGATAGAATGAATATAACATGGAACGTAAATTATTAAACCGAATCAAAGTCGTTCTTGCAGAGAAAGATAAGAGCAATAAGTGGCTTTCTGAACAACTGGATAAAGATCCTGCTATAATTTCCAAATGGGTTACAAACACAACGCAACCTAATGTGGAGACTTTGATTCAGATATCCAAAGTATTGGGTGTAACTGTAGATGACTTGTTGAGAACTGAATAATAAGGTTATGGGAGCAGTCAAACTATATAAGTATCTTGATTTTACTGGTGGATTGATGATGTTACGTTATAGTAATCTTCAATTTACTAATGCTACGCAGTTGAACGACCCGTTTGATTGCCACCCGTCGTTAATTGATTTTTCTAATGTTCCAAAAGAAGCGTGCGGAGGATGGACTCCGGAAATAATCGAAGAATTGAGAAGAGATCCATTTCGTAGAACCAGAGAAGAGTTGTGGATATGCAGCCTTTCCAAAATATATGATTCAATCTTGATGTGGAGCTATTATAGCAAGCATAAAGGTATCTGTATTGGTCTGGATATGGAGAAAGCCCAAAAGTATCTTTCAAGAATACAAGGTACAGTCATGATTGGTTGTTCCGAAGTGGAAGTGCAATATAAGGATATTGTAGAAAAACCTGATTATTTCAGGGATGCAAAAGACTTTTATCATTACCAAATTATCTACAAAGTCAAAAGCTTGGGAGCATGAGCAAGAAGTCAGGTTATTTATTTTAGACCCTTGGCCGACATATTTGAGTTTATTGTTGGGGCAAAATGATGATAAGGGGCCTATTGATTGGAAAAAAGTTCGGGCTTTTCCTGAAATTGGAGGAGAGTGCTTTGAGTCTGTCTATCTGGGAATCAATATGGATACAGATGAGAAATCAAAAATAATAAGTGTTTCACGAAAACTTAATTCCGACATTAAGATTTACCAAATGGGAATTGATGCAAATGCTTTTAAGTTGAATAATGAATTGATAAAATAATAAAATGGCCAAGAAACAAAATAAACCGGTAAAGGAAGAAACTCTTGAAACGATACTTTTCAACTGTCGTAACAGTTTGCGTGGGCGTGCAGCCATGACAGACAAACGCGACTTGCTGTTGACCCTTGTATTTTTGAAATTCATAGGAGAACGGTTCAAACAGCAAAAGGAGAAAATCAGACATGAGATAGTAGAAGTACAGGGCATTAATGATACGGATTTCATTGAACTGCAATTGTCTCGTCCCAATCAATATATGCAGGATGGAGTGTTTTTCCTGACGGATGAAACATTTTGGGACGAGTTGATTCTCACATCGCCTACCGGTATGGCCATTACTTTCGATACGGCTATAAAAACTTTGGACGACAACGAACCTAAATTGAAGAATGCTCTTCCGCAGCAGATTTTCACGAAAACCGCTCTTGAACCGGGCGTTTTGAAAAGCGTTGTGGATGAAATAAACAAGATAGCTCCCCAGAAATTTAATGACCACGACCTTATAGGACGTGTATATGAGTATTTCTTACAGGCTTTCTCAATCAATGCAGACAAAGAGGAAGGGGAATTTTACACTCCGCATTCTATCGTAGAGCTTATAGCCTCTCTTATTGAACCTTTTGATGGAACGGTATATGACCCTTGCTGTGGTTCCGGAGGTATGTTTGTTCAGGCAGCTAAGTTCATTGAGGCTCATGGTGGAAACACAAAAGCAGTCAATGTATATGGTCAAGAATCAGAACCGGCAACCTATCGACTTGCAAAGATGAATCTGGCCATACGAGGCATCTCTTACCATTTGGGCGATAGAGCTGTGTCTACTTTCTCCAATGATCAGCATAAAGAACTCAAGTTTGATTACGTCATGGCGAATCCGCCGTTCAATCTGAAGAAATATGCCGAATATGGAGATTTTGAAACCGATCCTCGCTGGCAAGGCTATGGAGTGCCTCCTACCAGCAATGCCAACTATGCGTGGATTCTTCACATCCTGAATAAATTGAATGTCAGTCGTGGAATTGCAGGATTCCTGCTTGCTAATGGTGCTTTGGATGATAGCGATACGCAGGGAATACGCAAACAGCTAATCGAAAGCGACAAAGTAGAAGCTATTATCGTTTTACCACGAAATATGTTCTATTCAACCGATATATCCGTTACTCTTTGGATTTTGAACAATAACAAGAAAGGCGGTTCATGGCATGGCAGACAACTTCGCGACCGTACAGGTGAAATTCTTTTCATAGACTTGCGGACTTGGAATAACAATATATACGAGAAGAAATATGTCCGTTTGTCAGAAACAGCAATAGACAGAGTACGTCAAATATACTTCAACTGGCAAACCGAGAATTTTGTTGAGTATGCCGAGCCGGAATTGTACTATGCTGCGCATCGTGACGAAATTCAAAAAAAGGGATATTCCCTCGTACCCTCCAGATACATTGAGTTCATTGACCGCGATACAGAAATAGACTATCAATCTGCTCTTTCCGAAATGAGTTGTAAATTTGATGAATTGAAGAAGAGATGGGATGCAAACGAAACGGAACTAGTAAACGCTTTCAAAATTTTAGGGTATGGAAAAGAATAAGTTGCAATATGTGACAACTGATAAACTGGTTTCTGATATTCGGAGTATTATTGAACAAGGCCGTCAACAGGCATACGCGGCAGCCAATCAAATTACGGTACTTACTTATTGGCATATCGGACGACGTATAGTGGAAGAAGAACAGCATGGAGAAGCTCGTGCGCAGTATGGTACTCGGTTGATTAAAACATTGGCAGAACAACTGATGCCTAAATACGGCAATACATTCAGCAAGCGAAATCTCGATTATTTTCGCCAATTTTATCTGTGTTTCAGTGATTTGGAGATTGTGAACACGCGTGTTCACAATCTGACTTGGTCGCACTTCCGCTCGATTATACAGGTTGCAGACCCTAAGGCCAGAGAGTGGTATGTAAAAGAGGCTTCGGAACAGATGTGGAGTGTGAGAACACTTAACCGCAACATAGGCACACAATACTATGGCCGCCGAATGGCTTGCGTAAGGGAGGGGTTGGCATTGCCAGCACCGGATGTCGAAGCAAATGATCCATTGGAGTATATAAAGAATTCGGTAGTTGCCGAGTTCTTGGGATTCCGTAAAGACTGCAAATATGACGAAAGCCAATTGGAGCAAGCCTTAATAGATCATCTGCAACAATTTATCATGGAATTGGGACGTGGATTTGCGTTTGTCGATAGGCAGAAACACATTTCTACGGACACAGGCGACTTTTATATCGACCTTGTATTCTATAACATCAAACTCAAACGCTACGTGTTGTTGGAACTTAAAACACACCCTCTTACACATGCAGACGTGGGGCAGTTGGATATGTATGTTAGGATGTACGATGACCTTGTAAAAGACGATAGTGATAATCCCACAATAGGCATACTGCTTTGCACCGAGACCGATAAGGTCTTGGCAAAATACTCAGTACTTAACGGTAGCGAGCAACTTTTTGCCGCTAAATATATGGCTTATATGCCGACGGAGGAAGAACTAAGCAGGGAGATAGAGAAGCAAAAACGTTTCTTCTTGGAACAATATGGAAAGGAGGAGTGATATGGTGGCTGGTAATGTAAAATGGGTTCGGCTAGGAGATTACATTGAGCAGTGTGATGAAAGGAATACAGCAGGTAATAATTATCCGGTAATAGGTATAAATCGAGACAAAACATTTATGCCAACAGTTGCAAATTTGGATGGAGTTGATATTGCCAAGTATAAAGTTATCACAAAAGGAATGTTTGTGTTTAGTGGTATGCAGACAGGACGTGACATTTGTATTCGTATTGGATTATACGGCGATGAACAACCGGCTTTAATTTCTCCGGCATATACAACTTTTATCATCAATGATGAAAAGGAAATCTTGCCAGAATATTTTTTCATGTATTTTAATCGTGCCGAAAGTGATCGTTATGGTTGGTTCATTAGCGATTCCAGTGTTCGAGCTAACTTGGACTGGTCACGCTTCCTTGACATTGAAATTCCGTTACCATCTCCTGCCGAACAGCAGAAAGTTGTGAATGCGTGGAAAGCATTCCGGGAAATCAAAGAACAGAATGAGGCTAAGGCAGCTCCGCTTATGCAGGTTTGCCAAAGCTATATTCAAAAGGCGAAAAAGAATAATGCAGATAGATATCGCATTGGTAATGCCATAAAAGTTGTAGATGCCATAAACAAAGAAGGCTATCCCTATGATGTTTTGGGATTAAATAACAATAAAGTTTTTATGCCGACAATCGCCTCAATGGATACTATGAATACAAACAAATATAAGGTTATTAGAAAAGGACAGTTTGCATTTAGTGGTATGCAGACTGGCAGAGATAAATGTATTCGTATAGCATTATACGATAAAGATGCTCCTGCTCTAATATCGCCTGCTTATACAACTTTCGTTCTTGATGAAAATGAACCTATTCTCCCTGAATATTTTATGATGATATTCAAAAATCCGGAAATGGATAGATTGGGTTGGTTTTATAGTGATTCAAGCGTTAGGGCAAATTTGGATTGGGATAGATTTATTGATATTGAAATTCCATTGCTTCCTATTGAGTTGCAACAAGCTATCGTCAATATATACAAATGTGCTAACGAAGCAAAACAAATAGCCGAAGAAGCCAACCGGCTTTCATGCGAAATTTGTCCGGCATTGCTTCAACATGTCATACATTCTTAAACAGCAACGATTATGACTAATAAAGGGAAATATTATGAAAGTCAATTCGAGGAAGCAACCATCGAGCTTCTCCGAGAGGCACACTGGCAATATACATTTGGTGATGACATTCACAGGAAATATACTGATCCACTCATTGAAGAGGACTTAAGGAATTTTCTCGCCGGTCAATACAAAGACAAGAATTTGACCACCTCCGAGATGGACAGTATCATCGCTAACCTGCGCAATACAGGCGGACAGAATGACTATTATGCTCTTCGGAATGCTTTTTTGCTCTATCGTGACGGGTATGATTTTGCATATAGCGATGGTCGGGATAATCCGTTTCGTTTGGAATACATTGACTTCGAGCATCCAGACCATAATATTTTCCGTTGTGTCAATCAGTTTGTTATGGAACAGGGACGTGAAAATCGCCGTCCCGACATATTGCTTTTCATAAACGGCATACCCGTCTGCATCATCGAATTGAAAAATCCAACCAAACAAAACGCTACTATACGCGATGCACATACGCAGATTTGCACGCGCTATATGCGAGATATTCCGGCATTGCTGAAATATTGCGCATTGGCAGTAATAAGTGACGGAGCAAAGAATGCTTTGGGTTCGACATACACGCCTTTTGAATTTTTCTACGAATGGAAGAAGATAAATAATGAAGACAAAGCCGGAAAAGGTCTTGACACGCTTCGTACACTCATTCGCGGGGCATTGTCGCCGGAACGCATATTGGAGATATTACGGGATTATGTTTATTTTCCAGATCCTACAAAAGAAGACGACACGACTGAAATTGTATGCCGTTATCCGCAGTTCTTTGCTACACGCAAACTGCGGGATCATATCCTGAATCATTTGCGTTCTGTCGGAGGTGATGGTAAGGGCGGTACATATTTCGGAGCCACAGGGTGTGGAAAAACATATACCATGCTGTTCCTTGCCCGCCAACTGGCTTTGCGATGCAGGAAGCAACTGGGTAGCCCGACTATTCTCATCATAGTAGACAGGGAGGATTTGGAAACACAGACAGGGAAACTATTCTGTCGCTCGAAACAATATCTTGAAGACGAAGCTGTAAAAGTCTTTAAAACAAGAAAGGAACTTGCAGAAGAGATGAGTATGCGCAAGACTGGCGGGGTCTATATTACCACAATTCAGAAATTCGCAGAAACAACAGGTCTATTAACAGACCGTTCCAATGTCATCTGTTTGAGTGATGAAGCCCATCGCTCCCAAAATAATATCGGCTCGAAACTCTCCATACAAACTGAAGGGGAGGCTGATAAGATAGGAGCGAAAATTACATACGGATTTGCCAAGTATCTGCGGGATGCGTTGCCGAATTCCACTTATGTCGGTTTTACGGGAACTCCTATCGATGAAACCATACATGTATTTGGAAAGGTAGTAGACCAGTATACGATGAAGGAATCGGAGGATGACGGTATCACTGTCCCAATTAAATATGACCCTCGATTGGCTCGAGTGTTCCTCAATAAAGAACAGGCGGAAAAAGTAGAAGAGTATTACCGCCTATGTGCGGATGAGGGTGCAACGCTGGAGGATATTGCCAAGAGCAAGGCTGCCATGTCAAGCATGGAGGTGATTATCGGCGATGAAGATGTCTTGCGCCGTGTTGCCAAAGACATTATCGAAGATTACAAACGCCGTACAGAAACGACCGACCGTCTGCAAAAGGCTATGATTACTTGCGCAGACCGTAAGATAGCATTCAAGTTGTATAAAATCATGCGGGAGATGCAGCCCGAATGGTTCGAGAAAAAGAAAGCATTGAACGAACTTATATTGACAGCGGACGAAAAGAACAAGCTGAATGACATCGCATTTGTCAATATGGTTATGACCAGAGATAAGGACGATGAAAAGGAATTTTACAATCTGCTTGGAGATAAAGACTATCGTAAATTTCTTGATAATGAGTTCAAATCGGAAAAATCAAATTTTCATATCTCCATCAATGTGGATATGTGGATTACAGGATTTGATGTCCCTTGTCTTACGATGCTTTATAATGACAAGCCATTGTCGAAACATACGCTTATTCAGACCATTTCGCGTGTAAACCGTAAATTCGGCACAAAAGAGTGTGGTTTTATCATCGACTACATAGGCATTCGGGAGGAGATGAAGAAAGCCATGAAAAAGTATGGTGGTGAAGTCGTACAACAGGAGGATTTGGAAATCGCACATGAAGTATTACAAAACGAATTGCAACTATTGCAAGAGAAATTGTCCGGATTGGTATTTGACCGTTTTTTCGGAAACAACGACCTTGCCCGACTTCAGTTCATTCAGGAAGCGGCAGAATATATCCTTGCCAACAGTGTTGAACGGAAAGGAGAGGTATCCTTCCTCAAACTTTTCAAAGAACATGTCAAACGTCTGCGCTCTGCCTATAATATCTGTAATCCTGCCGGCATTCTAACAGAAGATGAAGTAGCATGGAGTCAATGTTTTATGGGTATCTGCTCATACGTGACTAAAATGACCGCTACCGAACACGATACAGAAAGCATGAACAGGCATGTAGAACAATTGGTTCAAGAAGCAATCCTTGCCAGTGGAGTGGAACGTGTAATGAATGAAGGTGTTGAAGAAAATATTTTCAGCGACTCATTTTCTAAAGAGGTGGATGAAATAAAGATGCCATTCACCAAGTTCCAGATTCTATGTAAACTTGTCGCTAAAGCCATCAGAGCATATAGCCGGACAAACAAGATACAAGCCGAGCATTTCCAGAAGATGCTTGAAGATACAATAGATGCCTATAATACACGGGATAAGCTGACATTTACCAACGAAGTGACTCAGAACGTAGTAAATGATGTGTGTGACATTGTTTCATACAAAATCAATGGACTCTCGAACAAGTTGATGAGCATTCTGAAAGAGCTAAAAGCTGATAGCGAAAGATTCAAAGTTTTAGGTATCACTTTCGAGGAAAAAGCGTTTTTTGACGTTCTTGTCGAAGTCAGAGACAAACATAGCTTTGAATATGCGGATGAGAAATGTATAGAGTTGGCAAAGAAAATCAAGACCTTGATAGATGATACTGCTATTTATGCTGATTGGCTGAATAATGACAACCTGAAAAGCAAACTTGCCAGCCAACTTACATATCTTCTCTACAAAGAGGGGTATCCTCCTCAATGGGACGAAGAGGTATTCCTGAAAGTATTGGAACAGGTAGAGAATTATAAGAAACATGAATAAAATTAATATTATCTTCAATGGAAGATAAAAAAATTATTAGATGCTTTATTGCATCTCCAGGAGATACTGCTGAAGAACGAGAAATATGTGGAAAAAATCCCGAAATTAATGTAGGGATTGGAACGGCTTATGGTTTATCCATCAATCTCTTCGATGGGAAAATTATGTCCATCCGGGACTAGGAAATGGAGGCCAAGATGTAATTAATTCCCAAATCAAAGATAAATATGATTTATTCATAGGCATTATGTACACAAAGTTTGGAACGCCAACAGAATGTGCAGAATCAGGAACGGAAGAAGAATTTAACATAGCCTATGAACGAGCATTTCAACAAAAGAATATGGAAATCATGTTCTATTTTAATGATGCAGCTTTAAATCCTAGTAAATTAGATATTGAGCAATATCAAAAGGTTCAGAATTTTAGAAACAATGTTGTTCAACAAAAATGTATGTATTCTATGTATAGCGGAATACAAGATTTTGAAGAAAAACTTCGAAAACATTTAAATTTATATTTCAACCAACATTATTTGAGTACAGATAAAGGCACGGCTGAAAAAATGACTCGTACTTCGTTCATATTAGAAGAACGATTAAATTCCGCTTTACAACTTTTTAGTGGGAAACCTAGAATATGGATAGATCCGATCTGGCTCAAGCCGAAATTACGGTGGATGGAATTTTCTGGAAAGTGTTAAATTTGTGGC